>NZ_FNCE01000001.1:326775-653550 GCF_900100655.1 Limimonas halophila
CGATGAAGGGGTTGGCCGGGTGGGAGAGCAGCATGTCGGGGTCGTCGTACTGCTCCAACCGGCCTTCGCGGAAGATGGCGATCTTGTCCCCCATCTTCACGGCTTCGTCGATGTCGTGGCTGACGAACATGATCGTCTTCTTGAGCTTGGCCTGCATCTTCAGGAACTCGTCCTGAATGACCTCGCGGTTGATGGGGTCGATCGCGCCGAAGGGCTCGTCCATCAACAGCACCGGCGGGTCGGCGGCGAGCGCGCGCGCCACGCCGACGCGCTGCTGCTGGCCGCCGGAGAGTTCCTTCGGGAAGCGCGAGAGCAGGCGCTCGTCCAGGGCCACCATGCGCATCAGCTCTCCGGCGCGGTCCTTCTGCGCCTGGCGCGACCAGCCGAGCAGGCGCGGCACGACCGAGATGTTCTGCTCCACCGTCATGTTGGGGAACAGCCCGATCTGCTGGATAACGTAGCCCAGCTCGCGGCGGAGCTGGATGACGTCGTAGGTGTCGGTGTCCTGGCCGTTGATGTAGATCTTGCCCGAGGTCGGCGCGACCAGCCGGTTCACCATCTTCATCGTGGTGGTCTTGCCGCAGCCCGAAGGGCCGAGCAGGACGGCGATCTCGCCCTCCGGCACCTCCAGGGTGACGTTGTCCACGGCGCGCACCGTGCCCTCGGGGCTGTCGAAGCTCTTGGAGAGGTTTTCCAGGCGGATCATGGGCGTTCGTCCGTCCTTTGCGTCTTGGCCGGGTTCGCGCAGGTCAGGTCTTCAGCCCCGCGGGGGTGAGGCGGTTCTGCACCCAGAGCAGCCCGTAGTCCGCCAGCACCGCCAGGATGCTGACGCCGAGCGCCCCGGTGACGAGCTGGCGCGGGTCGGTCTGCGAGATGCCGCGCGCGATGAAGTCGCCCAGGCCGCCCGCGCCGATGTAGGCGGCGATGGCGGTGATCCCGATGTTGATGACGACGGCCGTGCGCACGCCCGCCGCGATCACCGGCACGGCCATGGGGATCTCCACCGTGCGCAGGCGCTGGACCGCCGTCATGCCCATGCCGCGCGCGGCCTCGCGCAGAGCCGGGTCCACGTTGTCGATCGCCGTGT
Source organism: Limimonas halophila (assembly GCF_900100655.1). Classification (NCBI taxonomy): domain Bacteria; kingdom Pseudomonadati; phylum Pseudomonadota; class Alphaproteobacteria; order Rhodospirillales; family Rhodovibrionaceae; genus Limimonas; species Limimonas halophila. Next base: position 327,863 of record NZ_FNCE01000001.1, read on the forward strand.
AGGTGTTTCGGATGATCGGCAGCTGCGAATACAGGAAGAGCGCGATCACCGCCGGCACGTAGCCGATGCCCTGGCCGATCAGCGAGAGGATCGGGATCATCACGCCGAACAGCGCGATCGACGGCACGGTCATGATCATGCCGGCCACGTAGAGCACCGCGTCGGCGACCCGGCGGTTCTGGGTGATGGCGATGCCGATGGGCACGCCCGTGGCGATGGCGGCGCCCACCGCGACGATGACGAGCGAGATGTGCTCCACCGTGCGCTCGCCGATCAGGTCCAGGTTGTCGACAATGTAGAGCAGGATATCCACGGCGGCCCTCTGGTTTCACACAATGCGGATGGGCGGCGGGGCGAACGGCCCACCGGCGGTCGTGGCGGTTTCACGCCGGCCCGCGGCAGCCCGGCAACGCCGGCGATTTCACGGGGCGCGGCGATCGCCGAGCCGGGCGCCGGACCGGCCATGCGGGGCCGGGTGGCTGCTTGGCCGACCGCCGCCGATGTCGCTATGCACACAGCGCATCGTGGGCATGTTCACCGGCGTGTCAAGATCAGGAAACCGCGTTCGGGTAGTCGAGAACCGCGCGCCGCCCGTTGAATTATTGCGGTGGCCGGTCGATCCCATTGCAGAACTTGATGCCGAAGGCGAAAAGCACCGGCACGATCGGGCCACGCCGGACGCGATCCGGCCAGTGCTGGAAACCCGACCGGAAGACATCCTGACTGCTCGATTTTTTGGACTTGATGATTGTGCCGGCGGGCGCCCGCGGCGCCGGACGAAACGGGGCGGCGGGCCTGCGGGGCGCGCACGAAACACCGCGATTTCGGCACCGTCAGGTTGCACCCGGCACCCGGGCCGCACAATCCCGCAAAGCGCACGGTGTTGAATGCGCGCTGCGCGGCCCCAAACGAATGGGCGGGCACAGCACAGGAGAGCCGCCATGAGCGACGAGCGTTTCGACGATGCGACCCGCGAAAAGATCGAGGCCCAGGTTTTCCGCGATCTGGTCAGCCACCTGCAACAGCGCACGGACGTGCAGAACATCGACCTGATGAATTTGGCCGGGTTCTGCCGCAACTGCCTGTCCAAGTGGTACCGCGCCGCCGCCGAGGAGATGGGGCACGAGCTGTCCTACGACGAGGCGCGCGAGATCGTCTACGGCATGCCGTACAACGAGTGGAAGGCCAAGTACCAGACCGAGGCCACGGCGGATCAAAAACAGCAGTTCGAGCATCAGGGCGGCGGGCATTAGAGAGCAGATCGCCGTAAAGCGGAATCACCCCGCGTGATTCCGCTTGCTCGTGCGTGAATCTGCTCGCACTGGAAAAACGTCCCATATCCTCAGATTTCCAGTGTTCTCTGCAAAAAAGATTTCAAACGCGATGCTCTAAAGCCCGCCGGCCCGCGCGCGTCAGGTCACGACCTCCGCCGCCCGGTGCTGCCGGTCGGTCAGGGTGTAGTCGCGCGCCACGTGCGCCACGCGGATGCGGAAATCCGAAAAGATCTCCGCAATGCCGCGGCGCTGGGCCATCTGGTGCTCGGCGTGCTCGCGCCAGGCTAGGACCGCGGCCTCGTCCCGCCATTCCGAGAGCGAGACGTACTTGCCCGGCTCCACCATGCTCTCGAAGCGTTCGACGGAGATGAAGCCGTCAATCTTTTCGAGTTCCGGCTTCAGCGCCGCCGCGAGGTCGAAATAGTCCTGCGAACAGCCTTCCTTCATCTTCACTTCGAAGACCACGATCACGGAGCCGCCGTGGCGCCCTGGTTCGGCAGTCATGGCACGAACCTCCATTTCCTGTTATGAAATGAGTGTGCCCCGGCGGCGCAGGGTCGGTCAAACAGGGACGGCGTGGGGCCGATGCTGCACCGGCTTGGCGCCGTCCGGGCGGCCAGGCATCCTGGGCCGCGCACCACAATCACCACGAACACGAACGGGCTGCACGCCATGGTCAGCACGCGCGCCTTCCGCACCGCGCCCACGGACACCACCACGCACGTGCCGCGCAGCTTCGGCCGTCGCGGCGCCGTCGCCAGCGAGAGCACGCTCGCCACGCAGGCCGGCGCGGACGTGATGAAGGACGGCGGCAACGCCGTGGACGCGGCCGTGGCGGCCACCTTCGTGGAAACCGTGACGAACCCGCAAATGGGCACGCTGGGCGGCGAGTGTCCCGCGCTGATCCGCATGGCGGGCGCGTCCGGCGTCGCCGCCCTCAACGGCAATATGGCCGCGCCCGGCAGCGCGACGGCCGAGGCGTACAAGGCGCTCGGCCACAGCGAGGTGCCGGAGTCCGGCATCCTCGCGGCGGGCGTGCCGGCGACCCTCGGGGCGCTCGTCACCGCGCTCATGCGCTTCGGCCGGCGCCCGCTGGAGGCCGTCGTGGCGCCCGCGCGCGACCTCTGCCGCGACGGCTTTCCCGCCCACGCTGGCCTGGTGCGCCAGGAGAAGTTCGGCCTCGCCGCCATCGCCGACGGCGTGCGCAACACCTGGCCGGGCACCGCGGCGGTCTACCTGCCGGACGGCCGTGTCCCCGAGGTGGGCGAGCTGCTGACCAACCCGCCGCTGGCGCGCACGCTGGACCACCTCGTCGCCGCCGAGCGCCGCGCCGGCGGCAGCCGCGATGCCGGGCTCCAGGCGGTGCTGGATGCCTTTTACCGCGGCGAGGTGGCGGCCGAGATCGATTCCTTCTCGCGCGAGCGCGAGGGCTTTCTCGCCAAGCGCGATCTGGAGATTTTCGAGACGCGCGAGGAAACGCCGCTGCACCTGGATTTCGGCGGCACCCGCATCCACAAGTGCGGCTTCTGGAACCAGGGCCCGGTTTTCCTGCAGGCGCTGGCCATCCTCAAGCGCTTCGACCTCGCGGGCATGGGCCACAACTCGGCGGACTACCTCCATTACCTCGTGGAGGCCATGAAGCTCGCCTTCGCCGACCGCGAGCAGTACTACGGCGATCCCGACCACACGGACGTGCCCGACGGCCTGCTGGCCGACGCCTACACGGCCGCCCGAACCGGGCTGCTCGATCCCGCTCGCGCCGACGATGAACTGCGGCCCGGCGACCCCGCCAACGCGGGCGCCGAGCTGCCGGTGGCCGAGCGTCTGGGCGGAGTGGCCTGGGGCCCCGGCACGATGCATATCGACGCCGTCGACGCCGAGGGCAACATGGCCGCCTTCACGCCCTCCGGCGGCTGGCTCAAGTCCAACGAGGTCATCCCAGAGCTGGGCTTTCCGCTCGGCAACCGCATGATGACCTTCTACCTGGACCCGCCCCACCACCCGAACATCCTGGCCCCGCACAAGCGCCCGCGCACGACGATCAGCCCGTCGCTGGCCGAGCGCGGCGGCGAGCCCTGGACCGTCTTCGGCACGATGGGCGGCGACCAGCAGGACCAGTGGCAGCTGCAGTACTTCCTTAACCGCGTCGTCTTCGACATGCCGCCGCAGGCCGCGATCGAGGCGCCCAAGGTCTCCTCCGAGCACTTCCCCGGCTTCTTCGCGCCCCACACGCGCTTCCCGCAGCGTGTCCGCATCGAGCCCCGCATCGGCGAGGACGTGCGCCGCGATCTCGCCGCGCGCGGGCACGAACTGGATGTCGCCGCCGACTGGACCGAGGGCTACCTCTGCGCCATCGAGCGCCACGAAAGCGGCGTGCTGGAAACCGGGCACGATCCGCGTGGCCCCAAGGGCGAGGTCTTCGCGCCGCTCTCCCTCGCGTGGTAACCGCAACCGCTTACCCCATTGCGCCCACCCGAGCGCCTGACTACCCTCCGCGCCCGCCGTGGCCCCAGCCGGCCGCGGCGGCTTTCCGACACGTGAGGGGAACGCTTCCATGGTGGACGCGGGCTACGGCGGCATCTCGGGCGAGCAGCTGCAGAACTACATCCAGCGCATCGAAAAGCTGGAAGAGGAAAAGGCCGCCCTGCAGTCCGACATCAAGGAAGTCTACAACGAAGCCAAGGCCAACGGCTTCGACACCAAGATCATGCGCCAGCTCATCCGCCTGCGCAAAAAAGATCACGAAGATCGCCAGCAGGAAGAAAGCATGCTGGACCTCTACAAAAACGCCCTCGGCATGGAATAAACGCGAGGGCGTTTAATCCCATCTGTCATTCGACTCCGGCGTCACGCGGATGTGTATGGGGCTCTCACGACCGGTCGGCGTTTATGCGGACGCTCATTGAGCGGAACCTACGACAAGCCGGGGGGGGTAGCAGCGGAGCCTCGCCACGGTCCTTTCTCCTTTAGGAGAAAGACAGAATGAGGCCATGTGTTCCACTCTGTGAGCGTGCGTATTAATCGTTTTTGTGGCTCGACACCGCCATCGCGTCGCCCATGACTGTGGTCCTCAAGACGGTATTGGCCGCTTAGCCCAAGCCGGTTGAAGCTCAGCGCGGCGTCTTGCCCGGGTCGGCTGCCGTCCGAGCACGAGCCGTATCTCACAACCGCGAGTCCCGCACGCGCCGGAAAGCGTAGCCGGCCGTCACGACGGCTGCGGAGACTGCACGTCCTGAACGGATCAAACCGCGCTCAGTTTGGCAGCCACGCGCGCACGGCCTCGCCGACGGCGTCGGGGGCGTCTTCCTGCACGAAGTGGATGCCGGGAACGGTGACTTCCTCCTGGTTGGGGAAGCTGCGCGCCACGTCCAGCGTGCGCTCGCGCAGGATCGCGCCGGGTTCCGCGCGCACGAGCAGCTTGGGAATGGTCGTCGTTTGCAGCCACGCGCTGTAGGCGGCCACGATCTCGTGGACGTCCGCGGGCGCGCCGTCCAGCGGGATCTCGCGCGGCCACGTCAGCGTGGGCCGGCGGCCTTCGCCCGGCTCGGCGAAGGGGCGGCGGTATTCCGTCATCTCGATCGCCGACAGCGAACGCTGCACGGAGCCTGGTAGCACCTGCTCAACGAAGGTGTTGTCGGTCAGCACCATCTCCTCGCCCGCATCCGAGCGGAAGCCCTCGAAGAGCGGCCGGATGGACTCCGGCATGTCCGTCCACTGCAAAGGCGTGACGATGGATTCCATGTGCGCGATGCCGCGCACGCGGTGCGGGTGCCGGTGCGCCCAGTCGAACGCCAGCGCCGACCCCCAGTCGTGCACGACGAAGGTGATGGCGTCGCCCAGCTCCAACGCATCCAGCAGCGCGTCCAGGTACTGCCGGTGTTCGACGAAGCGGTAGCGGTCCGGGCCGGAGTCCGGAAGCTTGTCGGAATCGCCCATGCCGATGAGGTCGGGCGCGATCAGCCGCCCCCGGCCGTCGAGGTGCGGCATGACGTTGCGCCAGAGGTAGCTCGACGTCGGGTTGCCGTGCAGGAAGACGATGGCCTCGCCGCTGCCGGAATCGACGCAGGCCATGCGCCGGCCGTGCACCGTCAGATACCGCTTGTGATAGGTCGTCGCCGGACTGATGGGCATGCTCGCCTTCCCCGGATCCCTGACATTTGGGTCACCTTAACCGCGTGAGACGGCGCCGCGTCGAGGCACAAGATTGTGAGCCCAAAAAAACGTCATTCATGTGCGTGCAGACCGCTGCGGGACGATCCGACCGGGCACCAGGCCTATGTTCAGCGCCAGCCCCACGATCACCAGCACCGCCGCCGCCAGCTTTAGCGCCGTGAACGGCTCGTCCAGCAGCAGGGCGGAGAAGCTCATCCCGAACACCGGCACCAGCAGGGAAAATGGCGCCACGGTCGCGGCCGTGTAGACGCGCAGCAGATACGCCCAGATGCCGAAGCCGACCAGCGTCGTGAAGAGCGCCACGTAGACCAGGATGCCCAGCGTTTCCAGGGTGACGCCGCGCAGCGCCGTCGCCATCGCCGCCGGCCCGTCGACGGCCGCGGAGAGCGCCAGCAGCGGCACCGGGGCGATCAGCGAAATCCAGCACATCAGATGCAGCGTGTTGCGCGGCCGCGCCGCCTTCATCAGCAGGTTGGACACCGCCCAGCCCGCCGCGGCGGCGACCACCAGCGTCAGCCCCAGCGCCGTGGCCGCGATGGACTCCAGGTCCAGGCCCAGCAGGGCGATCCCGGTGAAGGCCACGGCCATCCCCGCGATCTGCCGCGGGCGCGGGCGTTCGCCAAAGACCAGGAAGCCGAAGATGGCGGTGAAGAAGGCCTGGGTTTGCAGCACCAGCGAGGCCAGCCCGCCGGGAACGCCGACGTCCATGCCCACGAAGAGCACGCCGAACTGCAGGAAGCCCATCGACAGCCCGATGGCCGCGATGTAGCGCCACGGCGCCGGCGGGCCGTAGACCGGCGCCAGCACCGCCACCGGCAACGCCGCCAGCACGAAGCGCAGGGCGACGAACAGCAGCGGCGGCAGGCTGTCCAGGCCCACGTCGATGGCGACGAAGTTGAAGCCCCATAGCGCGGCGACCAGCACCGCGGCGGCCAGATGGTGTGCCCGCATGATCCCCGGTCCGGACGGTTCCGCGCCGCGTCATAGCAGGCGTGAGCGCGCGGAACCACGCCCCGCCGCGCCGCCGCACCGGCGGGATCAGGTTGCGCGGATCTGGCCGAGGAAGTTGTCGATCTCCTGCTGCACGGTGTCGGCCTGAGCCGCGACGCGGTCGGCGCTGTCGGCGACCTGCTGGCCGGTGCGTTCGCCTTCGCCGGCCGAGCTTTCCAGCGCTTCCACGTCCTGGCGCGTTTGTTCCGCGCCGTTGGACGCGGCCTCGATGTTGCGGGCGATTTCACTGCTCGCCGACGCCTGCTCTTCCACCGAACTGGCGATGGCGGAGGCGATTTCGTTCACCTTGCGCACGGTTTCGCCGATGCTGCGGATCGCCTCGACGCCCTGCCGCGTCTCGCTCTGGATCGCCTGAATCTGCTGCGAGATCTGCTCCGTCGCCTTCTGCGTCTGGTTGGCGAGCGACTTCACTTCATCGGCCACCACGGCGAAGCCTTTGCCCGCTTCGCCGGCGCGCGCCGCTTCGATCGTGGCGTTGAGGGCCAGCAGGTTGGTGCGCTCGGCGATGTCCTGAATGAGCGTCACGACCTCGCCGATGCTCTGCGCGCTCTGGTTCAGCGTTTCGATGCGTTCGTTCGCCCGCTCGCTCTCGTCCACCGCGCTGCGGGTCATCTCGGTGGATTGCTGGATCTGCGAGCTGATTTCCTGAATGGAGCTTTCCATCTGCGAAACCGAGCTGGCGACCGTCTTGACGTTTTCCGCGGCCGTCTCGGTATTGCGACTGACCGAGTCGGTCTTTTCCCGAACCGTGGCCGTGACCTGCGTCATGGTCCGGGCGTTGTCCTGCATCGACTGCGCGGCCTGGGTCAGTTCCTCGAAGGCGCGCTTGACGCTCTGCTCGAAGCGGTTGGCGAGATCCTGACGCGCCTGTTTGCGCTCCTCGCTGGCGCGCCGGTCCGCTTCCTCCTTCTCGCGCGACAGCCGCTGCATTTCCAGGGTGTTGTCCTTGAAGACCTGGACGGCCCGCGCCATGCCGCCGAGTTCGTCGCGCCGGTCGGTGCCGGGCACCTCGGTCTCGGTGTCGCCGTCGGCCAGGCGCGTCATGCTGTCGGTCAGCGCGGTCACGGGCCGGCCGATGCTGCGGGCGATGACGAAGCCGACCAGGGCTAGAAGCACGGCGGCGCCGGCCCCGATCGTGAGCGTCATGGCGCGCATGTTTTCGGCGTTGGCGATCGTGCTTTGATAAAGCTCCGCCGAGCGCTCGTTGGTGCGCCGCATCGCGTCGGCGACGTGGGTGTTGAGCGTCTCGAACTGCGCGCGCGCCTTCTCCACCTCGTTCAGGAAGGCGGCCTCGCGGTAGCCCTTGTCGATCTGCTCGCGCGTGTGGGCGATCAGCTTCTTGTAGGCTTGCCAGTGCTCGCGCGTGGCCTCGTAGTGATCCCGCATGGCGTCCGGCACGCGCTCCCCCCACGCGTCGAACGCGCCGTCGAGCATCTTCACCTGGGCCGGGATCTTCTCGGCGATGCGCGAGCGCGTCTCCGCGTCCGGGGCCAGCACCAGCGACAACGTCAGCGCGCGCAACCGCCCCAGGGGTTGGGCGATGGTCTGGCCGATCTTCGCCACGTTGTTGCTGGCCGTGTTCACGCGTTCGAGGCCGTGCATGTTGTGGCTGGAGGTCGCCATGTTAAGGCCGGTCAGCCCGGCCATGCCGGCCACGGCGATGACGACCAGGGCCAGCAGCTTTGGGCCGATGCGGATGTTGCTCAGCGCGTTTTGAACGGGGCGGAAACCGGGGACGGGCATGGCGGGGTCACTCCTCGCGCATGTAATCGGCGTCGCGGCGGACGATCTTGATGGGGGCGCGGCGTTCGTCCGGCAGCTCGCCCTGGCGCACGGACCAGTGGTATTTGGAGACCTGGACCTTCCACAGCGGCGTCGTCGCCATGGGGTAGGGGAGGTAGCTGACCTCCTTGTTGACCCCCATCACCTGATTGGGCGCCGGCACGAACAGCATGTAGCCCTGCTCGTGGACGCGGCGCATGATCTTTTCCGTGACGCGGTCGAAGGCGTCGGTGCCCACCCGCTCCTTGAAGAGCTGCTGGATGTGGCCGTCGAGCACCTCGTCGCGGAAGATCGTGCTCCACACGCTCGTCGTTCTGTAGACCAGGAAGACCGACCAGGGGTGGTTGTAGTACCAGTCGTCCATCCCCCAGATCAGCAGATCCCAGTTCTTGGTGTTGTTGTCGTTGTTGGTGGTGAAGAGCTGGTTGAAGATGTCCTTTTCACTCGTCGTCGTCTCGACATCCAGCGTCACGCCGACGCGTGAGAGCTGATAGGCGATGCCGCGCCACAGCCACATGAAGGTTTCCTGGGTGAAGACTTTGAGCGTCAGGCCCTCCAAAATGCCCCGCAACTCTTCCTGCACGGCCGGATCGTAGGGGTCTTCGCGTTCGGAATAGGGTCGCAGGTCGTCCACCACGTCCTTGACGCCCGGGAAGTAGGGGGCGGCGGTGGTGGGCTTGGTAACGCCTTCGTTCATGTAGACGAAGGTGAGGAGGTGCGCCTGATGGATGGCGCGGTTGAGGGCGACGCGCACCTCGCGGTCCTGCAGGGCCTCGTGGCCGTTGTGCAGGTTCATGTGGATGGCGAAATTGTTGGTGCTCTTCGTCGCCACCACCTTGCTGTGCGGCGTGCGCATCGTCTGGATCTTCTTGTGGAAGGGGATGGGCGCGATATCCAGGTCCCCTTCCGTTTCCTGCACGCGCGTGAGCGCTTCCCGGGTCGTCAGTTCGGTGAAGATCGTGACCTTCTCGACGCGCGGCTCGTCCTCGCGCCAGTAGTGAGGATTGGCTTCGAGCTTGGCGATCGAGGTCTGCCGGTCGCCTTCCAGGTAGCCCTCGCGCAGGATGAAGGGGCCCAGGCCGTAGGGACCCGGCTCGGCGAGGTTCGGGCACACCGCCTTGCCGTTCCAGCCGTGCTTGGCGAGGTAGGCGCTGGTGTAAAAGTGCAGCCACAGCAGGTCGTTGACGAACTGGCCGTAGCGCTCGCTCAGGTGGAAGCGGACGCGGTGGGTGCCCAGCTTTTCCGCGCCCTCCAGCGTCTTGTGCAGCTTGGTGAAGGTGAAGGGCGCCTTCACGAAGTGCTCGACGTTCTCGACCACGGCGTCCGCGGTGAACGGCGAGCCGTCCTGAAACGTCACGCCCTCGCGCAGCGTGGCCTCGTAGGTCCGCTCGTCCACCTGGGTGAGCTCGGTGGCGAGGTCGTATTCCCAGCCCTGCGCGGTGGGCGCGGGACGGAGCAGCCCCGCATTGATGGCGTGCGAGGTGTAGATGTAGGGCAGGTTCGGCAGAAACACTTTCACGTGGGAGCCGGGCGCCAGCGGCTCGGCGAGATGCTCGCCCACATCGTCGTCGCGCAGGCGCAGCGGCTCATAGGTCGTCACGGCATCGGCGATGCGCGGGCCGAGCAGACCGGCTGCGGCTGACCCCGTCAACCCCGCCAGAACACGGCGACGGCCAAGGCGCTCCATCGCTTCCTCCAAGCCACCGGACGCTTGTTTCGTAGGCATGGTGGCGTGAGGAAACTTAAGAACGGCTTAAACGCCGGACACGTATAGCTGACGCCAAATGCACGTGTCACATGCGTAAACCGTTGACACGCACTGGGTGTTGTTCCGCGAGCGCTTGCAAGCTTCTGGGTGAACCCGGCATCCGATCGGGCCGGCGGGCCGATTCGACCGGAAGCGCCCTCGCTGCCTCAGGCTTGATTTAAAAGGTTTCAACCCAGGGGCGCAGGTCGAGCTCGTGGGTCCAGGCGTTGCGCGGCTGCTGGTGGAGGTCCCAGTAGGCCTCGGCGATGGCCTCGGGGTGGAGCAGGGCGTCCCGGCCGCGCTCGGCCTCGGAATACTGCGGTCCGCGCGATTCGTTGCGGATCTGGCCGTCGATGATGGTGTGGGCGACGTGGATGCCCTGCGGCCACAGCTCGCGCGCCATCGCCTGGGCCAGCGCACGCAGGCCGAACTTGGGCATGGCGAGGTTGGCGAAGCCCGCGCCGCCGCGCAGCGAGGCCGTCGCGCCGGTGAAGATGATCGTGCCCCGGCCCTGGGAATTCATCGCGGCGGCCGCCGCCTGGCCGACGTGGAAGCCGCCCAGGCAGCCGTCGCGCCAGTGCGCGGTCACCTGCTCGGCGTTCATCTCCAGGATGCCGGCGCGCTGGAAGCCGCCGGGGTTGAAGACGACCAGCTCGGGCGTGCCCAGCTCGCGCTCGACGCGGGTGAACAGCGTTTCCACGTCGTCCTGCTTCCCGGCGTCGCAGCTGTAGGCGCGCCCGCCGATCTCCTCGGCCAGCGGCTGCGCCTTGTCGCCCTGCCGGCGCGCGGCGGCGACGGCCAGGCCGCCCTGGGCGAAGCGGCGGCACAGGGCGCTGCCGAGCCCGGGCCCGGCGCCGACGACGATGGCTGCCTTGGCGCTCATGGTGATCCTCCCTCGATGGTCCGCCCGCGAGCGTGGCGCGGTTTAGTACAGCTGCTCCAGCAGGGTGCCATACGCCGCCCGGATCTTGTGCCGGCGGATCTTCATCGTGGGCGTCAAAAGATCGTTGTCGATCGTGAACGCCTCCGGCGGGATCGCGAAACGCCGCACCTTTTCGCTGACGCTGAGTTCGCCGTTCACGCGCTGCACGGCCGTCTCCAGGGCGTCGGCGAGCGCGGGGTCGTCGTGCAGGCTGGCGAGGTCGTGGGGCTTGCCGTTGGCGGCCGCCCACTGCTGCAGGAAGGTTTCGTCGGGGACCAGCAGCGCCACGAGGTGCGGGCGGCCGTCGCCGTGGACCATGGCCTGCGCGACCTCGGGCTGGCGCGTGAGCACGTTCTCCACGCGGGCGGGGGAGAGGGTGTCGCCGCCGGAGAGGACGACGATGTCCTTCTTGCGGTCTGTGACCATGAGGTAGCCCTCGTGGTCGAAGCCCCCGATGTCGCCGGTGTAAAGCCAGCCGTCGTGGACGGTGCGCGCGGTTTCCTCGGGCAGGCGCCAGTACCCCTTCATCACGTTGGGCCCGCGCACCAGGATTTCGCCGTCCTCGGCGATGCGCACCTCGCAGCCGTCGAGCGGCGGGCCGACGGTGTGCAGCTTGGGCTTGGCGGGCGGGTTGCACGCAACGACGGGCGAGGCCTCGGTCTGGCCGTAGCCCTGCAGGATGCGCAGCCCCAGCGCGGTGAAGAACAGCCCGATCTCGGGGTCCAGCGGCGCGCCACCCGACACCATGCCCTTCAGCCGGCCGCCGAAGCGCGCGCGCACCTTGTCGCGCACCAGCCGGTCCAGCAGCGCGTCCGCCGGGCGCAGCCACAGGGGCAGGCGGCCGTGGCGGTAACGCTGCTTGCCGAGCTGAAGGGCGCGCTGGAACAGCAGCCGCTGCAGGCGCGAGCCCTTGCGCACGCCGCGCCGGATGCGCTGGTGCATGCTTTCGTAGAGGCGCGGCACGGCCGTCATCATCGTCGGCCGCACCTCGGTCATCTCCGAGGCCAGGTGCTCCACGCCGCGCGAGTAATAAATCTGCGCGCCCAGGATCATGGGCAGGAACTGCCCGGCCGTGTGCTCGTAGGAGTGCGACAGCGGCAGGAAGGAGAGGAAGATCTCGTCGTCGAGCACCGGCTTGAGCAGCGTCTCCGCCATGCGGCAGTTCGCCAACACGTTGGCGTGTGAGAGCATGACGCCCTTGGGCGCGCCGCCCGTGCCGGAGGTGTAGATGAAGCACGCCGTGTCGTCGGGCGCCGCCGGTGTGCCGGGCGCCGCGCCGTCGTCGTCCTTGGCGCCGTCGGCCATGACGTCGGCCCAGGCGCTGAGGGGCGGTGCGTCCGCGGGTGCCTTGTCCGGATTGTCGATGAGGATGGCCCGGCGACAGCTTTCCACGGAGGCGGCGGCCGGCAGCAGGCGCTCACCGAGCTGGGGTGTGGCGACGATGGCGAGCGCCGCGCCGCTGTCGGCCAGGACGTGCTCGTGATCGGCCCGGGTGTTGGTGGTGTAGGCGGGGACGGTGACGGCCCCCGCCGTCATGATCGCCATGTCGGCGACGAAGAACGCCGGGCGGTTGTCGGCGACCAGAACCACGCGCTCGCCGGGTTCCAGGCCCAGCCGGATGAGCCCGTGCGTCAGTGCGCGCACCTGGCGCGCGATCTCGGTCCAAGACGACGGTGTCCACTGCCCGCCGCGGCGCGACCACAGGAAGGGCCGCTCGCCGTGCCGGTGGGCGAGGTCGAAGAAAGCCGCCGGCAGGTTGGGCCATTCCCCGGCCGGCTGCACGGGGGTGTCCGCGCCCGCATCCTGTGTGCGCGTCGCCGCCTTGTCGCCCGCGTGCGCGTCCGCCATGCTCCCTCCGCACAGCGCCCCGGTTGTGGCCGTGTGGGGCCTTGGTTCGGGCCTTATCGGGGCCACCTTTGCCGGGGGTCAAGAGAGGGAACGAGACATGGCCGGCACCGCGAGCGCGAACACGGACAGCGAGCTGGGCGATCTGCCCGAGTGGGATCTGCGCGACCTCTATCCCGCGCCGGACTCGCCGGAGTTGCAGGGCGACCTGGAGCGCGCGCGCCAGCAGGCGCGCCAGCTGCGCCAGGACTATGAGGGCCGCATCGCCGAGCTGCACGGCGACAGCCTGGCCGTGGCGGTGGAGCGCTACGAGGCGATCGAGGAGATGCTCGGCCGCCTGATGAGCTACGCGCAGCTCACCTACTCCGGCGACATGACCGACCCGGAGACGGGGCGCTTCTTCCAGAGCATGCAGGAGGAGGCGACCACGATCTCCAGCGACCTGATCTTCTTCACGCTGGAGATCAACGCGCTGTCCGACGAGGCGCTCAACGCCCGCGTCGCGGAGAGCTCACGGCTGGCGCACTATTGGCCGTGGCTGCGCGACGTGCGCGCCATGCGGCCGTACCAGCTCTCCGACGAGCTGGAGCGCTTCATCAACGACAAGCAGGTGACGGGCCGCGGTGCCTGGACCCGCCTGTTCGACGAGACGATGGCGTCGCTGCGCTTCCCGCTGGACGGCGAGCAGCTTACCTCCTCGGAGATCCTGAACAAGCTGTCCAGCCCCAGCGAGGAGACACGGCGCAAGGCCGGCAAGACCTTCGGCGAAAAGCTGGGTGAGCACGTGCCCACCTTCGCCCACATCCACAACACCCTGATCAAGGACAAGGCGATCGAGGACCAGTGGCGCGGCTTCGAGCGGCCGGTGTCCTCGCGCAACCTCGCCAACCACGTCGAGGACGAGGTGGTGGACGCCCTCGTCTCGGCCGTGCGCGAGAGCTATCCGCGCCTCTCGCACCGCTACTACCGCCTCAAGGCGAAGTGGCTGGGCAAGGACACCCTGGCGTACTGGGACCGCAACGCGCCGCTGCCGGAGGACGACGACCGCACTGTGCCGTGGGGCGAGGCGCGGTCCACGGTGCTCAACGCCTACGCGGCCTTCTCCCCGCGCATGGCCGAGATCGGCCAGCACTTCTTCGACAAGAGTTGGATCGACGCGCCGACGCGCGCGGGCAAGGCGCCGGGGGCGTTCTCGCATCCCACGGTGCCGAGCGCGCATCCCTATGTGCTGCTCAACTACCAGGGGCGCACGCGCGACGTGATGACCCTGGCGCACGAGCTGGGCCACGGCGTGCACCAGTACCTCGCGGGTCAGCACCAGGGCGCGCTGATGGCGGACACGCCGCTGACCCTGGCGGAGACGGCGAGCGTCTTCGGCGAGATGCTGACCTTCCAGCGCATGCTCGCCAACGAGCGCGACCCGGGGCGCCGCAAGGTCATGCTGGCGGGCAAGGTGGAGGACATGATCAACACCGTCGTCCGCCAGATCGCCTTCCACACCTTCGAGGCGCGCCTGCACGAGGAGCGCAAGCACGGCGAGATCCTGGCCTCGCGCATCGGCGAGATCTGGTTGGAGACGCAGCGCGAGGCGCTGGGCGAGGTGTTCAGCTTCGACGAGGAGTACCAGAATTTCTGGGCCTACATCCCGCACTTCATCCACGTGCCCTTCTACGTCTACGCCTACGCCTTCGGCGACTGCCTGGTGAACTCGCTGTACGCCGTCTACGAGCAGGCGGAGAGCGGCTTCGCCGAGCAGTATCTGGAGATGCTGGCGGCCGGCGGCACCAAGCGCCACCGCGAGCTGCTGGCGCCCTTCGGGCTGGACGCCGCCGATCCTGGCTTCTGGTACAAGGGGCTGGGGCTTATCGAGCGCTTCATCGACGAGCTGGAGCAGTACGACTGAGCCCGCGCGAACACAGGCACGCCTGGACGACGCCCCTTGAAGCGCAATATCCCGGTGGCTGGCGCTGCGACACGGCGCCGGCCGCGGCGGGAGAGGCGAACGCATGAGCGAGAACGAGCGCGAGCACGCCGGCACGGCCGGGCGCACCGAGGAAACCTATTCCAGCGCCGAGTACGACGACCTGGGCGCCGGGCAGACGTCCGAGAACGACAGCTTTCGCGGGCGGTTGCGGCGCTACGCCCAGGTCGGCCGGTCCATGACGGGCCTGGCGGCGCAGTTCGTGGGCAACCGCTACCTCGGCGTCGAGCTGGACTCCGTGAAGCACTCCAGCGAGCTGCGCCAGGCGCTGGGCGGCATCAAGGGACCGCTGATGAAAGCGGTCCAGATCCTCTCAACGATCCCGGACGCGCTGCCGCGCGAGTACGCCCAGGAGCTGCAGCAGCTCCAGGCGGACGCGCCGCCCATGGGCTGGCCGTTCGTCAAGCGGCGCATGACCACCGAGCTGGGCCCCGGCTGGCGGCGCAAGTTCACGGAGTTCTCGCGCGAGGCCATCGCCGCCGCCTCGCTCGGCCAGGTCCACGCCGCCAAGGACACTGAGGGCCGCGAGCTGGCGTGCAAGCTCCAGTACCCGGACATGCAGTCGGCCGTGGAGGCGGACCTCAAGCAGCTTCGCTGGATTCTCGCGATCTACCGGCGCTACGACAACGCCATCGACACCAGCGACATCTACGACGAGCTGTGCGACCGGCTGCGCGAAGAGCTGGACTACGATCTGGAGCGCCGGCACATGGCGCTCTACCGCTACATGCTGCGCGACGAGCCGACGGTCTTCGTGCCCGAGACCGTGCCGGAGCTCTCGACCACGCGCCTGCTGACGATGACCCGCGTGGGCGGCTCGCGCATCATGCGCTTCCTGGAAGAGGAGTCGGATCAGGAGGTGCGCAACCGCGTCGCCTACAACATGTTCCGGGCGTGGTACGTGCCCTTCTACTACTACGGCGTCATCCACGGCGACCCGCACCTGGGCAACTACACGGTCGAGCGCGACACCCAGCAAATCAACCTGCTGGATTTCGGCTGCATCCGCACCTTCCGCCCGTCCTTCGTGAAGGGCGTGATCGACCTCTACCACGCGCTCGACACGGGCGACTGGGAGCTGGCCAAGCACGCCTACCGCACCTGGGGCTTCGAAAACCTCAACGAGGACGTGCTGGAAGTCCTCAACATGTGGGCCAGCTATCTTTACGGCCCGCTGCTGGAGGACCGCCCCCGCACGATCGAGGGCGAGCAGGGCACGGCCTACGGCGCCGAACTCGCCAACAAGGTGCACAAGGAACTCAAGCGCCTGGGCGGCGTGCGCCCGCCGCGCGAGTTCGTGCTCATGGACCGCGCGGCGATCGGCCTGGGCTCGGTGTTCATGCACCTGAACGCCGAGATCAACTGGCACCGCCTGTTCCAGGAGCTGATCCAGGACTTCGACGCCGACGCCCTGGCCAAGCGCCAGCACGAAGCCCTGGAGACCTGCGGCGTGCCGGCCCACACCTGATCCGGCACGGGCGGTCCGGTCAGCGCTGGACCACGTGCGACGGGCCGGGCACGAGGCGCGCGTCGTCGAAATCGCGCAGGTCGTTGGCCCGGATCGTGGCCCGGACATCCGACACATAGTCCTCGCCGCGCACGGAATAGTCCGTCAGGTGCCCGGCCAGCTCCACGCTGTCCAGCGGCTCGCCCTGCCGGCGGGCGCGCGCTCGGTCGCGGCGCAGCTCGGCGTAGGCCGTGGTGTTGTTGATGTTGTGCAGGTAGGCGGCGGCGGCGGCTTCCAGCGTGGGGAAGGCGCGCACCTTGAAGCCCGGATTGTCCAGCCCGTTCGGCACCATGCCGGGGGCGCCCGCTTCCGTGACGTGCTGGCCGAAGAGCGCGTTGCCCAGCTGGGCGAAGCGCGAGGTGCCCCAACCCGTTTCCAGCGCCGCCTGCGCCAGCACCAGCGACGGCGGCACGGTGTCCACGCGCCGCAGGAGCTTGTCCATCTCCCCCGGCTCGACGTGGTAGCGCGCCTCCATCTGGCGCAGGCGCGTGCGCCACACGCCCGGCAGGAACTTGCGCGGCACGTCGGTGGATTGAACCGTGCGCAGGAAGCTGCGCGCCTCGCGGATGTCGGCGTTGGCCTTGAGCACGGCGGGCAGCACACTCTTCAGAAAGATGCGCTTGCGCCGCTCCACCTGGTCGACGAACGGCAGGACGGGCGGCAGGCCGCTGCGCGTGATGCGCGGCACCCCCCGGAAGCCGGCGCGCACGGCGTCCAGGCTGTAGCTCGGCACCCCGCCGGGATGGCCGAAGGTGACCTCGTCGATCTTCACGTCGGAGCCCGAGGCCGATGCCGGCCCCGCCGCCAGCATGGCGGCTATGCCGGCCGCGATCCCGAACGGCGCGGCCCGGCGTGCGTGGATGGCGCCCATGGCCCGATCTCCCACTGCACGGTTGTTTTGTAACGTCCCCAGGTGAATCGTTGCGGAAAACGGGGCGAAACTCAACAGAATCCCGGCTAACGCTTGCGGCGAGAAGGTGTCGCGTTCGGCTGACTCCTCTTGAAACAAAGGGGCGAGGCGCGATCTGGTCAGGGGTATAGGGGGCAGCCCACAAGCCGCCGGCACAAGCAAGGGAGACGCCCGTCATGGTGGATCGCACCGGCCGCGTGCTCTTCGTTCTCACCTCGCACGACGCGCTTGGGGACACCGGTCGGCCGACCGGCTACCACATGGAGGAGCTGACGGCACCCTACTGGCGTTTCGTGGACGCCGGCTTCACGGCCGAGATCGCCTCGATCGCCGGCGGCGACGCGCCGATGGATCCGAGCAGCCTGGCCGACGAGCCCACAGATCGCCCCGGCAGCGTCCAGCGGTTCTTGGACGACGACACGGCGCGGGGCAAGCTCAGCGGCACCCCCGCGGTGGATGCCGTCGACCCGGATGGCTTCGATGCCGTCTACCTCCCGGGCGGGCACGGCACGATGTGGGATTTTCCGGACAGCGCCGGGCTGGGCCGGCTTCTCCGGCACTGCCACGCGCGCGGTGCGCCGGTCGGCGCGGTGTGCCACGGCCCCGCGGGTCTGCTGGCGGCGTGCGAGGAGGATAGCTGCCCGCTGATCGCCGGGCGCCGTCTCAACGCCTTCACCGACGCCGAGGAAGAGCGCGTGGGCCTGGCGCGCGTCGTGCCTTTCCTGCTGGAAAGCCGCCTGAAAGAGTTGGGCGCGCGCTTCGAGAAGTCCTCGCCCTTCCGTGCCTGCGTGGTCAGCGACGGCCCGCTCGTGACGGGGCAGAACCCGCGCTCAGCCCGCGCCGTCGCCGACAAGATGCTGGAGATCATGGGCCTGCACAGCACCGCCGACGCCGCCTGACGCCCGCGGTTGCCCCAGCGCGACCTGTCGCGTGCCGCGCTGTCTCCGGGTCGGCGCCACCCTTATCCCTTGTTTGCTGTTCTGCAAAACGCAATAATCCGGTGCGCCTGCTCGGGGGAGCCGGCTGCCAAGCCGGACGGCAAGGGGCCACGCCAGCATGAAGCTCGCCATACCGCGGGAGCGCCGCGCCGGGGAAACCCGCGTCGCGGCCGTGCCGGAAACCGTCAAGAAACTGCTCGGGCTCGGGCTGACCGAGCCGCAGGTGGTCGTTGAAACGGGCGCCGGGGCCGGCGCGTCGATTCCCGACCAGGCCTTCAGCGACGCGGGCGCGACGATCGCCCAAAGCTACAAAGAGACCGTCGCCGGCGCCGACGTTGTGTTGAAGGTGAACCGGCCCGTCACGGCCGGCGAGGACGCCGAAGCCGACGAGTTGGCGGACCTGCCCAAGGGCGCCGTCGTCATCGCGGTGTTCGACGTCTGGCAGGCCGGCGGCGCCATTCAGGCCTGCGCCGATGCGGGCGTCCACGCCTTCGCCATGGACCTGATGCCGCGCATCACGCGCGCGCAGGCCATGGACGTGCTGTCCAGCCAGGCGAACCTCGCCGGCTACCGCGCGGTGATCGACTCCGCCCACCAGTTCGGCCGCGCCTTTCCGCTGATGATGACGGCGGCGGGCACCGTGCCGCCCGCCAGGGTGCTGGTCATGGGCGCGGGCGTCGCCGGGCTGCAGGCCATCGCCACGGCCGGGCGCATGGGCGCGTCCGTCAGCGCCACCGACGTCCGCCCGGCCGCCAAGGAGCAGGTGGAGAGCCTCGCCGCGAAGTTCGTCGCCGTGGAGGACGAGGAGTTCAAGGAAGCCGAGTCCGCCGGCGGCTACGCGAAGGAGATGAGCGACGCCTACAAGCAGAAGCAGGCGCAGCTCATCGCCGAAACCGTGCCCAAGCAGGACATCGTCATCACCACGGCGCAGGTGCCGGGGCGCAAGGCGCCGCAACTCGTCAGCGCCGAGATGGTCGCCAGCATGAAGCCGGGGTCCGTCATCGCCGACCTGGCGGCCGGGCAGGGCGGCAACGTGGCGCTCACCGAGCCGGGCAGCGTCAGCGTCCAGCACGGCGTGACCATCCTGGGCCATACGAACTGGCCCGCGCGCATCCCGGTCAGCGCGAGCAGCCTCTACGCCCGCAACCTCGTCAGCTTCCTCAAGCTCATGGTGGCCGAGGACGGCGGGCTGTCGCCGGACGGCGAGGACCAGCTGCTGACGGGCACGCGCCTGACCGGCGGGGGCCGCATCGTCCATCCCGATTTCCAGCCGAGCGGGGGGTGAGCATGGCCGAGGGAGCAGGCCTTCAGGAACGCGCGGAGGGCGTCGCGGAGTCCGCCCGCGGCCTCGCCGAGCGCGCCGAGGCCCTGGCGCAGGAGGCGGCGGCGTCGAACGCCGGGCAGGGTGCGGCCGAAGCCGCCGGCGGCGGCAACGAGCTGATCATCGGCCTTACGGTCTTCGTGCTCGCGATCTTCGTCGGCTACCACGTGGTGTGGAGCGTGACGCCGGCGCTGCACTCGCCGCTGATGGCGGTCACCAATGCCGTGTCCTCCGTCATCATCGTGGGCGCCCTGATCGCGGCGGGCGCCGCGGAGGCGGCGGTCAGCCAGGGCTTCGGCTTGGTCGCGGTGCTGCTGGCGGCGGTGAACATCTTCGGCGGCTTCATCGTCACCCAGCGCATGTTGGCGATGTTCATGCAAAAACAGCGCACAAAGTCGTAGGTCGCCATGGCGCAGGGCCTGATCGCGTTCGTCTACCTCCTGGCCGCCGTCTGCTTCATCCTGGCGCTCAGGGGGCTGTCGCATCCCAAGACCAGCCGGCAGGGCAACCTCTTCGGCATGGCCGGCATGGCGCTGGCGATTCTCGCCACGCTCGCCACGCCGGAGATCACGGGCTTCGTGCTGCCGCTGATCGCGATCGCCATCGGCGGGGCGGTCGGCGCGGCCGTGGCGTGGCGCATCGACATGACGCAGCTGCCGCAGCTCGTGGCGGCCTTCCACTCCCTGGTCGGGCTCGCGGCGGTGTTCGTCGCCCTGGCGGCCTTTTACGCGCCGCAGAGCTACGGCATCGGGACGCCGGAGGCCATCCACGTCAGCTCCCGCATCGAGATGGCGATCGGCGCGGGCATCGGCGCCATCACCTTCACCGGCTCCATCATCGCCTTCACCAAGCTCGCCGGGATCGTGGGCGGCACGCCGCTGACCTTCCGCGGCCAGCACATGCTCAACCTGGGGCTGGGCATCGCCACGGTGGCGCTGATCGCGGTGTTCGCCGCCGCGCAGCCGGCCTGGAGCCTGTGGCTGATCGTGCTTATCACGCTGGCGCTGGGCTTCCTGCTGATCCTGCCCATCGGCGGCGCCGACATGCCGGTCGTGGTGTCGATGCTGAACTCCTACTCCGGCTGGGCGGCCGCCGGGATCGGGTTCACGCTCACCAACAACCTGCTGATCATCACGGGCGCGCTCGTCGGCTCCTCCGGTGCCATCCTCAGCTACATCATGTGCAAGGGGATGAACCGCTCCTTTATCAACGTGATCCTTGGCGGTTTCGGCGGCGAGAGCGCGGCCGCCGCCCAGGACACGGGCGAGAAGGCGGTCACGAGCGGCTCCGCCGACGACGCGGGCTTCATCCTGGGCAACGCGGGCTCGGTGGTGATCGTTCCGGGCTACGGCATGGCCGTCGGGCAGGCGCAGCACGCCCTACGGGAGATGGCGGACATCCTCAAGGCGCACGGGGTGAGCGTGCGCTACGCCATCCATCCGGTCGCCGGGCGCATGCCGGGACACATGAACGTGCTGCTGGCGGAGGCGAACGTCCCCTACGAGGACGTCTACGAGATGGAAGAGATCAACCGCGACTTCCAGTCCACCGACGTCGCCTTCGTCATCGGCGCCAACGACATCACCAACCCGGCCGCGCAGGACGATCCGGCCTCGCCCATCTACGGCATGCCCATCCTGAACGTGGCCGACGCCAAGACGGTGCTGTTCGTGAAGCGCTCCCTGGCGCCGGGATACGCCGGCATCGACAACTCGCTCTTCTACAAGGACAACACGATGATGCTCTTCGGCGACGCCAAGCAGATGGTCGAAGGCATCGTGAAGGCGCTGGAAGAGCAGGGCTGATCCGCCGGCTTTGTCGACGCCGCGGGTCAAGCGGCCTGCCGCGGATACCACAAACGGGTTGCATGTCGCATCCGCGGCGCCTACAGACGATGGCATGTTGCGATGTACACGCCTCGCCCGGCGTGGCGCTCTCCTCGGATCGGCGCTGCTCGGGCTGGGGCTGACCGCCGCCGCCCAGCCCGTCCCGGCGCAATCCGGGCCACCCGACGCCCGCCCGGACGTTACGGTGGCCACGCTCACTTGGCCGCCCTACACCAAGCGCTCCCTGCCAAAGGGTGGGGCGGTCACGGCGGTGGTGCGCGCTGCCTTCGATGCCGTCGGGCGTGACGTGCGGGTCCGCTACCGCCCGTGGAACCGGGCCATCGCGCTGGCCAAGGCGGAGAGCACCGGCGTCGTCGCCTACTATCCCGGCTACCACTGCAATCACCGCCCGGACGCCGGCTTCCTGCGGTCCTACGTGATCGGGATGCGGCCGCTGGGCCTGGCGAAACGCGCGAACGCGGCGTTCAGTTGGACGAGTCTGGCGGATTTGGAAGGGTTCCGCATCGGGACGGTCGTGGGCTACGCCAACACGCGCACCTTCGACCGCAAGGTTGCCGCCGAGGAACTGTGGACGATCGAATCCCACTCGGATCGGCGGAACCTGCACAAGCTGATCGAAGGGCGGCTCGATTACGCCGTTATCGACAAGCACGTCATGACGTATTTGCTGAACACCGACCCCGAGCTGCGCCCGCACCGCGACGAGGTGGTGATGGACGACACCCTGCTCGGGCGCATGCCGCTCTTCGTGTGCTTCCGCAACAGCCCGCGCGGCAAGGCGCTGCGCTCGGCCTTCAACGACGGCCTGACGCAGGTGCCCTACAAGGACATCATGGCAGGCCGCATCGCGCGCCTGAGCGCCAAGGGAGCGGAATAGCGGGGCAGGCCCCTCCCGCCCTGAGGTATGGTCGTCCGATCGCTTGTGCGGCCGGGACCGCCGGTGTTCACCTGCCCGAAACACGATACGGGGCGGCCACAGGACCACCCCGTTTCATGACCGCCGTGTATCGCCGACGGTTTAGAAGCCCTCGCGCTCGCGGCGCTTGCGCTCCAGCTTGCGCAGGCGGCGCACCGCCTCGGCGCGCTCGCGCGCCCGGCGCTCCGAAGGCTTCTCGTAGTGCCGCCGGAGCTTCATCTCGCGGAAGACACCCTCGCGCTGCATCTTCTTCTTCAGCGCGCGCAGGGCCTGGTCGACGTTGTTGTCACGGACATGGACTTGCACGACGGACTCACGCTCCTTTCCCGTTTGCTGACGCAGCCACACAACAGAAAACGCGACCGAGCGGCCCCATCCAGGGCCGGCCGGCCGGCTCGTTCCGATCAGGCTGCGGCATCAAGCCGCCATCGGTCATATAACGTGTTCACCGCGGCGTGTGAAGACGCGATCGCGCCCGCCTTGTCCGGTCGGGGCGCCCGCGCCATAGTCCCGCGCGTCATCGGCTCGGGAGCGGCAGTCCCATGGCCATTCGCAAAGTCGCCCGCATGGGCCATCCCGTGCTGCGCACGCCCGCCGCGCCGGTGGGGCT
Source organism: Limimonas halophila (assembly GCF_900100655.1). NCBI lineage: Bacteria > Pseudomonadati > Pseudomonadota > Alphaproteobacteria > Rhodospirillales > Rhodovibrionaceae > Limimonas > Limimonas halophila. The sequence continues at coordinate 350,647 of NZ_FNCE01000001.1, forward strand.
GCCGGTCGATGCGCGCGTGCGTGAGTTGGCGGCGGACATGCTGGCCACGATGCGGGATGAGGGCGGTGTCGGCCTTGCCGGCCCGCAGATCCACGAGTCGCTGCGCATGATCGTGTTCCATGCGCCCGCGCCGGCGAATGCGCCGCTGGAAGAGCACGCGCCCGAGACGATCCTGCTCAACCCGGACTGGGAGCCCCTCGACGACACCGTCGATGAGGGGCGCGAGGGCTGCCTCTCCATTCCGGGCCTCGTCGGCGAAGTGCCGCGCTGGTACCGCATCCGCTACTGGGGCTGGGACCTCGAAGGCCAGCCCCTGAGCCGCGAGGCCGTGGGCTTTCACGCCCGCGTGGTGCAGCACGAATGCGACCACCTGGACGGCATCCTCTACCTCGACCGCATGCCCGAGCTGACGTCGCTCGCCTTCACCACTGAACTCGGTCGCGAGACGCCATGACGGCACCCGATTCCCCAAGCGAAATCCGCCGCACCATCCGCGAGGCCATGCTCGGCCACGTGCCCTTCGACGGCTGGTCGTGGGATGCCTTCAAGCTCGCCGTGGAGGACACGGGCGTGGACCCGGTGCTCGCGCGCGACGCTTTCCCGAACGGGCCGGCCGACGTCCTGGCGGCCACGGCGGCCGAGGCCGATGCCGCCATGCTCTCGGCGATGGAGCGTCACGGCGGCGACGGCGATCCGGCCGAGCGGCTCGCGGAGGCCATTCGCATCCGCCTGGAATACAACGCCGGCCACGAGGACGCCGTGCGGCGCGGCCTCGCCTTCCTGGCGATGCCGGGCAACACGCGCTCGGCGTGGCGGCTGCTGATGCGAACCGTGGACGCCGTCCGCACGGCCGCGGGTGACACCGCCACGGGGCTGCGCGGCATGGCGCGGCGCAACGCGCTCGCCAGCGTCTATTCGGCGACACTGCTGGTGTGGCTGGAGGATGCCTCCGAGGGGCGGGAGGTCACCTGGGATTTCCTGCACCGCCGGCTGCGACCGCTGACGGGCGCGGGCAGCCTCGCCGACCGAGGCCTGGCGCGCGCCAGCGAACTGCCGCGCCGCCTGCGCGAGGCGGCGCCCGCCGCCCTGCCGCTGCCGGGCGGCCCGGCGCCGGAGGCGGACGCCGATCCCCTCGATTCCTGATTACAGTTCGCCGCCGTGCGCGCCCTTGGGGGCAAGCCGGGTGACGTGCCCCATTTTGCGGCCGGGCCGGACCTCGGCCTTGCCGTAGAGGTGCAGGCGCGCGTTGGGCTCGTGCACGATCTCGCGCCAGCGGTCGGCGTCGTGGCCCAGCAGGTTGTCCATCACCGCGTCGGAATGGCGCTGCGCCGGGGCGAGGGGAAGGCCCGTCACCGCGCGCACGTGCTGTTCGAACTGCGAGGCCGGGCAGGCGTCCAGCGTCCAGTGGCCGGAGTTGTGCGGGCGCGGCGCCAGCTCGTTCACCAGCACCTCGCCGTCCTTGGTGACGAACATCTCCACGCCCATGACGCCGACGAGGTCCAGGCCCACGGCAATGCGGCGGGCGATGGCGTCGGCGCGCTCGGCCACTGCCGGGCCGACGGGCGCGGGCGCCACGGTGCGCGCGAGGACATGGCCGGGATGGCGGTTCTCCACCGGCACATAGGCCGCGGTCGTGCCGTCGACGCCGCGCGCCACGACGACCGAAACCTCCAGCGCGAAATCGACCATGCCTTCCAGCACGCCCTCGGGCTCGGGGGCGGTGCCCGACATGGCTTCCCACGCGGCCGCGGTGTCCGTGCCCGCCTCGATGGCGACCTGGCCCTTGCCGTCGTAGCCCATGCGCGCGGCCTTCAGCACCGCCGGGCGGCCGATGGCGTCGAGCGCGGAGATCAGGTCGTCCGCCCCGTGCACCGCGGCGTAGGGCGCGGTCGGAACGCCCAGTTCGTGCAGCGTGTCCTTTTCCCGCCGGCGGTGCTGGCACGCCGCCAGGATGCCGGGGCGCGGGCGCAGCAGGGCGCCCTGGTTCTCCAGCGTCTCCGCCGTGGCGGCCGGGACGTTCTCGAACTCGCAGGTGACGACGTCGACGTCGGCGGCGAAGGAGGTCAGCGCGCCCGCGTCGTCGTAGGGCGCGACCGTGGTGCGCGGCGCGACGTGGCTGGCCGGGCTGTCGGCCTGGGGCGCGTAGACGTGCACGCGGTAGCCGAGCTGCGCGGCCGCCATCGCGGACATGCGGCCCAGCTGGCCGCCGCCCAGGATGCCGATCGTGGAGCCTGGCGGAAGCGGATCGCTGCTCATCGGGCTCAGCCCTCGTCCTCGGGAACCTCGGCGACGCCGTCCGTTTGCCGCTGGCGGTGGGCGTCCACGGCCCGGCGCACCGCGTCGTCCTGCAGGGCGACCACCTGCGCCGCCAGCAACGCGGCGTTCTTGGCGCCGGAGCGGCCGATGGCGAGCGTGCCCACGGGCACCCCGCCGGGCATCTGGACGATCGACAGCAAGCTGTCCATGCCCTGAAGCGCCTTGCTCTCCACGGGCACGCCGAACACCGGCAGCGTCGTCATCGAGGCCACCATGCCCGGGAGGTGGGCGGCGCCGCCCGCACCGGCGATGATGACCTGTAGGCCGCGCTCGCGCGCGGTGTGCGCGTAGTCGCGCATCCGATCGGGCGTGCGGTGGGCGGAGACGATGCGCGTTTCGTGCGCGACGCCCAGCTCGTCCAGCAGCTCCGCCCCGTGGCGGAGCGTAGCCCAATCGCTCTGGCTGCCCATGATGATCCCGACCGCCGGCGCTGTGCCCGTCATGCGCGCCCCTTTCGTCGTCCCGTTGGTGGGCGATTGATGCCGTGATGGCGGAGGGCGCGCATTTTGGCGAAGGGGCGCGCGGCGGACAAGCCGGCGACCCCGTCGCCGGTCAGGCGATGATGTCGGGCAGCAGGTCGCTTTGCAGCTTTTCGATGCGGTCCTTGAGCTGCAGCTTGCGCTTTTTCAGCCGCCGCAGCTGAAGCTGGTCGACGGGATTGGTCTCCGACAGCCGGGCGATGGCGTCGTCCAGGTCGCGGTGTTCGGACTTCAGGGCTTCGAGCTGTTCGCGCAGGGCCTGCTGATCGCCGTCGGTCATGGCCGCGTCTCTCTTCCGGCGCAGGGGGCCAATGGCCGAATTTTACGTCACACGGCGGCGCAATGGAATCGGCGCCCCGCCGAGCAGCGTGCCTGCGTGCGTGTGCAGTACCAACACCGATGCGCGGGGACTTCTTGGCAACCGCCGCCCTCTGGGCGTACGCTTTTGGTGTTGGCGATGACAAGGGAGGTTGCCATGGCCCTTGAAGACCGCATCCGGGCGCTCCGCGAGCGCCACAGCAGCCTGGAAGCCCAGATCCAGCAGGAAACGAACCGTCCGATCCCCGACGACTCCCGCATCGCCTCGCTCAAACGCCAGAAGCTCCGCATCAAGGACGAGATCCAGCGGATGCAGCACGAGTTGGAACCCGGCTGATCGCCGGGATTTTTTGTGTCGGGGCGTCGGCCCGGCGCCCCGACCCCTTCGGTCCCGCCGGACGCCGGCAGCTCGTTGCCGCTGGCGGTTGCGCGGGCCCCCGCCCCCGAAGAGGCGATCCGGACGGCCGGCGCGGCGCTGGCGGCCTTGCCACGCCCGCGGTCCGGCGCCGGTCCACCGCAGCGAGCGATCCCGATGCTGAAGACCCGCGAGATCGTCGAACTGCGCACCGCCGGCGGCAACGGCGACGAGGTCGTGCCCGCCTACGTCGTTCATCCCAACGCGCCGGGCGTAAAGATCTTCGGCCATGCCGGCCTGTCGGTGGTGCAGGAATACGACGTCCAGCCGTCGAGGACACCGCGCGAGCCCTTCATCCCCATGCGCCTGCGGCTGCCGCACGGTGTGTGGAAGGAACCCAGCGGCGCCTACGTCTTCTTCTCGCGCGATCGCTGCCCGCTGTGGCGCGTGGACGGCCAGGGCGGCGCGGAGATGCTGGAACCCTGGCAGCACATCCAGTCCGAGGGCGAGTCCATGCTCTGGGACGATTCCAACCCGCCCTGGCGCAATCCCAGCCTCCAGAAGAAGCTGGAGAAGACGCTGATGGACAAGGGCTTGGTGTCCATGCCGGCCCTGGCGGGGGCGCTGGACATCTTCTTCCGCCACAACTGCGAGGATGTGCGCGAAGCCGTGCGCCACCTGGTCCCCGCGGACGCGGACAACGTCGCCGCCGATCTGGCCGCCTGAGCCGCCCCACGCGTGTTGTGACACGACCGCCGCGCGCCGCTATGATCCTGGCGCGGTACGCAATCGGAACCGGCGGTCGGCATGTCCGCACCCATCGTCCACATCGGCTATCACAAGACGGCGACGACGTGGTTGCAGACCCACTTCTTCCCGGCGGTGCGCAATTACCGCCACGCGGGCAAGGCGGCGCTGGAATCTGCGATCCTGAACGAACACGCGCTCGCATACGACCCGGCGGACGCCCGCGCGCGGCTGCTGCGGGGCGGGACCGACCCGGTACAGGGCGGGACAACGCCGGCGAACGTCATCCTCAGCCACGAGGCGTTTTCCGGCACGCCCCATCTGGGTGGGTTTCAGGGCTTCTATTCGACCGGAATGGCCGAACGCTTGCGCGCCACGCTGCCGGATGCGCGCATCGTCGTGGTGCTTCGCAATCAGCTCGAAAGCATTCCCGCGACCTATAAGCAGTACGTGCGGGTGGGCGGTACCCACGGCATCGAGCGCTACCTGTACGGGCCGAACCTGCACGGCATGGCGATCGACAAGCCGCGCAAGATGCCCGGCTTCTCGTTCGAACATTTCAATTATGACCGGCTGATCGGCTTCTACGAGGAGCTTTTCGGGCACGACCGCGTGTTCGTTTTCCTCTACGAAGCCTTCAAGGCCGACCCGCGCGCTTTCCTGCGGGACATGGCCGAGCGCCTGGGGTTGGACGTGGACGTCGACGCGCTTCCCGACACCGCCGAGAACGTGGCGCTGGGCCGCGCCACCCTGACGCTGACCCGGCTGCTGAACCACTTCACCGCGCGCAACATCCCCGACAAGCGGTGCGTCCTGAACGTCATCCCGTCGCACATCGTCATCCGGCGGCTGCTCGACCCGATCAACCGCACGCCGCTCGGGGGGCGGCGTGTCCTCGCGCGCGATCTTTTGACGGCCGCCACGCGGCAGCGGATCGAGCAGCACTATGCGCCGGGCAACGCGCGCCTGGCCGCGCGCCACGGCCTGCCGCTCGGGGCCTACGGCTATCCCGTTGCCGATCAGCCGGCCGCCGACGGCCCCGCGCACGCCGGTCAGACCGTCCCCGCCGCCGTTTCCGTCTGAGCCGCGGGCTCCGCCTGGAACTGCATCGCCGCGAGGTGGGCGTAGAGGCCGTTGCGCGCCATCAACTCCCGGTGGGTGCCACTCTCCACGATGCGCCCGCGGTCCATCACCACGATGCGGTCGGCCTTAAGCACCGTGGCCAAGCGGTGGGCGATGATGAGCGTCGTGCGGCCGGCCATGAGGCGGTCGATCCCCGCCTGCACCGCGCGCTCGCTTTCCGAATCCAGGGCGGAGGTCGCCTCGTCCAGCAGCAGCACCGTGGGATCGCGCAGGATGGCGCGCGCGATGGCGATGCGCTGGCGCTGTCCGCCGGAGAGGCGCACGCCGCGCTCGCCCAGGTGGGTGGCCAGGCCGTCCGGAAGCTCTTCCAGAAACGCGCGCGCGCCCGCGGCTTCCGCCGCCGCCAGCACGGCCGCGTCGTCGGCGTCCGGGTTGCCGTAGCGGATGTTCTCGCGCGCGTCGGCGGAGAAGATCACCGGTTCCTGCGGCACCAGGCCCAGGCGCGCGCGCACCGCGCGCGGATCGGCCGCCCGAAGGTCCACACCGTCCAGCCGCACGGTGCCGCCTTCCGGGTCGTAGAAGCGCAGCAGCAGGTGGAAGACGGTGGTCTTGCCCGCGCCGGACGGGCCCACGAGCGCCACCGTCTCGCCCGGCCGCACGTCCAGGCTGAAATCCGCCAGGGCTGGGGCGTCGGGCCGGGCCGGATAGCGGAAGTCGATGTGCTCGAAGCCGAGCGCGCCGCGTGGCGGCTCGGGCAGGGGCGTGGGGTGGCGCGGCGCATCGATGGCGACCGGGGTGTGCAGCAGGTCGAGCAGGCGTTCGGTGGCGCCCGCCGCGCGCTGCAGGTCGCCCACGACCTCCGAGAGCGCGCCCACGGAACTGGCGATCACCACGGCGTAGAAGACGAAGGCCGCGAGCTGCCCCGCCGTCATGCGCCCGTCCAGCACGGCGTGGCCACCCACCCAGAGCACGACCGCGATGGCGGAGAACACCAGCATGATGACCACCGCCGACAGCAAGGCGCGCGCTCGGCTGCGCCCGATGGCGGCGGCGAAGGCGTCCTCCACGCGCTCGCGGAAGTGCGCGCGGTCCACGGGCTCGTGGTTGAAGGCGTGGACGGTGCGGATGTTCGACAGCGACTCGTCGACGTAGACGCCCACGTCGGCGATGCGGTCCTGGCTGGCGCGCGACAGGCGTCGCACGCGCCGCCCGAACACCAGCACCGGCACCAGCACCAACGGCGTCACCAGGAAGACGATGGCGGTCAGCGTGGGCGAGGTGACGATCAGCAGCACCGTCCCGCCCGCGATCATCAGCAGGTTGCGCAGGGCGATGGGAACGGAGGTGCCCACGACGAGCTGGAGCAGCGTCGTGTCGGTGGTCAGGCGCGAGAGCACCTCGCCCGTGCGCGTGGTTTCGAAGAAGCCGGGCGAGAGGGCGATCACGTGGTCGAAAACGTCGCGGCGCACGTCGGCCACCACGCGCTCGCCCAGCCACGCCACCAGATAGGAGCGGGCGAAGCTCGCCGCGGCCAGCACCGCCACCACCGCGACCAGGACCATCAGCGCCTGATCCAGGAGCGCCGCGTTGCCCTGGGCGAAGCCGCGGTCCACCAGGGTGCGCAGCCCGCGGCCGAGCGCCAGCACCGTGCCGGCCGCAACCGTCAGCGCGACGACCGCGCCGGCGATGCGTGTCCGGTAGGGCCGGAGATAGCCCCACAGGTGGCGCAGGGCGCGGAGGTTGCGGGTGCCGGGACGGGCGGACGGCGTGCCGCCGCCGGGATCTTGCGCATCGCGCATGGCGGGCCTCGCGGTTTGTCGTCGCGCGCAAGACCTATCGGCGGCCACCGCCGTCGGCAAGCTGCATCCCTTGCGTCCTGGCGCCGCGCTCTCTATACACCTGCCCCTGGACAATCCTCCGAGAACAGGCGGGCGAAGCGTCGTCCCGGCCGGCCGGGCCAGGGCGGCGCGTTGCATTCGCGGGATGCACGCCGCCGCTTCGCCCCATAGCCGCCGGAGTACGCGCTCCGGCCCGAACGAGCGAACGGAAAGGGCGCGCCATGAAGAAGGGCATCCACCCCGATTACCACGAGATCAACGTGGTCATGACGGACGGCAGCGAGTTCAAGACCCGGTCGACCTACGGCCAGGAAGGCGCGAGCCTGCGGCTGGAGATCGACCCCAAGACCCACGCTGCCTGGACCGGCGAGCACCGCCTGAACACCACCGCTGGGCAGATGGCCAAGTTCAACCAGCGCTTCGGCGGCAACCTCGCCAACATGTCCGCCCGCAAGAAGTAAGCGCGCGAACGCGGGGTCGTCCGAGCGCCCCGCCGTTTTCGCCGCGAGTCGGCCGCGCCCTTGTGTTCGGGTCCCTGCGATCCGGATGCAGGGGCGTTCGGTGTTTGTGGCGGTGGCGGCGTGCGCGAACGAAAGAAGCTGATCCCGGTTTACGGCGATCCGCTCTCGCGGTCCTGGTCGAGCGTTGCGTCGAGCCGCTGCACCCGCTCGTAGAGGTTGCGCGAGCGGTCGAGCAGGTCCCCCAGCCGCTCCGGCAACTCCTCCTTCGGCACGACGGGATCGGCCAGGCACGCGGCCTCGCCGGCCAGCCGGTGTTCGGGCTCGGCGGCCTCGGCGCGCGTGATTTCGCCTTCGTGGACGGCGCGCTGGGTGAGCAGCCACGCCATCACCTGGGTCAGCCGTGCGGTCAGGCGCATCTCCTCGCAGCTTGCCGCCAGTTTGCCGCCGGGGCTGAGCCTGGCGCGTTCCTGCGCGCCGCGGCCCGCGATGTAGTCGCGCGCTTCGCGCGTAAGCTGCAGCGCCTCGTCGTAGGTCCGGCTGAAGAAGGTGACGCTGGCGCCACCGTCCACGTCGTTCGCGGTCACGTGTGCCGCTCCTCTTGCCGCCGGCTGGCTGCCATACTCGGAATCCTAGCAGGCGCCGCCGGGCGCCGACAGCTAGCCGTCCGGATGCGCCGGCCGGGGGAACGCGCTGTCAGGCCATCCCGGTTTCGGCCTCGAGCGCCGTCATAAGGTCGCCCACGGGCACGCGCCGGGCAAGGGCGGCGCCCTGACCGGCGCGGAGGGCCCGCAACTCGGGCATGCGCCGCTCGGCCGCGGCCCGGCGAATGGGCGCCGTCAACGCCGCCTGCGCAGGGTAATCGGCGATGGGGGCATCCGCCACTTCCATCACGAACCGGTTGCGGACCACGCGCTCCGGCCGCCCCGTGAAGGCCCGGGTGACAACGGTGCCGTCGTCGCGTGCCGTCTTCACGGCGTTCGCGTAGGTCCCGTCGGCGCCGCTTTCGTCCACCGCCACGAAGGCGGTGCCCATCATCACGCCGACCGCGCCGAGCGCGAGCGCGGCGCGGATGGCTTCACCGGTCATGATGCCGCCCGCGGCGATCACCGGCCGGCGCACGGCCGCGCGCAGCCCCTGCACCAACGCCAGCGTGCCCACCAGGCCGTGGTCGGCCGGAACCGCGAAGGTGGCGCGCGGCCCGCCGGCCTCCGCGCCCTGGGCCACGATCACGTCGACCAGCCCCGTGTCCGCCAGCATGATGCCCTCCGTCACCGTTGTGGCGGTGGCAAGCACGAGCGCGCCCGTGGATCGCACGGTGCGCAGCACGGTCTCCGGCGGCACGCCGCCGGTGACGGAGACGACCGCCGGCCGCGCGCCGCACACGGCCTCGACCTGGCGCTCGAGCGTCGGCGGTTCCGGTTCGGGCGACACATCCGGCGCGTCGAGGTCCAGCTCCTCGCGGAAGGGGTGGAGCGCGGCCGACGCACGCGCCACCGGCGCCCCGTCGCCGGTGGGCGGCGCCAGCGCGAGGTCGAGGTGCAGCGGCGCGTCGGTGCGGGCGCGCACCGCGGCAACGGCGTCGGCGATGCGGTCGGAGGGCATGTCCGCGGTGCCGAGCGCGCCGACGCCGCCGGCTTCACCCACGGCGGCCGCCAACTCGGGCGTGGCGATCCCGCCCCACATGGGTGCTTGCAGGATGGGGGCGCGCACGCCCAGTTCCTCGGTGAGGTCGGTGGCCGGCCACATCGTGTTTGCCTCCCGCTCGCGCGCCGTGGCGTGCGATCCCGCGCCGATCCGGACGCGGCGTCAAGCGCGCGCCGCTCGATATGGCCCGGACACCAGGTGGCCGAAAAAGGTTGGCCCCGGCGCATGCGCCGGGGCCTGGGAGCAAAGGGTCGATATCGCCGCTGCCGGGGAGGGCTGCGTGCGGCGATAGCGGTATTCTGAGAAAACCGGAAAGCACCTGCAAGCCCTTTTTGCGAGTCGCTATGCTACTCGGCCGCGAGGCGTGCCGCCGGCGGTTCGGTTTCAACCCGTGCCACGGCTCGTCCGCCGGGCATGTGAACGTGAACACAGGTGCCCTCGCCGGGCGTGCTGGTGATGTCCAGGTGGCCGCCGTGCATGGCCGTGAGGGTCTGCGTCAGGGCCAGCCCGATGCCGGCGCCCTCGATCTTCTGGCGCCGGGCGGTGCGGCCGCGCCCGAACGGCTCCTTGATGCGCGGGATCTCGTGTTCGGGAATGCCGGGGCCGGTGTCGCAAATGTGCAGCACCACGCCGCAGTCGGCTGCGTCGTCCACTGTTAGCGCGACGCGGCCGCCCGCGGGGGTGAATTTGATGGCGTTGTTGCCCAGGTTGAGGATGATCTGAAGCAGCTTGCCTTCGTCCGCCCACAGCCGGGTGCGACTGCGCAGCTGCGTGGTGAGCGTGACCTGCTTGTCCCGCGCGCGAACCTGAAGGATGCGGGCGGCCTCCTCGACCACCGCAGGGACGTCCACCTCGCCCTCGTCGAGCTCCATCCGTCCGGCCTCGGCGCGGGAGAGGTCCAGCAGGTCGCTGATGAGGTCGAGCAGACGCTTGCCGCTGCCGTGGATGTCGCGCAGGTATTCCGCCTGTTTGTCGTTCACGGGCCCCGCCGCGCCGGCGGCCAGCATATCGGTGAAACCCATGATGGCGTTCAGCGGCGTGCGCAGCTCGTGGCTGAGGTTGGCGAGGAAGGTCGTCTTCGCCTCGTTCGCGCGCTCCGCCTGCTTGCGCGCGTGGTCGAGCTCGGCGATCTGGGTGCGGGCGTCGCTGACCGAGCGCTTGAGAAGGGCCTGGATCGTGCCGACGCCAGCGTAACGGCCGCCCTCGACGACGATGAAGCCCTCTTCCAGCGCCCACTGCTTTTCCGTGGCGATCAGCTCGTTGACGCGGTCGATCGTGGTGCCGCTCTCCACGACCAGCGGGTTGCCGCGCATCAACAGCGAGATGGGCCGGTGCTCATAAAGCGCGTAGGTCACGGGATGCGCCAGGTTGCGCATCAGCGCCGTGCGCCCCGCCATCCCGATGGGGCGGCCGTCCTCGACCACGGCCAGACCGGCCGTCGCATCCAGCTCGTGCATGAGCGCGAGGACGTCGCTGCATGCCATGTCGCTGGAAATCGCGGGCAGCGGGTGGGCGATCGAACCGATCAACATGGCGCGAGTTCCCCGTTCCATCTCGTACAGCGCCACGAACGCCGCCCGTGGCCGCGTGTGGATCGCGCCGACCGGGAACAGCGTCGATTGTGTCAAAGTCCGGCTGGGTCGGCTCCGAGCCTGCACCGCGACGGTTAAACCTTTTTCCAGATGCAATGACGCTTCGATGACACCCGGAGGCCGCGGACGGCGCCCGCGACCCCGCCAGCCCCGGTGCTGTCCTTCCACGGTTCAGGGCACCGGCAATTCAATCCGATTGGGAGTCCACCAACCGGTCCGCGGTTTACCACGAAGGAGTATTTTGCAGTTCGCGCATGTAAGGTGAGAATTGCACTAATTGTCTGTGACATTTTCGTGGAGATTGAACATGGAGACCTGGAGCGGCTTCGTCGAGACCGCGACGGCATATGCGCTCAACGTCGCCGCCGCGGTCGTGATTCTCGTCGTCGGCTGGGTGTTGGCCTGGATCATCGCCGCGCTGGTTCGCAATGGGCTGCGGCGGACACGCCTGAACGAATGGGTGGCGGGCGAGGTCACGGGGGAGTCGCCGGATCGCGCCGTCACGCTGGATCGCTGGATCGCGCGGGCTGTGTTCATCGTGCTGATGGTGTTCGTGCTCATCGCCGTTTTCGAGGCCCTGCTGCTGCAATCCATCACCGCGCCGCTGAGCGAAATGCTGACCGTGGTGCTGGACTACGCGCCGCGTATTGCTGGTGCGGCGGCCGTGATCGCGGTGGCTTGGCTGTTGGCGACGGTGTTCCGTGCGTTCATCCGCGGGGGGGTTGGGCGCGCTCAAGCTCGACCGGCGCCTGGGTGAGGACGCGCTTCCCGCCGATCAGGCGACGCTGGCGCAGACCATCGCCAACACGGTTTACTGGCTGGTGCTGTTGCTGTTCGTGCCGGCCGTGCTGGGCGTGCTCCAAATCGAGGGGTTGCTCGGGCCGGTCGAGCGCATGGTGGACAAGGTGCTCGGCTATCTGCCGAACGTCGCCGTCGCGGGCCTCATCCTGGCCGTCGGCTGGCTGGTGGCGCGCCTCGTGCAGCGGCTGGTCACCCAGCTTCTGGCGTCGGCCGGCTTCGACGGGGCGGCCCGCACCTACCGCGTGGACACCGTTGTCGGGCGCGGCACCACGCCGTCCCAGGCGATCGGGATCGTCGTGCACGTGCTGATCCTGCTGCCCATCGTGGTGGCGGCGCTGAACGCGCTTCAGATCGCGGCCGTTACGGGCCCGGCGGAGCACATGCTGGACCTGATCATCGCCGCGATTCCGCGCATCTTCGCGGCGGCCGTGCTGCTCGGGCTGTCCTATTTCGCCGCGCGCATCGCCGGGAAGCTGGTCAGCCAGCTTCTTCAGGCCATCGGGTTCGACCGCGTGCTCGTGCGCCTGGGCATGGAAACACAGGAGGTGCCGGAGACCGGCCGCACGCCCTCGCAGGTGGCGGGCTATCTGGTGGTGGTCGCGGTGCTTCTCTTCGCCGCGATGGAAGCCCTGGCGCTGCTGGAATTCGGCAACTTGGCCGGGCTGATCGAGCAGCTGCTGGTCTTCTTCGGGGAGATCCTGATGGGCCTGATCGTCATCGGCGTGGGCATCTTCCTGTCCGGCGTCGCCGCCCACACCATCCGCGCGAGCAAGGCTTGGCAGGCGGAGCGGCTGGCACTGATCGCGCGCGTTGCCGTGATCGCGCTGGCCGGCGCCATGGGCCTGCAGCAGATGGGGCTGGCCGATCAGATCATCAATCTGGCCTTCGGGCTGCTGCTCGGCGCCGTCGCCGTGGCCGCGGCCGTGGCCTTCGGCCTGGGCGGGCGCGACCTTGCCGCCCGCGAACTCGACCGTTGGATCGGCGGTTCCGGCGGCAGCGGCGCTGGCAAGAGCGGCCAGCGCGGCGGCAGCCCCGCAAAGTGAGCACGCTTTCCACGCGCTGCGGCGACGACGCGTGGTTGGGCGAATGGCAGCGCCTTACCCCGCCCAGCCAGCGAGCTTGCTCGCTGGCTGGGCGACCCTCTGCTGAAGGAAAGGGTATGTTGTGCGTGTGGCTGACGACCACGGCCAACCAAACGCCGAAGCCCTGGCGGAAGGCCGACCCTGGGTGCTTTTGAAAGGGCCTGGTGCCTGACAAGCCCCCATTTATGGCCAACTGATGGGATTGAACTGCCGACAGTTCAGGGTTGGGTGAGCTTGAACTCGATGCGGCGGTTGCGGCGGTAGACTTCGGGGGAATTGCCTTCCGCGAGGGGACGGTTGGCGCCGAAGCCGGTGGCGGCGAGGCGGCGCGCGGGAATGCCTTCGGCAATCAGTGTCTTGACCACCTCCACAGCGCGCGCCGTGGAGAGTTCCCAGTTGGAGGGGAAGCGTTCGGTGTCGATCGGGCGCTTGTCGGTGTGACCGTCGACGCGCAGCACCCAGTCCACGTCGTCCGGGATCTGCGGGATGATGTTCTGAAGCGTGTCCGCAAGCTGGCGGATCTGCTGCTGGCCGTCCTCGTCGAGCTGCGCGGAAGCAGAAGGGAAAAGCACCTCCGATTGGAAGACGAAGCGGTCGCCCACCACGCGGATGGTTTCGCGGTCGCCCAGCACCTTTTTTAGCTCGGCGAAGAACTCCGAGCGCGCCTCGGCCAACTCCTGAACACGCTGGGCGAGGGCAGTGTTGAGGCGCTCGCCCAGGTTGGCGATGCGCACGTCCTTTTCCTCGATGGTCGCTTCCGCGGCGTTGAGCGCGGCGTTGAGGCGGGCGACTTGCCGGCGCAGCGAGGACAGCTGACTGTTGAGGACGTCGATCTTGGCGGCCTGTTCCTCGGTCAGCTTCTGCTGCTTTTCCAGCTTGCTTTCCAGCGTCTTGGCCTGATCGCGCTGGTTGGACAGCGTCGTCTGAAGGGAAGCCACCTTTTCCTTGCGCTCTACCGCCGTCTCGCGCGCGGCTTGCAGCTTGTCCTGCAGCGTAGTGATGCGTTGCTGGCGCTGCTCGGCGGTCTGGCGAAGGTTCGCCAGCTCTTCCTTGCGCTCCTTGGCCTCTTCCTGCGCCGCGTTCAGGCGGGACTCCAGCGACGCCACCTCGCGGCGCAGCTCCTCGCGCAGGCTTTTGAGCGCCTGGATCTGTTGGAGCTGGGCCTCGATCGTGTCCTTGTTGGCCTTCACGTTGTCCTGCGCGTCGGCCAGCTGTTCCTTGGTGCTGGAGAGCTCCTGACGGGCGGCCGAGAGGTCCTGCTCGGTGCTTTGCAGGTCGTCGCGCGCGGCGGCCAGCTGTTGCTTGAGGCTGGCGCGCTCTTCCTTCACCTGCGAGAGCTGATCGGACAGCTGCTCGCGTTTGCGGATCGAGGCCTGGAGTTCGCTGGACAGCTCCTCGATGTTGCTGCGCAACTCCTGGTTGGCGTCGCGCTCCATGCTGAGCAGCTGCGACAGCTCGCTCACCCGGCTTTGCAGGTCGCTCAGAGCTTCGTTGCGTCCGGACAGCGCCACGGAGAGGAAGAACTGCGCGACGAAGAAGACCATCAGCACGAAGATGACGACCAGCAACAGGCTGGCCAGGCCGTCGACGAAGCCGGGCCAGATGTTGACGGTGTTCTGCTGCCGGTCGCGGCGCCCGAGCGGCTGCATGGGGTTAGCTCTGGCGCTCCGTCTCGCCTTCCTCGGCCATGGCGGCGATCGTGCGGGCGAGCAGGCGGATCTCGTTGCGGATCTCGCGGATGACCTGATCGCGGCCGTGCGCGTTGTCGCTCACCAGCTTCTCCAGGCGCACGTCAAGGTTGCGGATGTGGTCGCGGGTCGTTTCGTCCAGTCCGCCGGCCTGCTGCTGGCCTTCGCTGGCGTCGGCGATGCGCGACAGCAACGGCTTCAGCTGCGACTGCGTCTCCGCCACCTTCATCAGTACGGACTGCTCGGTGCGCATCTGGTCCGTGAGCGTGGAGACGCGCTCGGTGAGCTGCATCAGGTTCTTGTTGATGTTCTCGCGGTCTTCCTCGCCGCCCGCGATCGTGCGCTGCAGACTGTCCAGGCTGTCGGCGGTCTGCTCCAGCAGGGCTTGGATGTAGGCGGGCACGGACTCGCCGCTGCCCTCGGCCGCGCCGCCGCCGGAGAGCTTCGTGATCGAGGACAGCCACTCCTCCAGCTCGTTGATGAAGCGGTTGTGCGCCTGCCCGGCCTGGAGTTCCAGGAAGCCCAGGATGAGCGAGCCGGCGAGGCCGAAGAGGGAGGAGGAGAAGGCCGTGCCCATGCCGGACAGCGGTTCCTGAAGGCTGGCCTGGAGCTGGCTGAACATCGCGGCGGGCTCGTTGCCCGTCACCTCGATGTCCGAGATCGCGCCCGCGACGGCGTTCACCGTCTCCAGTAGGCCCCAGAAGGTGCCGAGCAGGCCCAGGAAGACCAGCAGGCCGACGAGGTAGCGCGAGATTTCGTGCTGTTCACCGATGCGGCTCTGGATGCTGTCCAGCAGCGAGCGCATCGAGGTGGCGGAGAGCGTCAGCCGGCCCTTGCGCTCGCCCACCATGCGCTCCAGCGGTGCCAGCAGGCGGGGTGGCTTCTCGTCCTGAAGCGCGCCGGGGAACTGCAGCCCGCCGCCGGCCTGGCTTCGGATCTTCTCCATCCAGGCCACTTCGGGGCGCAGGGAGATGACCTGGCGGAAGACGAACAGGATGCCGAGCAGCAGCACGCCCAGGATCAGGCCGTTGAACAGCGGGTTCGCCAGGAAGGCGTCGCGCAGTTGCGGCAGCAGCGCGCCACAGGCCGCCGCCACGATCACCAGGAAGATGACCATCCGGATGATGTAGCGCCGTAGGCTCATGCTGGCGGCCTCACGTCATGCAGGGGTGTTGGGGTCCGGCAGGCGGCACCGTGACGCTCGCGGGGAAACGCGACGAAACTGTGACATCATCCGCGCGACGCCGGCGCGATGTCCACGCGGTTCGCGGGACCGCTTTCCACCGCGTTGCCCAGCGCGCGGACGTCGATGCGCGTGGAGCGCACGCCCTTTTCGATCAGGTAGGACCGCACCGCCAGTGCCCGCGACAGCGACAAGCGCCGCGAGCGGCTCGGCGAATCGCCGGGCACGTCGGCGTAGGCGGTCAGCTCGATGCGGCTGTCGCTGTCCTTCTTCAGCGCCGCGACCACGCGGTCCAGCTGCCGGCGGGTTTCGCTGCCCAGCTCCGCCGAGCCGGTGGCGAAGGTGAGCTGCGTTTCCAACGGCGCGCCGTCGGTTGTGTCGGTGCGTGTGGCGGTCTGGGTTTCCGCCGGCTCCTCCCCGGCCGTCTGGCCGGTTCCGGTGTCCGACGCGGTCCCGCCCGTATCCGGCTGCGTGTCCGCGCTGGTGTCGGCGCTTTGCGTGCCCGCCTCACCGGTTTCGGCCGCGGCGGTCCGGGTTCGCGTCTCGTCGTCGGGCTTCGTGCCGGGCTGAAGTTCCACGGGCTCGCCCTCGTCGCGCTCGCCGCGCTCCGCGGCGGCGCTTGCGGCCTCTTGGTCGCGCTCCGGTTCGGCCGCGCCGCCGGTGTCCGCGTCCAGGGTTCCGGTGTTTGTGTCCAGGCTTCCGGTGTCCGTCGCCGCGGCGGTCGATTCCTCGGCGCCGGCGGTGGCTTGCGATTCGCTGCCGGTGTCCGCGGTGGCCGTGTCGGTCTGCGCCTCCGTCTCGCGCGTGCCGGCGACCGCGGTGGTGGCCGTCTCGGGCTTCCGGTCGGGCTCCTGCTGCTCGACCATCGGCTCGCCGGCCGGTTCGCCGCCGCGTTCCTCGGGCTTTTCCGTGGGCTGGCGCTCGGGCTGCTGGCGCGCCTGGAACTGCGCCATATCGACGGTCAGGCGGCTCTGCGGCTCGTCCAGAAGCGGGAAGCGCAAGCGGGCGCCGCCCGGGGCGCGCACGACCTCCCCGGGCTTGATGTCCGGCTTCTCGGGGCGCTCACCGCCGTCGTCACCATCGCCGGGCATGCGGAGCTGCAGCTCGCCCGAGCCGCCGCTTGGCCCCGCGCGTTCGCGCGTACTGCCACCCCCGTCGCCCCCGATCACGTCCAGATTAACACTGACGTTGTCGCTGCCGCCTTCGCCGGACCCGCCGATGTAGGTGGTTTCCTGGGCGGCCGTCGGGCTGGCCGCGAGCAGGCACACGCCCGCGAAGCCCGCCGCGAGACGGCGCGGGGAGACGGTGAGCCGGTGCGTCATCGGGTTAACTCGGGCAGATAGCGGATGCGCATCGGCCGCGAGCGTAGCCGTCGCGCACGGCACGAGCAAGCTCAGGCCGACTTCGCGCGCTTGCTGGCCGCGTAAATGAGGCGCTGGAGGGCCACCTCCAGGTCCACGTTGGCGGCCAGGATGCTCTGGCTTTCCGGTTTGAACGGCTTGCCGTCGATCTGCGTGACGACCGCGCCCGCCTCGCGCGCGATCAGGGCCCCCGCGGCCGTGTCCCACGGCGAGAGGTCGCGCTCCCAGTAGCCGTCGTAGCGGCCGGCGGCGACGTAGACGAGGTCGAGGGCGGCCGAGCCCATGCGCCGGATGCCGGCGGTTTCCGCCATCACGGCGTCCACCTCGGCGAGGAAGGTCGGCCGGTCGCCGTGACCCTTGTAGGGCGCGCCCGTCGCGATCAGCGCCGCGTCCAGGCGGTCGCGGGCGGAGACGCGCAGGCGCCGGTCGTTGAGAAAGGCGCCGCCGCCCTTCTCGGCGTAGAACTGCTCTTCCTTGATGGGATCATAGACCACGGCCGCGACGAGCTCACCGCGCTGTTCCAGGGCGATGGAGATGGCGAAGTGGGGCAGGCCGTGCAGGAAGTTGCTGGTGCCGTCGAGCGGGTCGACGATGAAGCGGCTCCGGCGCTCGTCCGAGCCCGGCTCGCCCCCGCCTTCCTCCATGAGCAGCCCGGCCTCGGGGCGGGCGCGCGTCAGCTCGCGGCGGATGGTTTCCTCCGCACGGCGGTCGGCGGCGGAGACGAAGTCGGCCGGACCCTTGCGCGAAACCTGAAGGTTCTCGACTTCGCCGAAGTCGCGCTTGAGCCCGCGCGCGGCCTTGTCGGCGGCGCGCATCATCACGTTGAGAACGGGCGAACGCGTCGCCATGGCGTGCTCCGCTTCGGGCTGATCGCGGGCGCCGTCAAACGACGTCGCGTCCGCGCCGCGCGAGGCGCGGGCGGACGCGGCCGCTCGCGGCGGCGCCGGGTGTCGTGGCGATGCGCCTTACTGACGCTTCTTCTCGACGTAGCTGCCGTCGGCCGTCTTCACCGTCACCCAATCGCCCGTCTCCACGTGGGGCGGCACCATCACGCGCGCGCCGGTGGACAGTTCGGCGGGCTTGTAGGAGGCCGTGGCCGTCTGCCCCTTCACGACGGGCTCGGCGTAGGTGACCTCCAGCGTCACGGTGTCGGGGAGGGTGACGTTGAGCGGCTTGTCCTCGTAGAACTCGATCTCGCACTGCATGCCCTCGACCAGGAAGCGCGCCGGCTCCCCGATCAGCTCGCGGCCGACCGTGATCTGATCGAAGGTCTCCAGGTCCATGAAGGCGAACTCGTCGCCGTCCTGGTAGAGGAACTGGTAGTTGCGCTGCTCCAGGCGCACGCGCTCCAGCGTTTCCTGGGCGCGGAAGCGCTCGTTGGTCTTGGAGCCGTCGAAGAGGTCGCGCAGCTCGCACTGCATGTAGGCGCCGCCCTTGCCGGGCTTGACGTGATCCGTCTTCATCACGCGCCACACGCGGCCCTTGTGCTCCAGGACGTTGCCGACGCGGATGTCGTTGCCCTCGATCTTCGGCATGGCTGCGCGTCTTCCGTTGACGGTTCTGGAATCGGGTTCGCGCGGTCCGGCATACCCCGGCCGCTGAAGCGGCGCGGACGCTAGCACCGAGCCCCCGGCATGACAACGGGCCCGACCGCCGGTGTGCGGCGCGGTGGACACCACCCGCGCGCGCGGTCTATATCCGCGCCATGAGCGCGCGCCGGGATTTCGTCAAGATGCATGGGCTGGGCAACGACTTCGTCGTGGTCGATGCCCGTCAGGAGCCGTTCGCCCCGTCGCCGGCGCGCGTGCGCGCGTTGGCCGACCGCCGCGAGGGCATCGGCTTCGACCAGCTCATCGTCATCGAGCCGGCCGACGACACCGGCGACGTCTTCATGCGCATCTACAACGCCGACGGCGGCGAGGTGAGCGCCTGCGGCAACGCCACGCGCTGCGTCGCCGCCCGGCTGTTCGCGCACGGCGCCAGCAGCCCGCTCCTCATCGAGACGCGCGCGGGCGTGCTGACCGCCTGGCCGAGCGGCGACGGCCGCATCAGCGTCGACATGGGCCCCGCGCGCACGGATTGGGACGCCATCCCGCTGGCCGAGCCCGCGGACACGCTGCACCTCGACCTGGGCGTGCCGGGCGTGCCCGAGGTCGTGGCCGTGAACGTCGGCAACCCGCACGCCGTCGCCTTCGTGCCCGATGCCGAAGCGGTGGCGTTGGACACGCTCGGCCCCAGGGTCGAACACCATGCCATGTTTCCCGAGCGCGCCAACGCGAGCTTCGCCACCGTGCTGGACGGCGAAACCATCCGCCTGCGCGTCTGGGAGCGCGGGGCCGGCATCACGCGGGCCTGCGGCACCGCGGCCTGCGCGGTCTGCGTGGCGGCGGTGCGGCGCGGGCTGACGGGGCGTCAGGTGACGGTCCACCTCGACGGCGGGCCGCTGGAGCTTGCGTGGCGCGAGCGCGACGGCCATGTCATCAAAACCGGCCCGGCAGCCGTCAGCTTCACCGGCCAGGTCGACGAAAGCGCGATCGCAGCATGACAACCGCGACACCGCCCGAGACAGCCGACGCGCGCGAGGACGCGCAGCCCGAGATCGTGACCTTCGGCTGCCGCCTGAACGCCTACGAGTCCGAGGTCATGCTGCGCCACGCGCGCGAGCAGGGGCTCGGCGACGCCGTCATCGTGAACACCTGCGCCGTCACGGGGGAGGCGGAAAAGCAGGCGCGCCAGGCCATCCGCCGCGCGCACCGCGACCACCCGGACCGGCGCATCGTCGTCGCCGGCTGCGCCGCCCAGCTCCACCCGGATCAGTTCGCGGACATGCCCGGCGTGGACCGCGTGCTGGGCAACCAAGCCAAGCTGCGCCCCGACAGCTTCGCGCCGGAGGCGCCGCAGCGCGTCGTTGTCGACGACATCATGGAAGCGCGCGAAACCGCCTCCCACCTCGTCGAGGCGTTCGAGACGCGCACGCGCGCCTTCGTGCAGATCCAGCAGGGCTGCGACCACCGCTGCACCTTCTGCATCATTCCCTACGCGCGCGGGAACAACCGCTCCGTGCCCATCGGGGAGCTGGTGCGGCAGGTGCGCGGCATGGTCGCCGACGGCGTGCGCGAGGTCGTGCTGACGGGCGTCGACATCACCGCCTACGGTGACGACCTGCCGGGCCGGCCGCGCCTGGGCCAGCTCTGCCGCCGCCTGCTCACCAACGTGCCGGAGTTGCCGCGCCTGCGCCTGTCCTCCGTGGACCCGGCGGAGCTGGACGACGAGGTGTTCGCGCTCCTGGCATCCGAGCCGCGGCTGATGCCGCACCTGCACCTCTCGCTCCAGGCCGGCGACGACCTCATCCTCAAGCGCATGAAGCGGCGGCATTCCGTTGCCAACGCCGAGCGCGCGGTCGAGCGGGCGCGGCAGTGCCGTAGCGACGTCGTCTTCGGCGCCGACCTGATCGCCGGGTTCCCGACGGAGGACGCCGAGGCGCACGCGCGCACGCTGGGCACCATCGAGCGGCTTGGGCTGACCTACCTGCACGTCTTCCCCTACGACGAGCGCCCCGGCACGCCCGCCGCGAAGATGCCGCAGGTGCCCAAGCCCACGCGCAAGGCGCGCGCCCGCGAGCTGCGGGAGCAGGGCCACGCCGCCGTGGGCCGCTTCCTCGAGTCTTGCGTCGGCCACGAGGCCACGGTGCTGCTGGAGGAGACGGACGGCGACGGCCGCCTCAAGGGGCGCACCGAGCATTTCGCCCCCGTGCGCGTCGATCCTGTGCACCCGGACGGGGGCACGTCCGGCGGGATCGTGCGCGTGCGCCTCACGGGCGTGGCGGACGGCCACCTGACGGGCGAGGCGCTCGCCCCCGCGTGAGGGGTGGTGCGCGCGGCGTCGACACCCGCCAACACCGACACATCGGATATCCCAACGACCGCGAGCCCGGCATGAGCAAGGACAACGGCACGGAAAAGGGCGGCTGGCTGCGCCGGCTCCGGCAGGGGCTGTCGCGCTCCTCCAGCAAGGTCGGCGACGGCATCGGCTCGATCGTCACAAAGCGCAAGCTGGACGACGAGACGCTGGACGAACTGGAGGAGCTGCTGATCTCCGCCGACCTGGGCGTGGAGACGGCGACCAAGGTGATCGACCGCCTGCGCGGCAAGCGCTTCGCCAAGGACGTGGACGCCGAGAGCGTGCGCGAGGCGCTGGCCGAGATCATCGCCGAGATCGTCGGCCCCGTGGCGCAGCCGCTGGAGATCGACACCGCGTGCAAACCGCACGTCGTGCTGGTGGTGGGCGTCAACGGCAGCGGCAAGACCACGACGATCGGCAAGCTCGCCCAGCACTACCGCGAGGCCGGGCACAGCGTGCGCCTGGCGGCGGGCGACACCTTCCGCGCCGCCGCCGTGGAGCAGCTCCAGATCTGGGGCGAGCGCACGGGCTGCCCCGTCACGGCCAAGGACACGGGCGCGGACGCCGCCGGGCTGGCCTACGACGCGCTGGAAGCCGCGCGCGCGAACGGCGAGGACGTGCTGCTGATCGACACCGCCGGGCGCCTGCAGAACAAGGCGAACCTGATGGCGGAGCTGGAAAAGATCATCCGCGTCATCCAGAAGCTGGACCCGGAAGCCCCGCACGACACCGTCCTCGTGCTGGACGCCACGATCGGCCAGAACACCGTCCACCAGGTCCAGGTGTTCGAGCAGCTGGTGAACGTCACGGGGCTGGTCCTCACCAAGCTCGACGGCTCGGCGCGCGGCGGCGTGCTGGTGCAGCTGGCCGACGGCTACGGCCTGCCGGTCCACGCCATCGGCGTGGGCGAGACGGCCGACGATCTGCGGCCCTTCGACGCCGAGGACTACGCCCGCGCGCTGGTGGGCCTCTCCACCTGAGCGGGGCGACTCCCCAGCTTTAGGGGCGTACCGATTGGCGCGGTGAACCGGAGGTCCGTCGGATGGCTGGCGGCACGAACGACCCGAACGACGAACAGGCGCGCAAGCAGCGCTGGCACCTGGGCTATCTGGCGGCCGCGCTGTTCGCGGTCTTCATCGTTCAGTACATCTACGTCGAGACCACCCAGGTCGCCGACATCCCGTACTCCGCCTTCGAAGAGTACCTGGACCAGGGGCGCATCGAAAGCGTGCGCGTGGGCAGCGAGACCATCACGGGCACCTTCACCGAGCCCGTGGACGGCAAGCAGCGCTTCACCACGCGCCGCGTCGAGGGCGACGTGCTGGAGACGCTGCGCCAGCACGGCGTGGAGTACAACGGCCAGGTCGAGAACACCTTCCTGCAGCAGATCCTGTCGTGGGTGATCCCGATCGCCCTGCTGCTGGGGGTGTGGTACTTCGTCTTTCGCCGCGTCATCGAACGCCAGGCCGGCGGCGGGCTGATGCAGATCGGCAAGTCCAAGGCGCGCGTCTACTACGAGAAGAAGACGCGCACGACCTTCGACGAGGTCGCCGGCATCGACGAGGTGAAGGAGGAGCTGGAGGAGGTCGTCGAGTTCCTGCGCGAGCCCGAGCGCTACGGCCGCCTGGGCGCCAAGGTGCCCAAGGGCGTGCTGCTGGCGGGACCGCCGGGCACCGGCAAGACGTTGATCGCGCGCGCCGTGGCGGGCGAGGCCGAAGTGCCCTTCTTCTACATCAACGGCTCCGAGTTCGTGGAGATGTTCGTCGGCGTGGGCGCGGCCCGCGTGCGCGACCTCTTCAACCAGGCGAAGGAGAAGGCTCCAGCGATCATCTTCATCGACGAGCTGGACGCGCTCGGCCGTGTGCGCGGCGGTGGCGGCAGCATGGGCGGCGGCGGCCACGACGAGAAGGAACAGACGCTCAACCAGCTGCTCGTGGAGATGGACGGCTTCGATCCCACGAGCGGCCTGGTGCTGATCGGTGCCACCAACCGCCCGGAAATTCTGGACCCGGCGCTGCTGCGCGCGGGCCGCTTCGACCGCCGCGTTATCGTCGACCGGCCGGACAAGAAGGGCCGCGCCGCCATCCTGCGCGTCCACGCCCAGAAGGTGGTGCTGGGCGAGGACGTGGACATCGAGCGCCTGGCCGAGCTGACGCCCGGCTTCACGGGCGCGGACCTGGAGAACCTCGTGAACGAGGCGGCGCTGCTCGCCACCCGGCGCGACGGCCGCGCCGTGACGATGAGCGATTTCACCAACGCCATCGAGCGCGTCGTCGCCGGGCTGCAGAAAAAGAACCGCGTGCTCTCCGACGAGGAGCGGCGGCGTGTCGCCTACCACGAACTCGGCCACGCGCTGATGACGCTCGTGCTGCCCGGCGTGGACCCGGTGCAGAAGATCTCCATCATCCCGCGTTCCGTGGGGGCGCTCGGCTACACGATGCAGCGCCCCACGGGTGACCGCTATCTGATGACGCGCGCCGAGCTGACCAACAAGATGTGTGTGCTGCTCGGCGGGCGCGCGGCCGAGAACGTTTTCTTCGACGACGTCTCCACGGGCGCCTCCGACGATCTGGAGAAGTGCACCGACGTTGCGCGCTCCATGGTGACGCAGTACGGCATGACGGACGCGCTGGGGCAGGTGACCTACGAGCGCAAGCGCCAGTCCGTCGGCGGGCTGCCCATGCCGCAGGAGAGCGGCCCGAGCTACGCCGAGGCCACGGCGCGCGAGATCGACGCCACGGTGCGCACGCTTGTGGACGACGCCTTCGACCGCACGCTGGCGTACGTGCGCAGCCACAAGGACGAGCTGGATACGGCGGCGCAGCGGCTCTTGCAGGACGAGACGATGGACGAACCCACGCTGCGGTCCTTCTTCAGTCTGCCGGAGACGGGCGATACCGACCGCGCCCCGCGCGCGGCGGAATAGACGGGCATGGCGGATCCCGACGCGCCCTCGCTCTCGGTCGTGATCCCCACGCTCAACGCGGCGGCGGGTCTGCCGGCGTGTCTGGCCGCGCTGGCGGAAGGCGAGGATCTGGTGGGCGAGGTCCTCGTCGCGGACGGCGGTTCCAGCGACGGCACGCCCGATCTCGCGCGCCGGCACGGCTGCCGCCTCGTGGAAACGCGCGCGGGCCGGGGGCGGCAGCTCGCGGCAGGGGCCGAAGCGGCCGAAGGGGATTGGCTGTTGTTCCTGCATGCGGACACGCGGCTCGGCGAGGGATGGGCGGATGCCGTGCGCGCCTTCGTGGCCGATCCGGCGAACCGCGACCGTGCCGGCGTCTTCCGCCTCGCTTACGACCGTGACACGCCGGGCGCGCGGCGCGTGGCGCGCTGGGCCAACCGGCGCACGCGCTGGCTGGGGTTGCCCTACGGCGATCAGGGGCTGCTCATCCGCCGCGCCACCCACGACGCGCTCGGCGGTTTCCCCGACGTGCCGCTGATGGAGGACGTCATGCTCGTCCGCCAGCTTGGCCGGGCGCGCGTGCGCGTGCTGGACGCCGACGCCGTCACCTCCGGGGCGCGCTACGAGCGCGACGGCTGGTGGGCGCGCCCGCTGCGCAACCTTTCCATTCTCACGCTCCACCTTCTCGGCGTTTCGCCCGACCGCCTGAAGCGATTGTACGGATGAGCCTGGAACAGCATCTGGTTCTCTTCGCGCGCGAGCCGCGGCTCGGCAAGGGCAAGCGCCGGCTCGCCCGCGAGCTCGGCGACGTGGCCGCGTGGCGCTTTCACCGCCTGACCACCGCGCGTCTGCTGCGCCGGCTGGCGGGCGATCCGCGCTGGCGCACCTGGCTGGCCGTGACGCCGGACAGCGCCGTGAACCGGCCCGGCCGCCTGTGGCGCGCGCCCGTCAGTGTGATGCCGCAGGGGCAGGGCGATCTGGGCGACCGCCTGGCCCGGGCCGCGAATACCCTGCCCAAGGGGCCGATGGTGGTGATCGGCGCCGACGTGCCCGACATCCGGCCGCGCCACGTGGCGCGCGCGTTCGACCGGCTGGGGCGCGACGACGCGGTTCTGGGCCCGGCGGACGACGGCGGCTACTGGCTGATCGGGCTCAAGCGCCGCCCGGTGGTGCGGGCGCCGTTCGACGGGGTGCGCTGGGGCGGACCGCACGCCCTGGCGGACACGGCCGCCAACCTGGAAAACGCCGGCCTGCGCGTGGGCTATCTGGAAACGCTGTCCGACGTGGACACGGCCGCGGATCTGCGCGCGCACATGTGGCGGTGACGTCAGGCGGCGAGGGCGAGGGGGTGCACGAACACGATCTCGCCGGCCGGATCGCGTCGCCCTGCCGTCGGGTCGTTGCTGCCCAGGAAGACCACGCAGCGCACGGCGGCGTCGGCCCGGTCGCCGGAATCGCTGAGCGGGCAGACGACTTCACGGGATTCGCGCGCCGCTCCCAGCGCGGAGACGTGCCGCCCGGCAGCGTAGATGGGCGCCCCGGCCTGATACATGTGCCGATTCAGGCGGCGGCACATGTCGGTGAAGCGCCGCCCGTCGCGGTCGTCGTGCAGGTCGCTTCCCGTCGGATCGAAGCCGAGGTGATCGACGATCCGCGTCCCCGCGAGGCGGACGCGGTCGCGCCCGTCCGGCGTCAGTTTCGTGATCATCACATGCGGAAGCAGACGCGGGATCGCCACGGGGTCCAGGTCCGCGCGGCGCGGCCAGGCGTCCCCGGCCAGCAACTTGCGCCAGTAGGCCAGGAACGCGGCGAGGTCGGCCTCCGCAACGACGTCGTCGGACGCCGTGGCCGCCGCCCCGCTGGTGCTCGCCTGCGTCGGATTGGGACCGTTCAGCACCGTCATCACCGCCCGTGCCGTTGTCATCCCGGACCACGAAAGCATGGTGCCGGCCGATTCATCGCGTTCCGGACGCAAACATGCTTTCACATCAGCGGCCTGTCCCGTGATGCGGGGCGCCGGCCAAGCGTGGGCGCCGCGCCCGATCGTTCGAATTTGGATAACATCCGGGTGATCTGCGCACAACCAAAGATAGGAAACACGTTTCTTATCGGTCCGGCCCAAAGACCGGTCGGTGTTTTGTCCGAAGGCCGCTGAACGAACCTCTAGGCCAGGACGTGGAGGGGCACGGGTGCCGTGAACTCGAGGTAGGCCGGGCCGCCGTCGCCGATCGGCGCGCCATCGCGGGAGGCGGAAAACACGACACAGCTTACCGTGGCGTCGATCCCGTGGCCGCCGTCGCTGAGCGGGCAGACGATCCGTTGGCAGAGCCGTGTGGCGCCGCCGGGACTGAGGTGGCGACCGCCAGCGTGCAGGACCGTGCCGGTGCGCCGGGTTTCGGCCAAAAGCTCCAGACACAGGTCGGCGAAATTGCCGTCGCCCGCCATTTCACAAAGGTCGCGGCGCGTCGGGTCGAAGCCCAGATGATCGACGATGTGCGTGCCCACCAGGCGCAGGCGCTCGCCGCCTTCAAGCGTGCGTTGCGTGATCATCAGGTGCGGCAGGAGCTTCGGGATTTCGGTCGGCTCCAGGTCCGCCCGGCGCGGCCAGGCCGAGCCGCGCAGCCGCGTCCGCCAGTGCGCGAAAAACGCTGCCAGCTTCGGGTCGTCGAAGGGCTGCATCTCGTCCGGGGCCGGGACCGCGTGCTCACCCGCTTCCGGGGCCGCCTGACCGCTGGCGATGGCAAAGCAGCGCATCAGCGCCCCTCCTTCCTCTCGTTCACATAAATTTGGATAGCATACCGGACGAATTCGCACAATCGATGAAGATTATTTCGCATCAAATGCGAACGGGCGGTTGGGGCGTCAGCGGAGCGCTGTGGCGTCGGGGGTGCGAGCTTTAGGTGCCGCTTCCGGACTCCGGCATCAGCCACCTGGCGGCGGCCTCGTCGTCGCTGCGGCGGGCGTCCACCCAGCGCGGGCCGTCCGGCGTCTCTTCGCGCTTCCAGAAGGGGGCCTGGGTCTTCAGCCAGTCCATGAGGAACTGGCACGCCTCGAACGCGGCGTGCCGGTGGGGGCTGGCGGTGACGACGAGCACGATGGGCTCGGTGGGTTCCATGCGCCCGTAGCGGTGAACGATGCGCACGGCTTCCAGGGGCCAGCGCTCGCGCGCCTGCTCGGCGACGCGCGTCAGCATCTTTTCCGTCATGCCGGGGTAGTGCTCCAGCGTCATCGCGCTGACGCCGGCGCCGTCGTTCATCTCGCGCACCAGGCCAATGAAGCTGCACACCCCGCCGATGCGCGGGTTGCCCTCGGTGGCGGCGGCGATCTCCGCGCCCGCGTCGAAGGCCTCGCGCTGCACGCGGATCATGGCGTCACCCCCCGGTGACGGGCGGAAAGAGCGCGATCTCGTCGTCCGGCCCCACGCCGTCGTCCGGGCCGGCGTATTCCTGGTTCACCGCCACGCGGATGCGGCCGCGGTCGGCCAGCGCCGCGCCGTGTCCCTCGGACCGACCGGCCAGCCAGTCGAGCAGGGCGTCCACGGTCGCCACCTCCGCCGGGGGCGTCACGGCTTCCTCGCCGACGCCCGTGTGGCTGCGCAGCCAGGCGAAATACAGCACCTTCATCCCGCCACCTCGCTGTAGGGCAGAAAATCCACGACGCTGCCCGCCTCGACATGGGTGGTGTCCTCGGCCAGTTCCACCAGCCCGTCGCTTTCCACCACGGCCGAGAGCACGCCGGAGCCCTGGCGCTCCACCTTCTCCACGGCCGGCGTGCCGTCGGCCCCCGGCACGAGGCGCGCGCGCAGCCACTCGCGGCGGGCGGGCTTTTTGCGGTGGTCGAACGCGGCGGGCAGGCGGTAGCCGCGCGGGCGATCCGCCGTGCCGCCCAGCATCTGTTCCAGCATCGGCTGCACGACAGTGATGAAGGTGACCATGACGGCCACGGGGTTGCCGGGCATGCCCACGAAGGGCGTCCGCCCGAGCTGACCGAGCGCGATGGGCCGCCCCGGTTTGATGGCGAGCTTCCAGGTGTGGATCGACCCCTGGGCCTCGACGGCCTGCTTGACGTGGTCTTCCTCCCCGACGGAAACGCCACCGGAGGTCAGGATCACGTCGTGATCCGCCGCCGCGCCGGCCAGGGCGTCGTGAACCGCGTCGTGGTGGTCGGGCAGGATGCCCAGGTCGGTCACCGTGCAGCCCGCGGCCTGCAGCAACCCGTGCAGCGTGTAGCGGTTGGAATCGTGGATGCAGCCGGCATCGAGCGGCTGG
This sequence comes from Limimonas halophila, assembly GCF_900100655.1. Taxonomy (NCBI): domain Bacteria; kingdom Pseudomonadati; phylum Pseudomonadota; class Alphaproteobacteria; order Rhodospirillales; family Rhodovibrionaceae; genus Limimonas; species Limimonas halophila. The sequence goes on from NZ_FNCE01000001.1 coordinate 378,665, forward strand.
CCGGGTTCGCGCAGTTCGTCGCCCGTCGAGAAGAGGGCCGCGCGCAGGGGCCGCGCGACCGTCAGCCCCGTGCAGCCGACGGCGGCGGCCTGCCCCAGGTCCTGCGGGCGCAGGCGCCGGCCGGCGGCCAGCACGGTGTCGCCGGTGCGGATGTCCTCCCCCCGGCCGCGCACGTTGGCGCCGCGCGCGATGCCCGGCATGAGCACGACCTCGTCGCCCTCGGCGCGCGTGTCCTCCTGCATGTAGACGGTGTCGGGCCCGTCGGGCATGCGCGAGCCGGTGAAGATGCGGATGGCCTCGCCGCGCCGGGCGGGGCGGTCGAGCGGGTGCCCGGCCGTGACGCGCGCCGTGACGGGCAGGCGCGTCTCGCCCTCGGCCTTCAGGTCGTCGAAATGGACGGCGAAGCCGTCCACCGCCGAGTTGGCGTGCGGCGGCACGTCGTGCCCGGCGACGACGTCGCGCAGCAGCATGCGGCCGAGCGCGTGCCGCGGGGCCACGGTTTCCGGGTCCGCCACGGGCGTCACGCGCTCGCGGATCGCGGCGATGGCTTCGTCCACGGTCATCAGCGCGCCGCCGTGGGCGAAGCAGTCGCTGCTCAGCTGCGCCATCTCAGGCCGCCTTGGTCTGCATCAGGACGAAATCGGCAATGGCAGCCACGTTGTTCAGGTTCAACACCGGCACGTCCACGCGCTGGATGCTTTCGTCGCTCGCGACCGCGAGCACGTTGGGGATCTCGTCGAGCAGCAGCGGCTTTCCGACGCTGGGCCGGTGGACCTCCACCTTGGGGTGGCTTTCGCGCTTGTAGCCCTCGACCAACACGAGGTCGCACGCCGCGAACTTGCCGAGAAGATCCCAAAGGCCCGGCTCGGCGTCGTCTCTGTGCTCGTGCACCAGCGCCCAGCGGCGGGCGGAGGCCACCAGCACCTCCTGCGCCCCGGCGGCGCGGTGCTCGTAGGAGTCCTTGCCGGGCTGGTCGATCTCGAAGCCGTGGTGGGCGTGCTTGAGCGTCGAGACGCGCAGCCCGCGCCCCGTCAGCTCGGGCAGCAGCGCGCGCACCAGCGCCGTCTTGCCGCTGCCGGAATAGCCCGTGATGCCGAACACGGGCGGGAGGTGGGACATCTGCCTGCGCTCCGGTGGTCTCGTGCGGGACTGTGGAAGCTCGGCGGGCGAGAGTCACGCACGCCGCGATCGCTGAAGCCTTTCATGGGTGGCCGCCAGCGGGCCGATCGTGGCGCGGGCGGGCACCGCACGGGAGCGGGGCCGGTGCGTGTGCCCGTAGCCTGGCTGCGCCGGTCACGAGTCCGACGCGGTCGGGCCGGTGTCCCCGAGTGTTCGCAGTTCTTGCACCAGGGGATGCGCATCCGTTGGGCTCTGGCGATGTCCGGCGCGCCGCAACTCGATCAGGCGGTGCAGCGTCGCATCCGGCAGCGCCTCGGCGGGTGTTCGCAACACTCCGATCCGCTGACACCAGTGCCCGACCGTGTCGCGACTGGACCAGACCGCGAGCGGCACGGTCGTCGCGAAGCCGGCGACGAGCGGCGTCATCCACCAGACGAGGGCCGGGGCCCACCAGGATGCCGCGGCGGTCAGGCCGATCCCGACGAGGCATCGCGGGCCGAGGGCCCGCATCGCGGTCGGCCAGTCCACGCCCCGTCCGTCGCGACACGCCGGGGTCCATTGGATCGACCGGCCGCTCAGGATCGCCCCCACGAATTCCGTGTGGAGCAGCATCATGGTGGGCGCGATCAGGGCCGTGAAGACGATTTCCACCAAGCCGCCGACCGTGAGCCGCAGCACCCCGCCCGCGGCCCGGCGGCGCGAAGGGGCCGCTGCCAGCGTGATGATGCCGAGCAGCTTGGGGCCGACGAGCAGCATCGCCGTCAGCCCGATCAGCCAGACAGCGCCGTGCGGAATCGCCACGTCCCCCACCGTCGCCGCCCACGCCCGCAGCGCGTCCGGCTGGGCGTGCGTGGCATCCGCCGCGACCACGACGGCCGTGACGACGAACGCGAGCCACACGGGCGAGGCGCAATACGACATGATGCCGAGCACGAAGTTCAATCGGCTGGCCGTCGTGAAGCCTTCGACGAACAGCAATCGGCCGTGTTGCAGATTGCCTTGGCACCAGCGCCGGTCCCGTTTGACGTGATCCAGGAGGTTGCGCGGCGCCTCCTCATAGCTGCCCTCGGGCGACACCGTGATCCGCACGCGCCATCCCCGGCGGCGAAGGAGCGCCGCCTCGACAAAGTCGTGGCTGAGGATGTCGCCCCCGAGTGGCTCGCGGCCCGGAAGCTGAGGCAGGCCGCAGCTTTCCACGAACGCGCTGACGCGAACGATCGCGTTGTGGCCCCAATAGGTGGCGGACGGCCCCATCAGCGCCGCCAATCCCGCGGCGATCAGGCGGCCGTGGGCCGCCGCGGCGAACTGTTGCATCCGGGCGAACAGCGTCGTTCCGTTCACCGGCACGGGCCAGGCCTGCAGCAGGCCCAACTCGGGTTCGCGGTCCATGCGCTCGACCATCCCGAGCAGGGTCTCCTCGGCGACCAGGCTGTCCGCGTCCAGGACGACCATGTAGTCGTAGCGGCGGCCCCACCGCTCACAGAAGTCGGCGAGATTGCCCGCTTTCTTGCCCGCGTTCTCCACGCGCCGGCGGTAGAAGAGCCGGCCGCCCGCCTCCAGCCGGCGGCACAACCGGATCCAGGCAGCCTGTTCCTGCGCGCAGATGGCGGGGTCCTGGCTGTCGCTGAGGACGAAGAAGTGAAACCCCGCGATCACGTCCCTGGCCTCGAGCCGCTCGTACATGGCTCGAAGCCCGTCCAACGCCCGGTCGGCATCCTCGTGAAAAATCGGCATCACCACCGCCACCCTGGGAGCGCCCAGCGCGGTTTTCGCCGAAAGGGCCGTCGCGGATGGGGCGTGCGCATCGCGCCCCCGCGCCAGGATGTGCCCGGCGCCGATCACGGAAATCCAGAAACTCGACCCGATCCAGGCGATGAGCGTGGTGTACAAGACCAGCAGCAACCATTCCGCGCCCGTGGTGCCCGTGACCGCGAGTTCGCAGCGGAACATCCACGCCGCCAAAGCGGTCGATACCGCGAGCAAGCCGGCGAATGCGAGCGCGAGCAGACGGTCTCGGCCCTTCCGCATCACCAAGCCCGACGGAAAACGCTGCCCAGCGTGCGGCCAAGGTGCGCGAGCCCCCGCGCAAAGGGCTGTCGCACCGAAATGGGATGCAGGCGTTGCCGCGGCATCGGGCATCGACGTTCCGGCGGCACGACGACGGACACGCCAGCCGCCCGCCGCCGCGCGCAGCGGGCGTCGGGGCCGTGGGCGTCGAGGAGGGCTCTGGGATGCCGCCGCATCGTGCCGGAGAGAACCAGCGCGAGAATGACCTCTGCTTCCTCGGCCCCGGACCGCGGGGCGGGGCGGCCCAGGGCGCGGGCACAGCGGAGGGCGAGCAGCCGCCGAACGGCCATGGTGCGGGCATCATCTCCCGACCCGTGCGCGTCCGTGCTCGCGACGCTTGCGATCAAGGCGGTGCGAACCTCCCTGTCGTGGACGTCCAGCGCGACCAGATACGCGTCCATCGCACCGGCATCCGGCTGGCCGCGCCACGTGTCCCGAACCGGCGATGCGGAATCGAGCAGGGTCATCAGGATTGCTCCCGGGCTGTCGCGAGGCGCGCGAAGAGACGTTCGACCGCAACGGACCGCTTTTCCACAGCAACATCGGCGCCGCGGGATGTGTTCCGTATCCGGCAGATGCCGCTTGGTCGCCGCGTGCGAAGAAGCTGCGCGGCGAACCGACTTGGCCGTCTCGGAGAACCATACCGACGCGCCGCCGGACACAGCGTCCCTCGGCGCCGCTGCGTCACCCGGACCGGTCTGTGCGGGTGCCCCCAACGGTGGCGAAGCATTTGGGCCCCTCGGTCAACAAAAGGGATACCCAGAATATTCAAGTCGTTAAGGAAGAATGCGGCTGCCGGGCCGAATGCGTCTTTGTGTTTATTGCGTGTGTAATCGAATGGGTGTCAATATAGATCTTATCCGTGTGCAGATTGGAAATGTTATTCGTTTAAAGGAATTTCGTTAATGCCATGAAAATGTCACGCGAATGGACGTTCCACGGTCATCGGGCCGAGCCGTGGTCCGCCCCACCGCCTCGTTGCGCCCGGCCGCCGGCCCGGCACGATCGGCGTGTGGCAGCCGAGCAACGCACACGAACCGATCCACAGGCCAGCGATCCGGCCTGTCGGGCACGGAACCGCGTGCGGCCGGCGCTGTTGGATCGTCGACGACAACCGGACCCGCCGACCCGCGGGCGAATGGATCTCCGATCATGACAGCTTGGACGCGACGCCGCGTGCTCGGGACGCTGCTGGTGGCTTCGTCCCAAAGCTTCTCCGTGCCGGTGGCAGGGGCGGGCACCGCGCCCACCCTGGGCGCCGGGACGCCGTTCAGCTTTGAACGCTTGAAAGCCCGAGCACGCGATCTGGCCAATGCACCCTTTTCACCGCGCGCGACGCCGGCATCGGATATTGCGTCGAAAATCGATTACGACGCGCACGGCGAAATCGGCTATCGCCGTGATGCGGCCCTGTTTGCCGACGGCACGGGGGCATTTCCGGTGACCTTCTTTCATCTGGGACGACTTTTCCAGAAACCGGTCCAGATGCACGTCGTCGACGGCGGCCGGAGCGCCGCAATCCGGTACGATCCGGCATATTTCGACATTCCGCAGGACAATCCGGCCCGGCGGATGCCGGCGGACGCCGGGTTCGCGGGTTTCCGCGTTCACGAGTGGCGCAAGCGCGGCGATTGGGCGCACACGGACTGGGCGGCGTTTCTGGGCGCCTCGTATTTCCGCGCCATCGGGGCGTTGGAGCAGTACGGCCTGTCCGCGCGGGGGATCGCCGTCGACACGGCCACGGCCACGGGCGAGGAATTCCCGGCCTTCGTCGAGTTCCACATCGAACCGGCGCCGACGCCGCGGGACCCGGTCACGGTGCATGCTTTGCTCGACGGGCCGAGCATCGCCGGGGCGTACCGCTTCGAGCTGTCCCGCACGGCCGGCGTGGTCATGGATGTGGAGGCGCATCTCTTCCTTCGGCGAGCCGTCACGCGGCTCGGGATCGCCCCGCTGACCTCGATGTTCTGGTACGCGCAACACGATAAGCCGTATCGGGCGGACTGGCGACCCGAGGTCCACGATTCCGACGGACTGTGTCTCTGGCGCGGCAACGGCGAGCGCATTTGGCGGCCGCTGAACAATCCGGCCGAGCCGCGGGTTTCGAGCTTTCAGGATACGGACCCGCGCGGGTTCGGCCTGTTTCAGCGCGACCGCGACTTCGCCAACTACCGCGACGGCGTCCACTACGAGCGCCGGCCCAGCGCCTGGGTCGAGCCCTTGGCGCCGTGGGGAGACGGCGCGGTCGAGTTGATCGAACTGCCGACGAACAACGAAATCCACGACAACATCGTCGCGGCATGGCGGCCGGCGCAGCCCATCCGGGCCGGCGACGAACTGACCTTCCGGTACCGGCTGCACTGGGTGGCCGACCATCCCCATCCCAGCGAGTCCCTGGCGCGCTGTGTCGGGACCTGGGTCGGGGCCGGCGGCGAGCGGGGCGCGCCGGCGTTGGTGGGAACGACGCGATTTGCCGTGGCCTTCGCGGGCGGGGTGCTGGACACCCTGGGCAGCTACGCGCAGCCCCGCTGCATCGTCGAGGCCTCGCGGGGCAAGCTCCTGAACATCCGCGCGGAACACGTGCCCGAGACGGGGCGCTGGCGAGCCATCTTCGATCTGGCCGCCAACGGCACCGCGCCCGTGGAGCTGCGGCTGTATCTCCGGCAGGGGGATCGCGCCTTAACGGAAACCTGGCTTTACCAGCACGTCCCCGAGCGGACGGCGTGAGCGCTGCGCGGCGGCCGTGCGGGCGCCTCAGGCGCCGTGGGCGGTCTGCATGCGCTTCAGGCCGTTGATGAGGTAGTCGGCCCCGGTCACGAGCGTCAGGCCCCCGGCCGCCCAGAGGCCGATCTCGCCGAGCAGGCGCACGGGCAGGAACCCCGGCCCGGCCTCGCCGACGATGAGCACGCCGAGGGCCACCATCTGCAGCGTGGTCTTCCACTTGGACATGCGCGTCACCGGCATGGGCACGCGGATCTCGGCCAGGTGCTCACGCAGGCCGGACACCAGGATCTCGCGGCACAGGATCACCAGCGCCGGCAGCACCACCAGCCCGGTGACGCGCTGGCTCGCCACCAGCATCACCACCACGGCGGCGACCATCAGCTTGTCGGCGATGGGGTCCAGGAAGCGGCCCACGGGCGAGGTGTCGCCGTACTTGCGCGCCAGGTGGCCGTCCAGCCAGTCAGTCACCGCCGCTGCGACGAAGAGCACGAGCGCCAGCCAGCTCGCCCAGAAGCCCGTGAAGTAGAGAAGCCCCACGAGCAGCGGAATGACGGCGATGCGCGAGAGGGTGAGCGTGTTGGGCAGGGTCAGCGTCATGGGGCGGGCTCCGCGTCGGTGGCGGCGGTCCGCCCCGTTGTAGCCAGCACGGCCCCGCCGGCCAAGCGCCGCCCGCTCAGCCACTGTTGTAGAAGTCGTACACGCGCCGCGCCACGGTCTCGCTGATGCCCTCCACGGCCTCCAGGTCGGCCAGGCCCGCGCGCGCCACCTCGCGCGCCGAGCCGAAGTGGAGCAGCAGCGCGCGCTTGCGCTTGGCGCCGATTCCGGGGATGTCGTCCAGGCTGGAGCGCAGCCGCGCCTTCTGGCGGCCCGAGCGGTGCGTGCCCACGGCGAAGCGGTGGGCCTCTTCCGAAAGCCGCGAGATCAGGTAGCTGACGGGATCGTCCTTGGGCAGCAGCATGGGCTCGCGCTCGGGCAGCACGATCTCCTCGCGCCCGGCCTCGCGCTCCGGCCCCTTGGCGACGCCCGCCACCGCCACGTCGGTGATCCCCAGCTCCGCGAAGACCTCCAGCGCCACGTTGAGCTGGCCGCGCCCGCCGTCCACGAGCACAAGGTCGGGCCAGCTGCCGCGCTCGTTGTCCGGGTCCTCCTTGACCGCGCGACGGAAGCGCCGGGTCAGCACCTCGCGCATCATGGCGTAGTCGTCGCCCTGCTCGGCGTCGCTGCCACCCTCGCCCCTGATCTTGAAGGTGCGGTAGTGCTTCCTCATGAAGCCCTCGGGCCCGGCGACGATCATGGCGCCGTAGGGCTCGCTGCCCTGGATGTGGCTGTTGTCGTAGACCTCGATGCGCTCGGGCGTGGCCGGCAGGCCCAGGCGCTCCGCCAGGCCGTCGAGCTGCTTGCGCTGGCTGCTGCTTTCCGCGAGCTGGCGCGCCAGGGCCTCGCGCGCGTTGGTGAGGGCGTGGTCCACCAGCCGCCGCTTGTCGCCGCGCTGGGGCACGCGGATGTCCACCTTGGCGTCCGCCCGCTGGCTCAGCGCCTCGCGCAGCGTCTCGCGGTCGTGCGGCCCGTGGCTGAGCAGCAGCAGGCGCGGCACCGGCTTGTTGTCGTAGAATTGCGCCAGGAAGGCCGCGAGGATGGCGCCGGGGCGCATGTCGTCGTCGTGGGCGGGGAAGTAGGCGCGGTTGCCGTAGTTGCGCCCGGCGCGCACGAAAAACACCTGGAGGCAGGTCTGCCCGCCTTCCTGGTGCAGCGCCACCACGTCGGCGTCATCGACGCCCGTGACGTTGACGTCCTGGTGGGCCTGGATGTGGGCGAGGGCGCGCAGGCGGTCGCGGTAGATCGCCGCCGTCTCGAAGTCCTGCTCCGCCGCCGCGGCGTCCATGGCGGCCTTGAGGTCTTGCTGAATGGCCTGATCCCGCCCGGCCAGGAAGTCGCGCGCCTGCTGCACCAGGGCTTCGTACTCGGGCTTGGAGATGTAATCCACGCACGGGGCGCTGCAGCGCTTGATGTGGTACATCAGGCACGGGCGCTGGCGGTTGGAAAAAACGTGGTCCGTGCACGAGCGCAGCAGGAAGGCCTTTTCCAGCGCCGTGATCGTGCGGTTGGTCGCCCCGGCGGAGGCGAACGGGCCGTAGTAGTCGCCCGGCTGCGTCTGCGCGCCCCGGTGCTTCACGATGCGCGGGAAGTCGTGGTCCCCTGTCAGCAGGATGTAGGGGAAGGACTTGTCGTCGCGCAGCTGGACGTTGAACGGCGGCGAGAAGCGCTTGACCAGGTTGCTTTCCAGCAGCAGCGCCTCGACCTCGGTGTGGGTCGTGACGATCTCCAGGCTGGCGGTCTGCGCCACCATGCGCCGCAGCCGGTAGGGCAGGCGCTGCAGCTGCGTGTAGGTGGTGACGCGGCGCTTCAGGTTGCGCGCCTTGCCCACATACAGCGGCTCGCCCGTGCGGCTGAGCATGCGGTAGACGCCCGGCCCCGTGGGCAGCGTCTTCACCGCGCGGCGCAGCACATCCAGGCCACGCTCGGTGGACACGGCCGGGTGCTCGCCGCCGGCTTCCGTCGAGCCGTCGAGCGTGGCGATCTGGGTGAAAGAATCGCCCGGGTCCTCCTCGGGGCGCATGCCGGAGCGCTTGCCGCCGGCCGAGGGGTCGTCGGGCCGCCGCTGTTGGGTGGGTCGCGTCATCGCATCGCTATTTTTGCTGTCCGGGGCACGGCGTCAACGCGCAGGCTCGCGTTGGCTCAGCCGTTCGTGTGAATCGGGCCGCTGCGCCGATTCCTGTCACGCGGTGGAAACATCCACGGAAGTTGTGGACAAACGTGTGGAAAGCTGCGTGATGAAACCGCCAAGCCCCCGGTGTGCGGCGGTTCGCGCTGGCGTGCCCAATCACTGGGCAGATTTTCCAAGTCCCTGAAAAACGGAAATTATGGGGGCGTCAAGCGGGTTTGGGCGGGATGCGCCTGCGAATTTGAACCACCGGTATGAGCGCCGTCCCGCTTCCGCCCGGGCTGTGGACAAAATCCGGGTGTTGTGTGGAAAACGAGCGCGCTCAGGCGGTTGCGCCCCGACGTTGCGACACACGCACGACGTACCCCCGAAGCCCCAATAGGGCCGGGGCGGGACGGCTTCCGCCCGGCGGTGGAAAGGCGGCTGGGAACGCCGCGATCAGTCGCTCCGGGTGTGCTCCACCTCGACGCCGACGGAGCTGGTGTCGGCGTAGAGGTCCAGCTTCTCGATGCGCACGCGGGCGCTGCGGGCACGCGGGTCGTGGAAACAGGCCTGGGCGATGCGCTCGGCCAGGGTTTCCAGCAGCTTCGGCCGCTCGGTGCGCACCAGGTGGCGGATGGTCGGAACGATGTCGCGGTAGTCCACGACGTGCGCGGGGTCGTCGTCGGCCGGATGTTCGGGCCGCACCGTGAGGTCCACGTTGACGCGGATGCGCTGAGCCTTGGCCTGCTCGCTCGCCGTGACGCCGAGGTGGCCGCTGACCACGAGATCGCGCACCAGGATGCGTTGATCGCTGACTTGCGTTGGGATCCGCGCGGATTCCGCCGGCATCGCCCCTCCTGATTCGGCTGCGGACCCGGTTACTCCACCGTGGGGTCGGCGCCCGGCTGAGCCCAGCCGAGGTGCTGGCCCCCGTCGAGCGCAATCATCTGCCCGGTCACGCTCCGCGCGGCAAGGATGAACTGCACGGCCTGACAAATCTCCTCGGGTGAGCTGCCGTGGCCGAGCGGCATCTGCCCGGCCTGGCGGGCGAAATCGGCGGGGGTTTGGCGAACCGAAGGCAGGGTGGGGCCGGGGCCGACGGCATTCACACGGATGCGCGGCGCCAGCTCCAGCGCCAGAGTCTGCGTCAGCGCCCACAGCCCCGCCTTCGAGACGGTGTAGCTGGTGAACCCGGGTGCCAGGTTCCACACCTTGGCGTCGAGGATGTTGATGACAGCGCCGCGGGCGTCGTCGGGAAGCTGCTCGGCGAGGCGCTGCGTGAGCACGAAGGGCGCGCGCAGGTTGGGGTCCAGGTGGCGGTCCCAGCTGGCGCGGCCGGCCGTGTGGACGTCGTCCCATTCGAAGACGGACGCGTTGTTGACCAGACACGTCAGCGGGCGGCCGAGGGCGTTGGCCGCGCGCGGGACGAGGCCCTGCGTCTCGGCTTCGTCGGACAGATTCGCGGCAACGGCCGCCGCCACGCCGCCGGCGGCGCGGATGGCGGCCACGGTTTCCGCGGCCTCGGCTTCGGAGGAGTTGTAGTGGACCGCGACCGCCCAGCCCTGGCCGGCGAGATCGCGCGCGATGGCCGCCCCGATGCGCCGGGCGGCGCCGGTGACGAGCGCGCCGGGTCGGTCCGTGGGCGCGGGTGTGCTCACGCGTCCTCGGCGTCCAGCTTCAAGGCGGCGGAGTTCATGCAGTAGCGCTTGCCCGTGGGGGCGGGGCCGTCGTCGAAGACGTGGCCCAGATGGGCGTCACAGCCGCTGCACAGCACCTCGGTGCGGCGCTGAAACAGGCTGCGGTCGTCGCGGTAGGCGACGGCATCCTCGCTGACGGGCTGGGTGAAGCTCGGCCAGCCCGTGCCGCTGTCGTACTTCGTGTCCGAGCCGAAGAGCGCCTGGCCGCAGCAGATGCAGTGATAGGTGCCGGGTGTCTTCGTGGCGTGGTAGGCGCCGGTTAAGGGGCGCTCGGTGCCGCCCTTGCGCGTGACGCGGTACTGCTCCTCGGTCAGCACTTGGCGCCATTCCCGGTCGCTCTTGTGAACCTTGTTCGTGGTGTCCTGGGCCATCGCTCGCTCCCCTGGTTGCCACCACGAATATGGGCGGTCACGGTCGCGCGCCAAGCCCGGCCCACGCGGTTCCGCCGGGCGGCGCCGGCGTTGGCTCAGACCGCGCCGACGCTGGGCAGCCAAGTGACGATCGACGGGAACATGAACACCAGCAGCAGGCCGAGCAGCTGCAGCAGGATGAAGGGCACCACGCCCTTGTAGATGTCCTTCACCGATATTTCGGGTGGGCAGACGCCCTTCACGTAGAAGATGGCGAAGCCGACCGGCGGTGTGAGGAAGGAGGTCTGCAGCGTCACGGCGAACATGATGGTGAACCACACCAGGTCGAAGCCCAGGTCGGTCACCACCGGCGCCACCAGGGGCAGGATGATCAGCGTGATCTCCACCCAGTCCAGGAAGAACCCGAGGAAGAAGACCACGATCAGAATGGTCGCGAGGATGCCAACGGGCGGGAAGGGCAGGCCGAGCAGCAGCTCCTCGATGACGCGGTCGCCGCCCAGCCCGCGCAGCACCACCGAGAACGCCGTGGCGCCGACGAAGATGGCGAAGATGAAGCAAGCCGTGCGCGTGGTCTGCGTCACGGACTGGCGCAGGACCTCCCAGTTCAGCCGCCGGTTGAAGGCGGCCAGGACCGTGGCGCCGGCCGCGCCCACGCCCGAGGCCTCCGTGGGCGTGGCGATGCCGAAGAAGATCGTGCCCAGCACGGCGAGGATCAGCGCCACCGTCGGCAGCACCGCCACCAGCACGTCCAGGAAAACGCGCGGCGTGATCTTGGGCAGGTCCGCCGGCAGCGGCGCCTTGCGCGGGCTGATGACACCGATCGTCAGGATGTAGGCGATGTAGAGCGCACCCAGCAGCAGGCCGGGGAAGAGCGCGCCCAGGAAGAGGTCGCCGACCGAGGCCTTGGGCGTCGCCAGGCGGTCGGCCATCAGCACCAGCATGATGGACGGCGGGATCAGGATGCCGAGCGTGCCGGTGGCGCAGGAGGTGCCCACGGCCAGCGACTTGTCGTAGCCGTTCTTCATCATCACCGGCAGCGACAGCATGCCCAGCAGCACCACCGCGGCGCCGATGATCCCGGTGGTTGCGGCGAGCAGCACGCCGATGACGACGACCGTGATGGCGTAGCCGCCGCGCACGACGCCGAACAGCTTGACGATGTTGTTCATCATGCGTTCGGCGACGCCGGACTGGTCCAGCATGATGCCCATGAAGATGAACATGGGCAGCGCGACCAGGACGTCGTTGCTGACCATGCCCCAGATGCGCTCGGGCAGCAGCCCCAGGGAACTGCCCCAGTCGAACCAGAGCCCCGCGCCGAACCAGTTCACCGCGATCATGCCGACCACGGTCCAAATCACGGCCGTGCCTCCCAGGACCCAGGCCACCGGGAAGCCGGTGAACAGCAGGATCCCGAAGGTCAGGAACATACCGGCGACGAAGATTTCGGACAGCAGCACGGCGCCTTCCCCCCGGACGGCGGCTCGTTGTTGGGCTTATTGCTGGCGGCGCTTCATGGGCCTGGGCACGCCGAAGAGCAGCGCGGTGCACTTCAACAGGCGTGAGACCCCGGCCACGAGGATCAGCGCGAAGGACACGGACAGGAAGAACTTGAGCACGTAGCGCGCGGGTAGGCCGCCGGGCGACTGCGACGTCTCCCCGACGTTGTAGGAGTTCAAGAAGTACGGGAAGGATTCCCAGATGCCCACGGCGACGAACGGCAGCAAAAGAACCGCCAGCCCGAGCAGCTCGATCCACGCCTGGGTGCGCAGCCCGAAACGCTCGTGGAGCACGTCGACGCGCACGTGGGCGTCGTGCACCAGGGTGTAGCCCAGCCCGACGAGCCAGACGGCGCTGGAGATGTGCCAGCGGATCTCCTCCCAGAGCACCGAGCCCATGCCGAAGGCGTAGCGACCGAAGACCCCGACCAGGATGGCGACCACGACGACGATCCAGAGCCACGAGAACGCGTGCCCGATCGCCTGGACCACGCGGTCCACGGCGGCCGACGGGCGGGTCGTGGGCAGTTCGGTGTGGTGACTGAGGTCGCCGGGACCGCCGTGTGGGGCGTCGTGGGTGGTGTCCGTCATGGCGTCCGTCCCCTGGTCCTGGGAACCCTAGATCGGATGCGGTCGGGCTGCGCGGCGGCGCGCGCCGGGCAACCGGGCCGCACCGGCTGCCGGACAGGCACAAGGCGCCGGTGGACGGCGTACCATCCACCGGCGCTGCTGGCGAGAGGTCAGCTTAGTTGTTCTCGCCCAGGGTGGGCGGCAGGTAAGCCCGGCGCTCCCACTCCTGGTAGAGTTCCTGGAACTTCTGCTGCGACTCGTAGACGCGGGCGAAGTCCTCGTCGTTCTCCGCCTCGGTCGCGAGCACCTCGTCGGCCGTCTCCTGGAGCTTGGCCAGGGTCTTGCGCGGGATCAGGGACTGCGTCACGCCCTTGTCGCGGAAGCCGGCGAGCACCTTCGGGTTCTTGTACTCGCCCTCGGCCAGGCCGCGCATCGTGGCCGCGGTGCAGGTCGTCTTGATCTGCGCCTTCTGCATGTCGCTGGCGGCCTTCCAGTCATCGCCGTTGATGAGCATGTACTGCGCCGTGAACGGCTGATGCCAGCCCGGGAAGAGGTTGTACTTCACGACCTCGTTGAAGCCGAGGTTCTGGTCGATCGCGGGCATGGAGAACTCGGTGGCGTCGATCGTGCCCTGCTGCAGCGCCTGATACAGCTCGCCGCCGGGCATCATGGTGACGGACGCGCCCAGCTTCTCCAGGATCTTGCCGCCGAGCCCGGCGAAGCGGATCTTCATGCCCTTGTAGTCTTCCAGGCTCTCGATCGGCGAGGAGTACCAGCCGGCCGTCTCGGGGCCGATGATGCCGCACAGCTGCGCGTGCACGTTGTAGCCCTTGTTGGCGTACACCTCCTGCAGCATCTCGTGCCCGGGGCCATAGTAGTACCACGCGGTGAACGCCCAGGGCTTCAGGCCGAACGGCGTCGCCGCGAACAGCGGGATCGCCGGGATCTTGCCCTGGTCGTAGCCGATCCAGGTGTAGCCGGCCGAAACCTTGCCGGAATCAACGGCCTGCAGGATGTCGAACGGCGGCACCAGCTTGCCGGGCTCGAAGACGCGCACCTGCGTCTGGCCGCCGCTGATCTGTTTGAGCCGCTTTTCCACGAACTTGGACGGCGTGCCCAGCCCCGGCAGGTCCGACGGGAAGGCGATCGGCATCTTCCAGCGGATCTGCTCGGCCTGGGCACCGGTGGCGCCGGCCACAAGCGCGCTGCCCAGCGCAAGGGCGCCAGCGACAGCGGTGAATCGCTTCGCCACGGACATCGAACCTCCCTGATGTCTTTTGCCTCTTGGCACCGGAGCGGTGCCGGCATGCTCGGAAAAGGTTACCGCAGGCGTGGTGCGCTGCGAAAACCGGAGGCACGATAGCGTAGCCCCTCGCGAGGCGCAAGGCAGAACTGCAAGCAGCGCATAGCCAAAAGCATTTCGCAGTCAAAGGGTTGCGGGAATCAGGCCCCTGGCCGGAAGCGGCCCGTCGCGGCGTGGGGATGCATCGGCCGGACGGTCGGCGGCGCCGGCACGGCACAGCCGCGTGCCGTTCGCACCGCGGTAGAGCGCGCCGTCGGGATCGGCCGCGCCCCACGCCCACACGCATCGGGTTCCACGCCCGTGCTTATCGGGAGCCGCGCCCGCCCTTTGGTTTGCCGGACCGGGTCTTGCCCTTGGCCTTGCCGCTCTTGCCTTTGTCGGCGCCCGTGCCGCTTTGCTTGCGGCTCTTGCTGGCGGCGTCCGCCTTGGCGACCTGCTGCGCGAAGCGGTCCGCGCCGCCCTTGCCGTCATCGCCCTGCGGCACGCCCAGGTCGGCTTCCTCCAGCTTCTTGATCTCGTCGCGCAGGCGCGCCGCTTCCTCGAACTCCAGGTTGGCGGCGGCCTCCTTCATGCGGTTTTCCAGATCCTTGATGGTCTGCTGGAGGCTGTGGCCGCTGGCGGGCTCCGCTTCGGTGCTGGTGGAGACGTCCACGTGGTCGCCGCGCTCGTAGACGCTCTCCATGACGTCGGAGATCTGCTTGCGGATGGTCTCCGGCGTGATGCCGTGCTTGGCGTTGTAGGCCTGCTGCTTCTCGCGCCGGCGTTCGGTCTCGTCGATCGCCTGCTGCAGCGCCTTGGTGCGCTTGTCGGCGTAGAGCACGACGCGCCCGTCCACGTTGCGCGCCGCGCGGCCGATGGTCTGGATCAGCGCCGTGGCGGAGCGCAGGTAGCCCTCCTTGTCGGCGTCCAGAATGGCGACCAGCGCGCACTCTGGGATGTCCAGGCCCTCGCGCAGCAGGTTGATGCCGACGAGCACGTCGAACTCGCCGAGCCGCAGGTCGCGGATGATCTCGATGCGCTCCAGGGTGTCCACGTCGGAGTGGATGTAGCGCACCTTCAGCCCCGCCTCGTGCAGATACTCCGTCAGGTCTTCCGCCATGCGCTTGGTCAGCGTGGTCACGAGCGCGCGGTAGCCCTCGCTTTTGACCTGCTGCACCTCGGCGATCAGATCGTCCACCTGATCCGAGGTCGGGCGCACGTGCGTGACGGGATCGATCAGCCCGGTGGGGCGGATGATCTGCTCGGTAAACACGCCGCCGGTCTGGTTCAGCTCCCACTGGCCTGGCGTGGCTGAGACGTAGACCGTCTGCGGCCGCATGGCGTTCCACTCCTCGAACGACAGCGGCCGGTTGTCCATGCACGAGGGCAGGCGGAAGCCGTATTCCGACAGCGTGCCCTTGCGGGACATGTCGCCGCGCACCATCCCCTGGATCTGGGGCACGGTGACGTGGCTTTCGTCCACGATAAGCAGCGCGTCCTGGGGCAGGTATTCGAACAGCGTTGGCGGCGGCTCGCCCGGATTGCGCCCCGTCAGGTAGCGCGAATAGTTCTCGATGCCGGGGCAGGAGCCCGTGGCCTCCATCATCTCCAGGTCGAAGGTGGTGCGCTGCTCCAGCCGTTCCGCCTCCAGCGGCTTGCCCTGGTCGTGGAAGTATTTCACGCGCTCCTTCATCTCCGCGCGGATGTCCTTCATCGCCTGCTGGAGCGTGGGGCGCGGCGTGACGTAGTGGCTGTTCGGGTAGATCTTGATGCGGTCGAGGTCTCCCGCGGATTTCCCAGTCAACGGATCAAACTGCGACAGTTTGTCGATTTCGTCGCCGAACAGCGAGATGCGCCAGGCCGTGTCCTCCAGGTGGGCGGGGAAGAGCTCGATGGTGTCGCCCTTCACGCGGAAGGTGCCGCGCGTGAAGGAGATGTCGTTGCGCTTGTACTGGAGCGCGACGAGGTTCTGCAGGAATTCGTCGCGGTTGATGACGTCGCCGGTGTGCAGCTCGACCGTCATGCGCGAATAGGTCTCGGGCGCGCCCATGCCGTAGATGCAGGACACCGAGGCCACGATCACCACGTCCTCGCGCTCGAACAGCGCGCGCGTGGCGGCGTGGCGCATGCGGTCGATCTGCTCGTTGATCGAGGATTCCTTCTCCACGTAGGTGTCGGTGCGCGGGACGTAGGCCTCGGGCTGGTAGTAGTCGTAGTAGGAGACGAAGTACTCCACCGCGTTCTCGGGGAAGAAGCCCTTCATCTCCGCGTAGAGCTGCGCGGCGAGTGTCTTGTTCGGCGCCAGGATCAGCGTCGGCCGCTGCACGCGCTGGATCACCTGTGCCATGGTGTAGGTCTTGCCCGAGCCCGTGACGCCCAGCAGCACTTGGCCGTTTTCGCCCTGGTTCAGCCCCTCGGACAGCTCCTCGATCGCCTGCGGCTGGTCGCCGGCCGGCGCATACTCGGACTGGATCTGGAATGGCCGCGTTTCCGGCTTCTCGCCCGCGGGCATGCGCGTGCCCGGAATCGCGACGGTGTCGCCGAGCG
Organism: Limimonas halophila; assembly: GCF_900100655.1. NCBI lineage: Bacteria > Pseudomonadati > Pseudomonadota > Alphaproteobacteria > Rhodospirillales > Rhodovibrionaceae > Limimonas > Limimonas halophila. The sequence continues at coordinate 395,245 of NZ_FNCE01000001.1, forward strand.
AGGTGTCGGCGGCCGCGGTGTCCTGCGTCGGGGTGTCGCTCGCCATGGACGTGGCTCCGGTGGTGGCTGCCGGGAATGTAGGGTGGGTCCACCCGGCGCGGCCAGGGGCGCGGGACGATTGACAATCCGTTAACCGCCGGGACAGGGTAGCGTCATGATTGAGGGCGATCTCGCACAGGTTGCGGAATCGGCTGAAGAGCGCTTGAGCCAGCCGATGCTGCACGAGCTGCACGCCTACTGGTCGCACAAGGCCGAGGCGCGCGGGAGCATCCCCCACCGCGCGGACATCGATCCGATCGACATCCCGCGGCTGCTGCCGCACATCTACATCGTCCAGCACGATCCGGCCTGCGACGCGTTTTACATGCGGCTCGTGGGCACGCGCCTTGTGGAGTTGCGCGGCGACGACCCGACCGGCAAGTACGTCAGCGAAGACCTTCACGGCCCGGTGGCGCCGCTGGTGAACGCCTTCTTCCAGCGCGTGCTTGCCTCGGGCGCGCCGCTCGGCTTAACGGGGCGCGCGGTCTGGGTTCCGGGCAAGGAGTGGGCGCCGGTGGAGGCGCTGGCCGTGCCGCTCAGCGCCGACGGCGGCGCCACGGATCAGGTGCTCGGCTGCTACCTGCGTGACGGCGCGCCGGCGACCTTCCGCGAGGGCGGCAGCAGTGCCAGCGTCGAAGGGATCCGGATCCTGACACGGCCCGTCGGATGATCGGCCCCGGGCGCCCGGTTTTCCCGCCTTGACGCCCGACCGCCGGTCGTTTTCTCTCCGCCCGCCGGTGCGTCCGCGCGCGCCGCGGTGAGGGCCCATTCGAAAACGCAGGCGGGGACGATGGCGGAGAGCCCGGACGAGCTGCGCTCGAGGACGGATACGGAATCGCGCACGATCGCGGTGCTGGTGGACAACGAACCCGGCGTGCTGGCGCGCGTGATCGGCCTCTTCTCCGGGCGCGGCTACAACATCGAAAGCCTGACCGTGACCGAGGTGGACCCGGAAAACCACCTCTCGCGCATCACGGTCGTCACCAGCGGCACGCCCATGGTGCTGGAGCAGATCAAGGCGCAGCTCGGCCGGCTGGTGCCCGTGCACCGCGTCTCCGACCTGACGCGCGAAGGCCCCTACGTGGAGCGCGAGCTGGCGCTGGTGAAGGTGCGCGGCGCCGGCGACAAGCGCGTGGAGGCGCTGCGCATCGCCGACATCTTCGGCGCCGAGGTGGTGGACACCGGGCTGGAGCACTTCGTCTTCCAGCTCACCAACCGCAGCGACAAGCTGGACGCCTTCATCGAGCTGATGAGTCCGCTGGGCCTCACCGACGTCTCGCGCACGGGCGTCGTCGCCATCCAGCGCGGGCCGGAGGCGTTGTAACGCGCGGCACGGCCGGGCGTGCCGCCGCGCCGTTTCATCGACGAGAACCGCCGCGGTCGGGATCGCCCACCGGCGGCGGGAGCGCTAGAAGGGGAAGCACACCATGCGCGCCTACTACGACCAGGACGCCGACCTGAACCTGATCAAGGGCAAGAAGGTCGCCATCGTGGGCTACGGCAGCCAGGGCCACGCCCACGCCAACAACCTCAAGGAAAGCGGCGTCGAGCAGCTCCGCGTCGCCCTGCGGCCGGGTTCCAAGACGGCGCAGAAGGCCGAGCAGGCCGGCCACACCGTGGTCACGCCCGAGGAGGCCGCCGAGTGGGCCGACCTCGTCATGGTCCTCGTGCCGGACGAGCTGCAGGTGTCGCTCTACACCGAGAAGCTCGCGCCGAACATGAAGGAACACGCCGCGATCGCGTTCGCGCACGGCTTCAACATCCACTACCGCCTGATCGAGCCGCGCCCCGATCTCGACGTCTTCATGATCGCGCCCAAGGCCCCCGGCCACACCGTGCGCAACGAGTACACGCGCGGCGCCGGCACCCCGGCCCTGATCGCGGTGGAGCAGAACCCCAGCGGCCAGGCGCACGACGTCGCGCTCGCCTACGCCGCCGGGCTGGGCTGCGCGCGCGCCGGCGTGCTGGAGACCACCTTCCGCGAGGAGACGGAGACCGACCTCTTCGGCGAGCAGTCCGTGCTTTGCGGCGGCATCTCCCAGCTCGTCCGCGCGGGCTACGAGACGCTCGTCGAGGCCGGCTATCAGCCCGAGATGGCCTACTTCGAGTGCCTGCACGAGGTGAAGCTCATCGTCGACCTCATGTACGAGGGCGGTCTGCGCAACGTGCGCTACTCCATCTCCAACACGGCCGAGTTCGGCGACTACACGCGCGGCCAGCGCGTCATCGACGAGGGCGTGAAGGAGCGCATGAAGGGCGTGCTGGAGGACATTCAGTCCGGCCGCTTCGCCAAGGAGTGGGTGCTCGAATGCCAGGCCGGCCAGCCCCAGTTCAAGGCCGAGCGCCGCCGCTGGGCCGAGCACGAGATCGAGCAGGTCGGCGAAAAGCTCCGCGCCATGATGCCCTGGATGAAAGAGGGCAAGCTCACCCAAGAATGACCAAGGATGATCCTTGGAACCATCTGTCACGCGACACCCGCGTCGCGTGGCGGACGGGTGGGAGTTCTCACGACCAAAGATGATCCTTGGACCAAGAATGATTCTTGGAACCCTGTGTCATTCGACATCGGCGTCACGCGGATATGAATGGGTCTCTCACGACCAAGAATGATTCTTGGAACCACCTGTCACGCGACACCGGCGTCGCGTGGCGAACGGATGGGGCCTCTCACGACCAAAGATGATCTTTGGAAACCGGTGTCGGGAAGCCTTTGCGGACTCGTCCGCGCCGCCCGTTACGATCTCGGGGACGAATGTCGCTTGCGACGGCTTCTGACACACTGGCGCTGATAAAGGCGCACGCTTTGAGCCGCTCTACAATCTCCCCCTTCTCCTTCGAGGAGAAGGGGGAGATGACGTTCGCGCACACGCTGCGCGAAAGTCAGAGGGGGATGAGGCCATCCTTTTGGCCAAGCCATTCCAAGTCGTTTTGTAGGGCTCGCCGCGAACGCGGCAGCCCGCCTTTTCCGTTTCGGTCGATTGGCAGGGGCTTGGTCCTCGGGCCCGCCTGTTCGTTTCTACGGCCGCGCTTCCAGGATCATGTTGAACGGCGTTTCGGTGGCCCGGCGCCACTGGCCGAAGCCCGCGTTTTCAGCGACGTCGCGCAGCCGCGCCTCGCCGGCCTGTGCCCCCAGGGCCGCGCCCTTTTCCTGCGCCAGCGAGCAGGGCACGCACACACTGGTGGAAAAGCCGTAGTAGACCGCGCCGACCGGGTTCAGGTTCTCCGTTGCGGTGTCGCCAGCCATCGGCTCCACCAACATCACCGCGCCGTCCGGCTTCAGCACTTCGCGGGCCCGGCGCAGCGCGCCTTCGGGATCGCCCATGTCGTGCAGGCAGTCGAAGAAGCACACCAGATCGTAGCCGCCGTTCGGAATTTCCTTGCCCGCGCGGACTTCGAAGCTGACATTGTCGACATTCGCCGCGTCGGCACGCTCCCGCGCCGTGGCGATCGAGGGCGTATGGAAATCGTAGCCCTCGAACCGGCTGGCCGGGTAGGCCGCCGCCATCAAGACCGTCGAGGCGCCGTGGCCGCAGCCCACGTCCGCGACGCGCGCGCCGGCTTCCAGCTTCTCCGTCACGCCGTCCAGCGCTGGCAGCCATTCCGGCACCAGATGCGCCTTGTAGTTGGGCTTGAAGAACTTTTCCGTGCCGCAGAACAGGCAGGCGTTGTGCTCCCCCCAGCCCAGGCCGCTGCCGCGCGCGAAGGCCGCTTGCAGGGGGTCGAGATCCCGGTAGATCGCGCCCACGGACTCGAATCCACCGGTCAGCAGCACCGGGCTTTCCGGGTCCGCGAACACGGCCACCTGTTCGGGCGTCATGTGATACCGCGTGGCTGTCTCGTCGGGCGTCACATAGCCCTGCGCCGTCATGGCGCCGAGCCACTCACGGGCGTAGCGTTCGCCCACGCCGGCCGCTTCCGCCAACTCGGCGGGCGTTGCACGCTCCATGCCGCTGAGCGCGCGGAACAGCCCCAGGCGCTCACCCAGCACCACCAGGGCCCCGTTCACCGCCGCGCCCATGTCGCCGACCATCTTGTGCAGCAAATGGTCCAGGCGGTCCGCATCCACCGCTGTCATCGTCCGATCTCCACAAAGGCCAAGTGTGAGACCGGCACGATAGCGCCGCGCCCGGCTGGCCGGACACGGTGCAAGCGGGGTGATGCACCGCATCGTTCCGACGGGTGAGGGGCGCCGCAGCGATCTAAAGCGAAATCAGGCCGCGCGAGAGGGCCAGGGCGACGGCATGCGCCTTGTGTGCGGCCCCCAGTTTCTGCATTGCAATTTGGAGATGCTTTTCCACCGTGCGCGCGCTGATGGTCAGTCCGGTAGCCGTTTCTTCGGCTGTGTAGCCTTGCGCAGCCCACCCCAGGATGTCACGTTCCCGGTCACTCAAGTCAGCGACCCGGCGGATCGCGCCGAGTCGCTCCGGCATGATCTCGCCAAGACGCGTATGTGCTGCTTGCGAGACGACCGGTAACCATGCCCGAATGCTGGGGTCAACGTCGTCTTGAGCATAGCTATCCAAAAAAACACTGAGTAATGCACAGGAAGGTCGAATGTCAGCGGTGTCTCCATGCAACGGAATCACTATTCCGTCTGAAAAACCATGATCAAAAGCGAGTCGCATGACAGATGCGCCATGGCGATCTGGTAAATTTCCACGGGCGTGACCCATACGCCATTCGGCAAGTTGCGACCATGTGAACAAATTCGACCCGATATATGCTCGACGTATACATGGATCAATAAAAAAACATTTATTCTGGACGTACGTCTTCTGAAAGTCTTCGGGTATCGTGTCTCGACAGGCGGCAACGTACTCCCCTGGCTGGTCCGGGAGAAGAGCGATGTCCGCGTATGCCCAGGCGCATCCGCCGATAGCTTCGGCCAAGTCACGAAAGACCGCGTCGATTTCCGCGAGGGTTGACGCAGTGCTCGCGCGTGCGAGCGCGTCCGGCATGTGCATGGCGTCTGTCCCGCACTGGCCTACGTGGTTTTACGTACCTCGCACGTGGTGTAGAGTTTGCTATCATATTCGCGCATCGCCGTCGACGTGTGGCGGGTGGGTGACGGCGCGCGACGCGCGAAGCGGCTTTAAGCTACCCGACCGACGCCTGCCGTGGCGCGGGCAGACTCCGACACGCGCCCCGCACGACATACGCTGATCGCAGGATACGCGCATGACGCCGGATACCTGTCACACGCACGTGCCGATCGGACGTCCGGACAACGACAACGACCCCTCGCGCCGTAAGCCCGACCTCGTCACGGAGCGCGACGCCATCGCCACGCTTCTCAAGGACGGCTTCTCCCTGGCGCAGGCGTCGGAAATCTGGCGTATCCTGGTCCGCGCCGAGAGTGAGGGGGCGAGGGCACGCCAGGCCGATGCGCCGGACGCACCCGACTGACCCTTCAGGAGCAATCCCGCGTCGACGGCCTGCGAGGCGAAACGAGGGCTGTCAGCCCTCTTGCGCGCGCCTCAGCCGGTGTGCGCGATCTTCGCTGGCCACGGCGCGCAGCAAGTGGCGCACGGCCGTCTGAACGCCGCCGTCCGACAGGCTGGCGTAGGTCCGCACGATGTCGAAAAGCTCGCGCGAAACCTCGCCGTCAGCCACCGATCCGCCGTCCGTCGCCGGTGTTTCCGCTGGCTCGTGGACGTCGGCGAAGAGCAAGGCGATCGGCACGTTCAGCCGTTCCGCAACTTGGTACAGCCGGCCGGCGCTCAACGAGGACGTCCCCCGTTCGTATTTGGCCATCTGCTGGGGGCTGATCCCCAGCGACTGTGCCAGATCGCGCTGGGAAAGGCCCAGCATGGCCCGCCGCTCGCGGACCTTTTGGCCAACCTTCGCATCGACCAGATCGTGAAGTTCGCCCTGCATGCAGCCCCATCCCACCGTTGATCGCGCGGCTTTGAACCCGTTCCCGTGTTCGCAAGGAACACAATGCCACTTTCGCGAAAGTGGTACAATCATAAGAAACATATTTCGACAGGGTCGGCACGCCGCGCGAGTATTAACCACGCCAGCCAGGCCTGTATGCCGCCGAATCCGTCAAATCCCGGCGCGCTCGCGCAGCCGGTGAAGCACCCATACGCGCACGGCGCTCGACAATGGGCCGGTGCGCGCGGCGTCGATCTCGGCGATGACGGCGTTGACGGGCCGGCCCTGGGCGCGCGCCAGGGCGAAGAGCGCGTCCCAGACGGCCGGCTCCAGGCTGATGCTGGTGCGGTGCCCCGCAACCGTGACGGACCGCTTGCGGGGCCGCGTGTCCAGCTCCGCGCTCACGAGCGCTGCGTGGGGCCGAGCATCTGCTCCGGGCGCACCCAGGTGTCGAACTGCTCCTCGGTGAGCACGCCCAGCTCGACGGCGGCGGCCTTGAGCGAGGTGCCGTCGGCGTAGGCCTTCTTGGCGACCTTGGCGGCCTGGTCGTAGCCGATGTGCGGGTTCAGCGCCGTCACCAGCATCAGCGAATTGCGCATCATCTCGCCGATGCGGGCCTCGTTGGCCGCCATGCCGCGCACGAGGTTGTCGGCGAAGCTCTGCGCCGCGTCGCCGAGAAGCTGCGCCGCCTGCAATAGGTTGTAGATCATCACCGGCTTGAAAACGTTCAGCTCGAACTGGCCCTGAGTCCCGGCCATCGAGATCGCGGTGTGGTTGCCCATCACCTGCGCGCACACCTGGGTCAGCGCCTCGCACTGCGTGGGGTTCACCTTGCCGGGCATGATGGAGGAGCCGGGTTCGTTCGCCGGCAGCAGCAGCTCGAAGAAGCCCGCCCGCGGGCCGGAGCCCATCATGCGGATGTCGTTGCCGATCTTGAACAGCGAGCCGGCGGCGGTGTTGAGCGCGCCCGACATCTCCACCACGGCGTCGTGGGCGGCCAGCGCTTCGAAGGTGTTGTCGGCGGGCCGGAACTCGATCCCGGTGATGGTTGCCGCTTCCTCAGCGAAGCGCGCGGCGAAGCCGTCGGGCGCGTTGAGGCCCGTGCCGACGGCCGTGCCGCCCTGGGCGAGGTGGCGCAGGCGCGGGAAGGCGTCCTCGATGCGAGCGAGGGCGTTGGTGACCTGCTGCGTGTAGCCGGAAAACTCCTGGCCGAGCGTCAGCGGCGTCGCGTCCATCATGTGGGTGCGGCCGATCTTGATGATGGCCTCGAACGCCTCGGCCTTCTCGTGCAGCGCGTCGCGCAGCGCGGCCAGCTTGGGCAGCGTGTCGTTCACGATCAGCCGCCCGGCGGCGATGTGCATGACCGTGGGAAAGGTGTCGTTGGAGGACTGGCCGTAGTTGCAGTGGTCGTTCGGGTGGACGGGCTGCTTGCCGCCGCGCTGGCCGGTCAGGATCTCGTTGGCGCGCCCGGCGATGACCTCGTTCGCGTTCATGTTGGACTGCGTGCCCGAGCCCGTCTGCCAGACCACCAGCGGGAAGTGCTCGTCCAGCTTGCCCTCGACGACCTCCAGCGCCGCGGTGCACAGCGCGTCGCCGACCTCGCGGTCCAGCACGCCCAGGGCGATGTTGGCGCGCGCGGCGGCCAGCTTCTGGATGCCCAGCGCGCGCACGATCTGGGAGGGCATGCGCTCGCCGCCGATGCGGAAGTTCTGCAGCGAGCGCTGCGTCTGCGCGCCCCAGTAGGCCCAGGCGGGAACCTGCATCTCGCCCAGGGAGTCCGTCTCGACGCGCACGCTTGTTTCCTGATCCGTCATCGTCGCTCCCGTCGCTGTCCGGTTCACGGTCGCCGCCGCCGAAGGAAGACCGAGCGCGCCCGGTGGTGCAACGGGTTTGTGCACCTCGCCGCCTCTCTTCTGAGCGAACGCGGAAGACTTCGCGCGGTCCGACCGCCATATGGTTGAAGGGCTGGCGGGGCTCGGCTACCACCGTCGACGCGTGTGTGGCACGACCAGGAGACGCTTCATGAGCCTGCCCGGCCCGATCGCCCCCTACGGCGGCGTGCTCACGGAGCGCTATCTGAGCGGTGACGCGCTGGCCGCGGAGCGTGAGCGCGCTCTCTCCCTGCCGTCACTGACCTTGACGGCGCGCCAGCTGGCGGACGCCGAACTGCTGCTCAACGGCGGCTTCTCGCCGCTGGAAGGTTTTATGACGCGCGCCGATTACGAGCGCTGCGTACGCGAGATGCGGCTGGCCGACGGCACGCTCTGGCCCATGCCCATCACGCTCGACATCCCGCGCGAGCTGGCCGAGCGGCTGGCACCGGGCGACGGCCTGGCGCTGCGCGGCCCCGAGGGGCAGCTGGTGGCGACGCTCGACGTCGCGGAGCTCTGGGAGCCCGACCGGCCGTGGGAGGCGGAGGCCGTCTTCGGCACGGGCGATCACGCGCATCCTGGCGTCCACCACGTGCTCTCGTGGTCGCAGCCGGTCTACGTCGGCGGCCGGCTCAACGGCGTGGCACCGCCGGTCCACCACGATTTCCCGGGCTACCGCCACAGCCCGCGCCAGCTGCGGGAGCACCTGGATGAACTGGGGTGGCAGCGTGTCGTCGCGTTCCAGACGCGCAACCCCATGCACCGCGCGCACGTCGAGATGACGCGCCAGGCGGCCGAGCAAACCGGCGCCGGGCTGCTGCTGCATCCGGTCGTCGGGCTGACCAAGCCCGGCGACGTGGACCACTACACCCGCGTGCGCTGCTACGACCACGTGGTGCGGCGGTACGAGCCGGGGCAGGCGACCATGAGCCTGCTGCATCTGGCGATGCGCATGGGCGGCCCGCGCGAGGCGCTGTGGCACGCGCTGATCCGGCGCAATCACGGCTGCACCCACTTCATCGTCGGCCGCGACCACGCGGGGCCCGGCAAGCTCAGCGACGGCAGCGAGCCGTACGGCCCCTACGACGCCCAGGAGCTGGTGGACGCGCACCGCGACGAGATCGGCATCCGCATGGTGCCGTTCCAGTTGATGAGCTACGTCGCCGAGCTGGACACCTACCTGCCGGCGGATCGGGTGGAACCGCACCACACCGTCCGGCACATCTCGGGCACCCAGTTCCGGCAAAAGCTGCGGCAGGGCGAGCACATCCCCGAGTGGTTCTCCTTTCCGGAGGTGGTGGGCGAGCTGCGCCGCACCTATCCGCCGCGCCACCGCCAGGGCTTCACGCTGTTCTTCACCGGCCTGTCCGGGGCGGGGAAGTCCACGCTCGCCAACGTGCTCCACGTCAAGCTGCGCGAGCAGGGCGACCGCTCGGTGTCGCTGCTGGACGGCGACATCGTGCGCACGCACCTGTCCTCGGAGCTCGGGTTCTCCAAACGCGACCGCGACATCAACGTCCGCCGGATCGGCTACGTCGCCAGCGAGATCACCAAGGCGGGTGGCATCGCCATCTGCGCGCCCGTGGCGCCCTACGCCGACACGCGCCAGGACGTGCGCGAGCTGATCGCCGGCGTGGGCGGCTTCGTCGAGGTCCACGTGGCGACGCCGCTGTCGGTGTGCGAGGCGCGCGACACCAAGGGCCTGTACGCGAAGGCGCGGCAGGGGCAGCTCACCAACTTCACCGGCATCGACGATCCCTACGAGCCGCCGCAAGCGCCCGACGTGCGCGTGGACACCGCTGAAGCCAGCCTGACCGAGTGCGTCGAGGACATCCTCGACCGCCTGCGCGAACTCGGCTACGTGCGGGACACCTGACGCGCCGGGCCGTCACCCGCGCTTGAGCGCCCACTTCACGACGGTGTCGCCTTTGCGCGTGGTGCCCGACAGCACGATCTGGCTGGTGCGCTGCACGCCGCGGCCGCCCAGGTAGACGCTGTCGGCGAGCGCCAGCGCGGCGCCCGAGGCGCGCAGGTTCCAGTTGGCGCCCGTCGAGGTGACGAGCTGAACCGTCTCGCCGTCCTTCGCCAGCCCGACGCGCACGGCCGGGTGGATGTGGAAGCGGACGGTGAAGGGCAGGTCCGCCGGCCCGGTCAGGGTGTCCTCGCCGCGCAGGTCGTCGCCCAAGGGCGAGAGGAAGAGCCGGCGCTGGTGCACCGCACCGAACAGCGGCCGATAGCCGTCGTGGCTCATCGCCAGCCACGCCATGCCCTCGCCGGTTTCGCGGCGGCAGGTCACGTGCTCGGGCTTGCGCCCCAGGCCGCCGCCCGGCGCCAGGATCTCGGCGGCGTTGGTTTCCGCGAGCGTCAGCGTGGAATGCGCGGCCGTGGCCCGCTGGGGGAGCTGCCACGCCGGATGGCCGGGGTAGGCGCCGCAGTTGACGATGACGCGGTCGGCGCCGTCGCTCAGCTCGAACGCCAGCGGCGCGGCGTGGGCGTGCCGGTCGTACCCCGGCGGCGGTGGCGGCCCGGCGTCGGCGATCAGCACGGTGCGCTGGGCGTTGAGCCGCTGGAAGCCGGACTGCGGCGCGGCGTCCTGCGTGCGTGCCCGCACCCCCGCCCGCTGCAGCGCCACGTCCACCACGGCCGAGCGCTCCTCGCGCCCGCCGTTGAAGCACCCCAGCCCGCCGTCGCCGTGGCGCAGCATCTTGAGCACCGGCGCCATGCTCTCGATCGCGGTGGTGAGCGATTCCGGCACGCCCGTCTGCGCGCTGGTCAGCACCGCGCGGATGTCCGTCAGATCCCCCAGGACGGTTAGATGCTCGGAGGGGCTGCGGGCAATGTGGCCGCCGTCGGCGTGCAGCTGGCGGTCCAGCTCCTCCTCCAGCAGCGCCAGCCCGCGTTTGAGCCACACCCAGCCGTCGGGAAAACAGGCCCCGGCCAGGATCAGGCCCTTGATGGCGGCGATCAGCTCCGCCCCGCGCAGGCTGCCCGGCAGCACGCGGTACAGGTGGCGCCCCTGCCGCCCGATGGACAGGAGCACCGCGGCCATAAAGGCCGTGCCCGCGCCGTGCAGCAGAAACGGCTGGTTGCCCAGCCAGATGGCGATGCGCCGCCCGATGGGTACGGGGTGCCAGGCTGTCGCCGGTTCGCCGGGGCCGGGATGCCGCGCCAGCCAGTCGGCCAGGAGCTCGCGGGCGCGGCGGCAGGCCTGTTCGCTGCCGAAGGCGCGCAGGTCGCGCACCCAGGTGAAGGCGTGCAGCTCGCGGAGCCACACCGGTTCCGCCTCCGGCGGCGCCCAGAAGGGCGTGGGCGCGGCCAGGGCGCTGTTGGCCAGCTCGATGCGGTCGGTGAGGAAGCGGCGGCCGCGTTCGGCGTCGCCGGGCCAGGGATCGGTCGGCTCCAGGCGCAGGGAATCGGGCGGATTGCGGCCGAGTGTCGCGTGGTAGAGCTTGCTGGTGTGCCAGGGGCGCTTGGCCGCCTCGACGGCGCGGCTGGCGAGCATCTCGCCGGGCAGGGCGAGTTCGGCCCGCACCCGCCGGCCCAGCGCGGACCGGCCGGGGAGGCCCGGACGCGCGGCGGCTTTGGGGCCGTCCGCGCCCGCCACCGCGTCAGCCCCCGGCGCGGAGTGCCGCGATGTTGGCGGCGTAGGCGTCCGGCCCGCCCTTGAACACGGACGAGCCCGCGACCAGCACGTCGGCGCCGGCCGTGACCGCGCGCGCGCCGGTTTCGGCCTTGATGCCGCCGTCCACCTCCAGCGCCACGTCGTGACCGCCGGCGTCGATGGCGCGGCGCAATTCCGCGATCTTGGCGAGCGCGCGCTCCTGGAATTTTTGCCCGCCGAAGCCCGGATTGACGCTCATCACGAGCACCAGATCCACCTCGTCCAGCACCTCCAGCGCCAGCGACACCGGCGTCGCCGGGTTGAGCGCGACGCCCGCCTTCACTCCGGCGTCCCTGATGAGCTGGAGGGAGCGATGCAGGTGCGGCCCGGCCTCGGGATGGATGGTCAGGATGTCCGCGCCCGCCTCCGCGAACATCGGGATGTAGGCGTCCACCGGCGCGATCATCAGGTGCACGTCGAGCGGCAGCCGGGTGTGCGGGCGCAGCGCGCCCACCGCCTGCGGGCCGATGGTGATGTTGGGCACGAAGTGCCCGTCCATGACGTCGACGTGGATCATGTCCGCGCCGGCGTCGGCCACGGCGCGCACCTCGGCGCCGAGCTGGGCGAAGTCGGCGGCGAGGATGGATGGCGCGATTCGGACGGTGTTCTGCATGGTTTTCGCGGTACCACCGGGTTGGGGTTGCGGCAAGCGGGCTCGGGGTGCGGCAAGCGGCGAGTGCTCAGGCGCTGCGGCGCAGCCGGGCGATGTAGAATGCGTCCAGGCCGCCCTGCTCGCCGAGGTGGTGGGGCAGGGTGCGCACGTCGCCGGCGGCCGTGACCGCTTCGGGCAGCCCGCCGATCTCGGCGGGGTCCACCGGCACGCGTTCGATGTCGCCGTGTTCGGCGAGCAGGGTGTCCACCAGCTCCACGCCTTCCGTCGGCTCCAGCGAGCACACCGCATAGACCAGCGTGCCGCCGGGCGCCAGCATGCGCGCGGCCGAGCGCAGCAGCGCCATCTGCAGCTCGGCCATCGCCGGGACGTCGGCCGGCTGTTTCAGGCGCGCGATGTCGGGGTGGCGGCGCAGCGTGCCCGTGGCGGTGCAGGGCGCGTCCAGCAGGATGTTTTCCAGCTTTTCCGGCGGCTGCCACTGCGTGACGTCGGCCGCGACCGTGGCCGCCCCAAGCGACAGGCGGTTGAGGTTGTCGACGAGCTGGCGCAGGCGCTCGGTCGAGCGGTCGACCGCCAGCACCTCCGCGCCCTGGGCGACGAGCTGGGCCGTCTTGCCGCCGGGGGCGGCGCACAGCTCGACCACGCGCTTGCCGCGCACCTCGCCCAGCAGCTTCGGCGGCAGGCCCGCGGCGGCGTCCTGCACCCACCAGGCGCCGTCGTCGTAGCCGGGCAGGCGGCGCGGATCGCGCGTGCCGGGCGGCAGCCGCAGCGTGCCCATGGGCAGCTCGCGCGCGCCCAGCCGCTCGCGCCAGGCTTCGCGGTCGGTCTGCTCGACCACGGTGAAGTCGAGCGGCGGCTCCTGCATGTGCTGCTCGGCGATGGCGCGCGCCGTTGCCTCGCCGTAGGCGGCGGTCCAGCCCTGCCACAGCCAGTCGGGGGTGTTCAGGTGCGGCGCGTCCAGGCCGTCCAGCAGGCTGTCGCCCTCGCGCGCGATGCGGCGCAGCACGGCGTTGAGCAGGTTGCGGTGCGCGCCCACGCGCACGCCCACGGCCAGCGCCACGGTTTCGCCGACGGCCGCATGGGCCGGTGTGTCCATGAACAGCACCTGCGCCGCCCCCAGGCGCAGCAGATCCTGCACCGCCGCCAGCTTGGGCTTGAGCGGGCGGTCCAGGCACCGCGCGATCACGGCGTCCAGCTGGCCCAGCCGCCGCAGCGTCGTCGCGGCGAGGTGGCGGGCGAAGGCGCGGTCGCGCGCCTCCAGGTTCCGCCACCGGGGCGTGTGGCCGATGGCGTCTTCCAGCGTGCGGTGCTTGCGCAGCACGCCGCGCAGCAACTCCAGCGCCGCGCGGCGGGACTCGCGGCCGGGCGCCGGCTCGGGGGACTCCGGTTCACTCATGCGGCGCTGTTTAGCGGCGTTTGGCGGCCAAGGAAACACCCGCGCAGGCAGGTGGGCCTGCCGGCGCGCACAAAGTCGGCGGGAGCTTGAATTCAGGCCCAGGGACTGGCCGCGCGTGCTGTGCTGCCGCCGCCCGTCTCCCCGGCCATCTGGCGCAGCAGCTGGATGCGCTCTTCCATGTCCGGGTGGGTGGAGAAGAGCGAGGCGAAGCTGCCGCGCCCGCTCAGCGGGTTGACGATGAACATGTGCGCAGTCGCCGGGTTGCGTTCGGCGTCGCGGTTCACCGTCTCCTCCGCCGAGCGGCTCATGCGCTCCAGCGCCGAGGCCAGCCACTCGGGATGCCCGCAGATCTCCGCGCCGCCGCGGTCGGCCGCGTATTCGCGCGTGCGCGAGATCGCCATCTGCACCAGCGAGGCCGCCAGCGGCGCCAGCATGGCGATCACCAGCATGCCGACGAAGCCCAGCGGGCTGCCGCCTTCCTCGTCGTCGCCGCCCACGCCGCCGAACATTCCCGCGAACATGGCGAAGTTCGCCAGCATCGAGATGGCGCCCGCGATCGTGGCGGTGATCGTCATCGTCAGGGTGTCGCGGTTCTTCACGTGCGCCAGCTCGTGCGCCATGACACCCGCGATCTCCCGGTCGTTCAGGCGGTTCAAGAGGCCGCTCGTCGCGGCCACGGCGGCGCGCTCGGGGCTGCGGCCGGTGGCGAAGGCGTTGGGCTGGTCCGTCTCGATGATGAAGACGCGCGGCATGGGCAGGCCGGCGTTGTGGGCCAGTTGCTCGACGATGCCGTAGAAGGCCGGCGCGCTGGCCTTGTCCACCTCCTTGGCGTGGTACATGCGCAGCACGATCTTGTCGGCGTTCCAGTAGCTGAACGCGTTCATCGCCACCGCGATGACGAAGGCGATGACGATCCCGGTCGTGCCGGCGACCAGCCAGCCGATGCCGAGAAACAGCGCCGTCAGCGCCGCGAGCAGGGTGAAGGTGCGAAGCGTGTTCATGGGTGTCCGCATCCCGCTGGTTTGCGGGACAGAATTTGGGCGCGGCGCGTGCGCAAATCAAGCGAGCCGCCGGCGGGCCTGCGACCCCACCACGCCTTGCCAGCGGCCTGGGCGCGCGCCACCATCTCCGCCATGACCAAGGTGTTCCGCAGCTTCGTGCCCAAGCAGCAGCGTTCGCGCACAGCGCACGCGCAGCAGCAGACCGTCCAACCCGCGCAGTCGGCGCAGGGCGAGGACAAGAGCCGCCGCGTGAACCCGGAGACGGGCGAGGTCGGCGGCCCGGACGGTCCCGAGCCCACGCGCTACGGCGACTGGGAACGCGGCGGCATCTGCTACGATTTCTGACGGGTCGAGCCGCACAAAGAAGGGGCCGGCCGCGCCGGCCGGCCCCGTGAACGGGATCAGGCCCTAGGGCATGATGAGATCGGACCGAAAGGGCCCGGGCTCTAAATCATGCCCGCAAACGAAAGGCATAGAGCGCGATGCGGATCGCAAGACGATTCTACGTCGTCTCATCGCGCTCCAGCCTCGTCGCCGTCGCTTCCCTGACCGGGGGCGACGTGCTGGGCCAGGGCGCCTTCCAGGAACTCGTCGATGTCGCCGTCCAGCACCCGCTCGGTGTCGCTGCGCTCGATCCCGGTGCGCAAGTCCTTGACCATGCGATAGGGCTCCAGGACGTAGGAGCGGATCTGGTTGCCCCAGGCGATGTCGGACTTCTGCTCCTGGATGCCCTTGGCCTCTTCCTCGCGCCGCTTGAGTTCCTGCTGATACAGCTTGGAGCGCAGCAACGCGAAGGCCTCCGCCCGGTTCGAGTGCTGTGAGCGGCTGCTCTGCGACTGGACGATGATGCCGCTCGGCAGGTGGTGGATGCGCACCGCCGAGTCCGTCGTGTTGACGTGCTGACCGCCCGCGCCCGACGCCCGGAAGGTATCGACCTTGATGTCCTTGTCCTGGATGTCGATCTCGATCCGGTCGTCGATCACCGGCGTCACCCAGACGCTGGCGAAGGAGGTGTGGCGGCGCCCGCCGGAATCGAAGGGCGACATGCGCACCAGCCGGTGCACCCCCGACTCGCCCTTGAGCCAGCCGTAGGCGTTGTCGCCGTAGACGCGCACCGTCGCCGACTTGATGCCGGCCTCTTCGCCTTCCGTCTCGTCCATCTCCTCCGTCTTGTAGCCCTGGCGCTGGCACCAGCGGACGTACATGCGCAGCAGCATCTGCGCCCAGTCCTGGGCCTCGGTGCCGCCGGCGCCGGCGTTGACCTGGATGTAGCAGTCGTTCGCGTCCGCCTCGCCCGACAGCAGGGCGCGTTTTTCCTGGCGCCGGGCGCGCTCGCGGATCTGGCGAAGCTGCTCCTGGGCCTCGCCCACGGAGTCCTCGTCGCCCTCGCTCTCGCCCAACTCGGCGAGGGTGAGGGCGTCGTCCATGTCGCTTTCCAGCTCGCGGACGGTGGAAATGGCCTCGTCCAGGCGCTGGCGCTCGCGCATCAGCTCCTGGGCGCGGCCGGTGTCGTTCCAGATGCTGGGATCTTCGATGAGCGCGTTCAGCTCATCGAGGCGGCGAAGCGCGTTATCCCAGTCAAAGATGCCTCCTCAGCAAGGCAAGCGACTCACGGATGTCGCCCGCCAAGCTTTCGGTTTCCGCACGCATGCGTGTGAACCTCGCTCGTTGCTTGAGATGGGTGGGTGTGTGTTCGGCCCGCCGGGCCATACACCGTGTCAGACCTAGTCGGCGCGGGGTGGTGCCTTCAAGCCCGGGCCGTCAGTACAGCCCGCTGGTGCCGCCGGAGGAACCGCCGCTGCTTCCGTTGCCGCCGTTCGAATAGCTGCCGGGCGTTCCGGCATCCAGCACGCGGCGCTCGCCCGAGGGGCTGTTGCCGGCCTTGAAGGCTTCCAGCACCACCGTTTCGGAATCCGGACCCGCCGGGCGGCCGGTGTCCAGGTCCATGCGGGTTAGATGGATGCCCGGCGGCACGCGGAACGGGATCGCCGGCTCGCCCTCCAGCGCGCGCGCCATGAAGTCCTTGAAGATGGGACCGGCCACGTTCGAGCCGTAGGCGTGCGCGCCCAGCGTGCGGTGGGAGTCGAAGCCGACGTAGACGCCCGCGACCAAGTTCGGCGTGAAGCCCATAAACCAGGTGTCGTGGCTGTCGTTGGTCGTGCCCGTCTTGCCGGCCACGGGCCGGTCCAGCGCGCGCATGCGCCGGCCGGTGCCGCGTTCCACCACGCCCCGCAGCATGGACACCACCTGATAGGCGCTGGCGCGGTCGGTCAGGCGCTTGCGCGTGTCGCGAATCGTCGGCGGTTCCTGGCCGGACCATTCGATGTTCTTGCAGTCCGGACACTCGGCGTAGGCGGGGCGGTAGATCGTGCTGCCGCGCCGGTCCTGCACACGGTCGATCAGCTTGGGCGTCACCTTCATCCCGCCGTTGGCGAAGCTGGCGTAGGCGCTGGCCAGCCGCAACAGCGTCGTCTCCCCGGCGCCGATGGACATGGAGAGCTGTTCGGGGAGGTCGTCGTAGAGGCCGAAGCTCTCCGCCGTCTTCGCCACCTTCTTCATGCCGACGGTCTGGGCGATGCGCACCGTCATCAGGTTGCGCGACTGCTCGATGCCGACGCGCATGGGCGTGGGACCGTAGAACTGCTCCGTGTGGTTCGCGGGCTTCCACTTGCCCAGGCCGTCGCCCTGATCGATAACGAAGGGGGCGTCGAGCACCATCGTTGCCGGCGTGAGCCCGTTTTCCAGCGCCGTCAGGTAGACGAAGGGCTTGAACGCCGAGCCCGGCTGGCGCTTCGCCTGGGTGACGCGGTTGAACTGCGTGCGCGCGAAATCGAAACCGCCCTGCATGGCGAGCACGCGCCCGGTCCGCGGGTCGAGCGCGACGATGCCGCCGTTCACCGCCGGCATCTGTTCCAGCGCGAAGGCCTTCTCTGCCTCGGCCGGCGAGACGAGCACCACGTCGCCCTGGGAAACGACATCGCCTGGGCTGTCCGGCTTTTCGCCCACGTACTGCTCGTCCAGCGCCGGGCGCGCCCAGCGCATCGCCGACATGGGCAAGCGGCCGGTGGTGCCGTCGGCGAAGCCCAGCAGCGCGTCCTCCGCGCGCACCTTGAGTACCGCGGCCTGCCGCCATTCGTCCGGCAGGCCTTCGGGCGGCGTCATCTCGCTCAGCCGCGCGGCCCAGTCGGCGGGCAGCTCGATGGAGCGCTGCGCCCCGCGCCAGCCGTGCCGGCGGTCGTAGGCGATCAGGCCCTCGCGCAGGGCGGATGTCGCGGCGTCCTGAAGGTCCGGGTCCACGGTCGTGCGCACGGAAAGGCCGCCGGTGAACAGCTTATCCCGCCCGTAGCGCTCTACGAGCTTGTCGCGCACCTCGGCCGCGAAGTAGGGGGCATCGGTCACCTCCGCCGGCGCGCGCTCGCGCATGCGCAGCGGCTCGTCGCGCGCTTCCCGTGCCCGGTCCGCGGTGATGTAGCCTTCTTCGTGCATGCGCGAGATCACCCAGTTGCGCCGGGCCAGCGCCGCGCGGTGGTCCTCGCGCGGATGGTAGTTGGCCGGTCCCTTGGGCAGCGCCGCGAGATACGCCGCCTGCGCCATCGTCAATTCGTCAAGCGAGGTGTTGAAGTAGTTCAACGCGGCGGCGGCAACACCGTACGACCCCGCGCCCAGGTAGATCTCGTTCAAGTAGAGTTCGAGGATGCGCGATTTGTCGAAGGTGTGCTCGATCTTGAGCGCGAGGATGGCCTCGCGGATCTTGCGACGGATCGACACGCGGTCGGACAGCAGGAAGTTCTTGGCGACCTGCTGCGTGATCGTGGAGGCGCCCACCGGCCGCTGGTTCGTGCCCATCCGCTTCAGGTTCGTCACGCCCGCGCGCACGATCGCCAGTGGATCCACGCCCGCGTGGTCGAAGAAGTTCTGGTCCTCGGCCGCGACGAAGGCGTGCACCACCTTACGCGGAATGGACTCGATGGGCACGAAGATGCGCTTTTCCTCGGCGTACTCGGCCAGCAGGCGGCCGTCCCCGGCATGCACGCGGCTGACCGTGGGCGGCTCGTACTGCGCGAGCGCCTGATAGTCCGGCAGGTGCCGGCCGAAGTACCACATCACGCTGACCGCGCCGGCGGTCGCGATCACCCCCAGCAGGACCAGCGTGACGAGCGTGTAGCCAAGCGTGCGCACGGGTGGGACTCACTCCTTCGCCGTGGACCGGCGCCGGTCCGGCCTCATCCGGGGCCATGTCACGACGGGAATGTGATCTCGGTTTGATGCGGTGCCAAGGTGTTTCACCGCCGCGCCTGCCGCCACTGGAAATACTGCTTCACCGCGTCCACCACTTGACTGTTCACCGTGCGCCGGTGCGAGGCGGTCTTGAGTTCCTGGATCTCCTCTTCGTGGGAGAGGAACCCGATCTCCAGCAGCACCGAGGGCACGTTCGGGGATTTGAGCACGACGAAGCCGGCATGGCGATGGCTGTTCTCCAGCAGCCGCACCTCGTTCTGCAACTCGTCCACCAGCATCCCGGCGAAGCGCTTGGAGGTGTTCATCGTCTCGCGCTGGGCGAGGTCGATGAGAATCTGGCTGACCGTCTGGGTCGTGCCCTCCAGGTCCATGCCGGCGACGACGGCGCTCTTGTTCTCCTTGGCGGCGAGTTCGGCGGCCTCTTCGTCGGAGGCGGTCTCCGACAGCGTGAACACCGAGGCGCCGCTGGCGCGCCCGTTGCGCGTGGCGTTGGCGTGTAGCGAGATGAAGAGGTCGCCGTTCACCTCGTTCGCGATCTCCACGCGCTCGTTCAGCTTCAGGAAGATGTCGCGCTTGCGCGTGAGCACGACGCGGTAGGGCCCCGCTTGCTCCAGCCGCTCCTTGAGGTGGCGCGCATAGGTCAGCACCAGATCCTTTTCGTAGGTGCCGTCCACCCCGATCGCACCCGGGTCCGGCCCGCCGTGGCCGGCGTCGATGACGATGGTCAGGCGGTCGTCGTCAGCTTCTGCAACGTCGCGCTGGCGTTGTTCGGCTTCCGGCAGCGGGTTCGCCGACGCAATGGGGTCGCGTTCGCGCGGCTGCAGGAAGTTCTCCGGCGACACCCGCGTTACGTCCACGACTAGGCGGTGCGGGTAGCCGTCCTGCGGCGGCAGCCGAAACACGTCCGTGATCCGCACCGGACCCTTGGCGTCCAGCACCACGCGGCTGCGGTTGGGGGCGAACAACCCGTAGCGCAAGGATTCGATGGCGCCGGTATCGACCTCCCCCTGGCGGTGCTCGGGAATGTTCCAGGTTACCTGAGGCAGGTCGATCACCACACGATAGGGTTTTCCCAGCGTGAAGACGCGGTAGGGTGCGGCTTGCGACAGTTCCACGACGAAGCGCGTCTTGTCGGGGTGCTCGCCAAGGCGCACCGCGCTCACCCGGGGCTGGGCCGCCGCGGCCGTCGCTGCGAGCAGCGCGGCGGCGGCCGCCAGGGCCACGGCCATCTCTCGCATGCGGTGCAGCACACGCGCCAAACGAACGCCTCCTTCGCGTCTGTTGACGCCCCGGGCACGATACCGGCGCCGGGTGCGAGCCTATTGGGTCAGGGTTAAGAAAATACCACAAATCCGCCGCGGTCAACGCGGATCGGGCACATGCGGGTCCGTCGTTGTGCTGTGTGGCGCTTTCGCTTATTTTGCCGTCACCTGCACGATGGCTCGACGCACACGCCGCCGGGCGACAGCGAGGCCGCCCGATCAGGGCGCGGAAAGACCGGAGCGAGCCGCCCGCTCGGCGGGCTGGACCGGCAAACGGCGATCCGGCCGGGTCGAACCGGCCACCGGCCGGTCATGGCCATCCCCCGGTCATTTCCACCGCCCGGCGTCGCGTCCCCGGCGGCCGGCCGCCGCTGCAACCGCGCAGGACCACGATGGCGCGCCGCCCGTGAGCGGCGCGCAGCCCCACGATCGCAAGGCAGGCGAGGCGCCCGTGCCCGTCCCAACGATGCGTGTGCCGGCGGCAGTCCGCGACCCCTTCGCACCCAGTGTGCGCACGGTGGGCGCGCCCTGCGGCCGGCTGCGCACGTGCCTGCATCCCACACGCCGTGAACACAGCGCGCCGCGGACGGCCCCGATGGCCGTAACCGCCGAGCGCGAGACAAGGATTCCGGCTGATGAGCAGACGCATCCTCATCGATGCCGGCCACCCGGAAGAGACCCGGGTGGTCGCGCTTTCTGGCAACCGCCTGGAAGAATTCGACTACGAGAGCCGCGACAACAAGCCGCTTAAGGGAAACATCTACCTCGCCAAGGTGACGCGGGTGGAGCCGTCGCTCCAGGCCGCGTTCGTGGACTATGGCGGCAACCGGCACGGCTTCCTGCCGTTCTCGGAAATCCATCCCGACTACTACCGGCTGCCCGTCGCGGACCGCGAGGCGCTCATGGAGGAGGAGCGCGCGGCCCGGCAGCAGCGGCTGCAGGGGGAAGACGACGGCACCGCCGGGGACGGCGGCGAGCCCGATGAAGCCGCGCAGGCCGCGGCCGAGGGCGCGCAGCGGCGCACCGCCCAGGACGAGGGCGACGGCGATCCGCGCGCGGACGCCGACATCGAGCAGTTGGAGACGGCCAACGCCGTCGAGACGCTGACCGGTGACGAGATGGAGGATGCCGCGCGCCGCCGCGCGGCCATGCTGGGGCGCTACAAGATCCAGGAGGTGATCAAGCGCCGCCAGGTCATGCTGGTTCAGGTGGTGAAGGAGGAGCGCGGCACGAAGGGCGCGGCGCTGTCCACCTACCTCTCCATCGCCGGGCGCTACTGCGTGCTCATGCCCAACACCGACCGCGGCGGCGGGGTGTCGCGCAAGATCGCCAGCGCCAAGGACCGCAAGCGCCTGAAGGGCGTGCTGGCCGAGCTGAACATCCCGGACGGCATGTCGGTGATCGTGCGCACGGCCGGCGCGGACCGCTCCAAGGTGGAGATCCGGCGCGACTACGAGCACCTGCTGCGCCAGTGGGACCACATCCGCGAGACAACGCTGCAGTCGCTCGCGCCGTGCCTGATCTACGAGGAAGCCAACCTCATCAAGCGCACCATCCGCGACCTCTACACGCGCGAGATGGAGCAGGTGATCGTCGAGGGGGACGAGGGCTACCGTGCCGCCAAGTCCTTCATGCGCTCCCTCATCCCCTCCCACGCCAAGAAGGTGCAGAAGCACGACGACCCGCGCGTGCCGCTGTTCCACAAGCACGGCGTGGAGACGCAGCTGGACAACATCCACAACCCGGCGGTCCAGCTGCAGTCGGGCGGCTATGTCGTCATCAACCAGACCGAGGCGCTGGTCGCCATCGACGTGAACTCGGGCAAGGCGACCAAGGAGCGCCACATCGAGGAGACGGCGCTCAAGACCAACCTGGAAGCCGCCGACGAGATCGCGCGCCAGCTGAAGCTGCGCGACCTGGCGGGCCTGATCGTCATCGACTTCATCGACATGGACGCGGCGCGCAACAACCGCGAGGTCGAGCACCGCCTGAAGGAGGCGATGAAGCAGGACCGGGCACGCATCCAGCTCGGCCGCATCAGTCCCTTCGGCCTGCTGGAGCTGTCGCGCCAGCGGTTGCGGCCCAGCCTGCACGAGACCTCGACGGACGTGTGCAAGACCTGCGGCGGCAGCGGCTTCGTGCGCTCGCAGGATTCCACGGCGCTGCACGTTCTGCGCGCGCTGGAGGAAGAGGGCATCAAGCGCGGCGGCGGCGAGGTGGTGCTCACGATCCCGACGCAGGTCGCGCTCTACGTGCTTAACGACAAGCGCGACCGCCTCATCGGGATCGAGCAGCGCTACGGCTTCCGCGCCCGCATCCAGACCGACGACCATCTGGTGCCGCCGCAGTACCGCCTGGACCGCATCGCCACGCAGCGTGCGGAAAGCGAAGAGGAGTCGGCCGACGCCGACGCCGGACAGGCGGCGAGCGGCGACAGCGAGACGGACGGCCGCAAGCGCGGCCAGCGCGGCGGCCGCAAGAGACAGGCGGAGCCGGCGGAGGAAGCTGCCGGCCAGCAGTCCGCCCAGGCCAGCGATTCCGGCGAGCAGGCCGCGCAGCAGGCGGAGTCCGGCGGCTCAGGCGAGGAATCGCGCCGGCGCCGCCGCGGCAAGCGGGGCGGCCAGCGCCGCTCCAAGCGCCGCCAGGAGCAGCCGGGCGAAACCGGCGGTGAGGCCGCTGTCCAGGCGCAGGAATCGGCCGGGTCCGGGCCCGAACTCGCGGCGTCCGCACCGGATGCGTCCGCCGAGGCGGCCTCGAATCCGGTGAGCGGCGACAGCGCGACGCCTGCCGAAGCCCCGGCGGCCGAGGTGGAAACGGCAGCCGCCGAAGCCGAACCGGTTGCCCGGACCGCGCCGGCCGAAGCCACCGGTGCGGAAACGTCGACAACCGAGGTGGCCACGACGCAGGCACCTGACGAGGCGGCGGCCACGACCACGGAAGCCGGTGAAACCGAAGCGCAGGGCGAGGCGACGCAATCCGGCACCGGCGGCAAGAGCCGCCGGTCGTCGAACGGCCGCAAGCGCAGCAGCCGCGCCAGCGGCGGGCGCAGCCGGTCCAGCCGCAGCCGCAAGAGCGGCCAGGTCGCTGACACGACGGCGTCCGAACAGGCGGATACCGGGTCGGCGGGCGAGTCCGCGCCGGCCCAGTCCCCAGCGGCCGACACAGCGTCTGCAGACGCCGAAACGAGCGGGGGAGCGGCTCAGTCGGACACCGCACCCCAGACGGACACCGCCCCCGAGGCGGAGTCCGCCGTGGAGGCGCGGGACGCCAGCGAACCGGTGGCGCCGGCCCAGCCCGCGATGGAAAGCCGGGACGACGGCGGCGCGACGGCCGCTACATCGAACGGGGGCGATACCGGGGAAAGCGCGGCTGACGACCAGGCCGGAGCGGACCCGGCCGCTGGCCGCGCCGAACCGGCGCAGGCCGAAGAGCCGGCGGCGCAGGAGGTTGCGGCGCCCACCGGTGTCGACGAGGTCAAGGAGTCGCCCCGGCCGCGCCGCCGCGGGTGGTGGCGCCGGTCCACGGGGTAACACCGATCAGGCCCGCCCCGCGTCCCGCTGGTGCGGGCGGGGCGGGCCGCTTGGTCGCCAAGCGGCCTGGTCAGGCGCCCAGCGTGAACCGCAGGTGCTCGAGCCCCTTGCGGTAGATGTCCCGCACGGCCTCGACGGCCTCGCCGGGGTCGTCGCTGGTGGGCTGGAATTCGCTGTTCCACTCCACGGTGCAGCTGTTGCCATCGTCGCGGTGGACGCTAAGCGTCGCGCGGTAGTCGCGCACGGGCAACGGTCCGCTTTCGAGCGAATAGCTGTAGCGCATGGCCCTGGTGTCGTGGACGTCCAGCCGCTCCACCACCGGTTCGTCGGCGCCCACGTCCAGCTTGCGCACGGTGTGCGTGCCGTGGCTGTCTAGCTCGCACGCCAGCACCCCCGGGTGCCAGTTCGCGATACTCCCGAACTCACCGATTGCTTCCCACACGCGCTCGGCGGGGGCATAAAGCCGCGCCGACTCGCTCACACGCGCCATGCTGCTCTCCTTGTGGCCTGATCTGCTGTCTCGATGGCTCGCCGGAACGGGCGCGGTACCGTACAACGCCCATCGGGTGTTTACCGCGCGTGGCAAAAGCTGCCACAGCACGCGTCATACCGCCAAGCGGGCCGCGAGCGCGCGCCCGCGTCCTCGCACCACAGGACGGAGTGGAGGCAATGTACATTTCCCTGCACATGGTTCAGCCGATCCTGGCGATCGCGATCGGCCTGCTGATCCTGCTGCAACCCAAGATGGCCCACTATCTGGTCGCGATCTTCCTGATCGTCTTCGGCATCCTCGAACTCGCGCCAATGATCTGATTCCTGCCGCGTCGATCCCGGCGACCATCAATCTGCGGCCGGTTCACCGCTCTGCGGCGTGGCGGCCCAGCCCGTCGCGCGGCTGTGTTGTACCTCCAAAGACGCTTGCCAGCAGCCGTCCTTCCCGGTCATACAGAAGACAGGTTCGGTGGAAGCACCGCGACCGGGTAAACGGGGCGCGCACATGGGCGGCCGGATGGGCATTCGCGGTGGTCTTGTGGCGGCGTTGACGGCGGCCTGGACGCCCGCCGCGGCGATCAACGAGGTGGTGCCGGAGCCGCCGGACCCCACCGCGTCCTCGCCGCGCGCCGTCATGTCGCAGCACGGCTTCGAGCCCGGCAACGTCGGCTACATCCTGCGCGAGCTCGACAGCGGCAAGGTCGTCGCGGCGCACAACGCGGCCACGCCCTTTATTCCCGCCTCCGTGGCCAAGATCCCCACAGCCGTCACCGCGTTGGCCGCCCTGGGGCCGGATCACCGCTTCACGACTCGGGTGTTCGGCACCGGCCCGGTGCGGAAGGGCGAGTTGGGCGGCGACCTCGTGCTGGTGGGCGGCGGCGACCCGTTGCTCGAACCGGCGGATCTCATGGCGCTCTGCCGCCGCGTCCGCGCGGCCGGCATCCGCCGCATCGCGGGGGCGTTCCGCTACGACCCGGGCGTCGTTCGCCGCCGCCAGCACATTGCCGCCGACCAGCCCGCGGACGCGCGCTACAATCCCGGCCTTTCCGGGCTGACGATGGGCTTCAACCAGATCCGGGTGGACTGGCGCCCCAAAGGGGCCAACGGGACCGTGGCGGCGAACCTGATTCCCTCGGTGCCCGTGATCGACCTGACGCGGGCCGAACGCGGCAACGGCCCCGGCCAGCTCTGGCAGCCCGAGGTCAACGGCAGCCGCACGGTCTGGCAGCTCGACCCCCACGCGCCGCGGCGGGGGAGCGCCAACCTCCCGGTGAAGCACCCGGGGCGCGTCACCGCGCAGGTCTTCCAGCGCATGTGCGAGCAGGCCGGTGTGCGTCTGCCCGCACCGCGCCAGGGCGAGACACCGGCGGACGCCCGCCCGCTGGCGCGGGTGCGGAGCCGGCCAGTGCGCGAGATCGCCAAGGCCATGCTCGCGTATTCCAATAACCTCGTGGCCGAGTTGCTGGGGCTTGCCGCCTCGCGCGAGTTGGTCGGGAAGCAGCTCTCGCTGCGCGCTTCCGCCGCCACGGTGTCGGCGTGGTGGCGCGAGCGCCGCACCGGCATCGACTGGTCGACGATGCACCTGGCGAACCACTCGGGGCTGTCGGCGGACGCGCGCCTGACGCCGGCGCAGGTGGCGGCGATGCTTCGCGATCCCGTGGCGCTCGGCCACACGGACGGGGTCTCGCGCGGCCTGCCGTCGCTGCTGCCCGCCAGCGGCGGCTCGGCGGGCATGGCGGAGCGGCTCGACGGCCCCGCGACCGCCTACAAGGTGTGGGCCAAGACGGGGACGATGTTCTACGCCAGCGGCTTGGCTGGCTACCTCTATCCCGAAAGCGGGCGGCGGCTGGCGTTCGCGCTCTTCGTCAACGACAAGGCCGCTCGCCGCGCGTACGACCGCGATCCCGACCGGCGGCGGCGCAGCGTGCAGGCGTCCGCCTCGGCGTGGACGCGCCGGGCGAAGGACCTGGAAGACGCCCTGGTGCGCTACTGGGCACGGGAACACTGACGCCGACCCTTGCACGAAAGCGCCCCCGGCGGCAGGCTCCGCACCCCCGGAGAACGCCGCAGCGCAGCATGAAAGGGGAGCGCAATGGATCTCAGCAAGATTCCCGCGGGCAAGAACCCGCCGTGGGACGTGAACGTGGTCGTCGAAGTGCCCATGGGCAGCGACCCCGTGAAGTACGAGATCGACAAGGAGTCGGGGGCGCTGTTCGTCGACCGCTTCCTGCACACCCCGATGCACTATCCCTGCGACTACGGCTTCATCCCGCATACCGAGGCCGACGACGGCGATCCGGTGGACGTCTGCATTCCCAACAAGGTTCCGGTCGCCGCCGGCGCGGTCGTGCGCGTCCGCCCCGTGGGCGTGCTCGTCATGGAGGACGAGGAAGGCCAGGACGAGAAGATCATCGCGGTGCCGCCGGCCAAGCTCTGCCCGGACTTCAAGCACGTGGAATCCCTCGACGATATCAAGGGCTTCACGCTCCAGCGCATCGCCCACTTCTTTGCGCACTACAAGGATCTCGAGGACAACAAGTGGGTGCGCGTCGACCGCTGGGGCGACCAGCACGAGGCGGCGCGGCTGATTCAACAGGCGCTCAACGGGGACGCCCAGAAGCTCGCCTCCTGACGCCGGCCCGGACGCCCCCCGACAACGCGGATTCACCCGCTCAGCGCGGGCGCGGGAACCCTCTCGCGCCCGTGCTTTTGGTTGCGTCCTCAAACGCTGTGCATTGGGCGCTCGCCGTCAGCGTGGCATGCTGATTCGCGGCGGACGCACAAAAAACGCACCACGTATCAGCGTCCGCGTGTGAGAACAAGCGCCGGTGTGCCGGGCAGGGGTGCGTATCCCGGCACGCACGGCGGCCAAGTGCGACGGGGGGCTTCCAATGTCGCTTGCCATGGTCTTCGTCGTGGTCTGCGGTCTTCTGGCCGTGGCCTACGGCGTCTGGGCGTCGATCTCCGTGCTTTCCGCGGATGCGGGCACGCAGCGCATGCGCGAGATCGCGGACGCGATCCAGGAGGGCGCACGCGCCTACCTGAACCGGCAGTACACCACGATCGGCGGTGTCGGCGTGGTGATCGCCATCCTCATCTGGCTGTTGCTCGGGTGGAAGGTGGCTGTCGGCTTTCTCATCGGCGCCATTCTCTCGGGCGCGGCCGGCTACATCGGCATGAACGTGGCCGTGCGCGCCAACGTGCGGACCGCCCACGCCTGCAGCACCAGCCTGGATGACGGGCTGCGCGTCGCCTTCAAGTCGGGCGCGGTCACCGGCATGCTGGTGGCGGGCCTGGCGCTGCTGGCAGCCGGTGGGTACTACGCCATCCTGCTCGGCATGGACGCGAGCGGGCGCGACATCGTGGAGCCGCTGGTGGCGCTCGGCTTCGGCGCCTCGCTGATTTCCATCTTCGCCCGCTTGGGCGGCGGCATCTTCACCAAGGGCGCGGACGTCGGCGCCGACCTCGTGGGCAAGATCGAGGCCGGCATCCCCGAGGACGACCCGCGCAACCCCGCCACGATCGCCGACAACGTGGGCGACAACGTGGGCGACTGCGCCGGCATGGCCGCCGACCTCTTCGAAACCTACGCGGTGACCGTGGTGGCGACGATGGTGCTGGCCTCGATCTTCTTCGCCGGCACCGCGATGGCCGCGAACATGATGATGTACCCGCTGACGATCGGTGGGGCCTGCATCCTGGGCTCGATCGCCGGGACCTTCTTCGTCCGGCTGGGCCGGGACCAGAACATCATGAAGGCCCTCTACAAGGGCTTCATCGCCTCGGCCGTGATTTCGCTGATCCTGCTGATTCCCGTGACGCAGTGGATCGTCGGCTTCGGCACCACGCTGGACGTGCGCGGCGTCCCCGTGACCGGGCTGGACCTGTATTTCTGCGGCCTCATCGGCTTGGCGATCACGGGCGCGATGGTGTGGATCACGGAATACTACACCGGCACCGACTTCCGGCCCGTGCGCTCGGTTGCCAAGGCATCGCAGACCGGCCACGCCACGAACATCATCCAGGGCCTGGCGATGTCGCTGGAATCGACGGCCCTCCCGGCGCTGGTGATCGCGGCGGGCATCGTCGCCACCTTCCTGCTGGGCGGGCTGTTCGGCATCGCCATCGCGGTGACGACGATGCTGGCGCTGGCCGGCATGGTGGTCGCGCTGGATTCCTTCGGCCCCGTCACGGACAACGCCGGCGGCATCGCCGAGATGGCCGACCTGGACGAAAGCGTGCGCGACACCACCGACACCCTGGACGCCGTGGGCAACACCACGAAGGCGGTCACCAAGGGCTACGCCATCGCCTCCGCCGGGCTCGGCGCGCTGGTGCTGTTCACGGCCTACACCGCGGACCTGGCACACTTCGCCGAGGCCGGGCAGATCACCGTGGCCGAGGGCAGCGTCGATTTCTCCCTGTCCAACCCCTACGTGGTCGTCGGGCTGCTCCTGGGCGGGCTGCTGCCCTATCTCTTCGGCGCGCTGAGCATGACGGCCGTGGGCCGCGCTTCGGGCTCGGTGGTGGAAGAGGTGCGGCGCCAGTTCCGCGAGGTTTCCGGCATCATGGAGGGGACGACGCGCCCCGATTACCACCGCTGCGTGGACATGCTGACCAAGGCGGCCATCAAGGAGATGGTGGTCCCCTCGCTGCTGCCGGTGCTCTCGCCGATCGTCCTTTTCGTCATCATCTGGGCCATCGCCGGCATGGGCGCGGGCCTGTCCGCCGTGGGCGCGATGCTGCTCGGCGTTATCACCACGGGGCTGTTCGTCGCCATCTCGATGACGGCCGGCGGCGGCGCCTGGGACAACGCCAAGAAGTACATCGAGGACGGCAACTACGGCGGCAAGGGCTCGGAGGCCCACAAGGCCGCGGTCACGGGCGACACCGTGGGCGATCCCTACAAGGACACGGCCGGCCCGGCGGTGAATCCCATGATCAAGATCACCAACGTGGTCGCGCTGCTGCTTCTGGCCGCGCTCGCGGTCTGACACGGGCGACACGGCTGGACGGAGGCGCCCCGGCCCATCGCGGCCGGGGCGTTTTCGGTTGGGGACGGTTTCGGCGCCGGCCCGTACGCGGATAGGCTCCCGGGACACGGGTCGGAGACGTGCTCATGGATCTCGGCGCATGGCCGCGCGTGCCGCTGGCGCACCTGCCCACGCCGCTGGAGCCCATGGACCGCCTGCGCCGCGCGCTCGGCACCGAGCGGGCGGTGTGGGTGAAGCGGGACGACGCCACGGGGCTCGCCGGCGGCGGCAACAAGACGCGCAAGCTGGAATATCTCGCCGCCGAGGCGAAGGCCGCGGGCGCGGACTGGCTCGTCACCACGGGCGGGGTGCAGTCCAACCACGCGCGCCAGACCGCCGCCGCGGCGGCGCGCCTGGGAATGGGCTGCGATCTCGTGCTGACGCGCGCCGTGCCCGACCGCGACGCGGGCTACGAGTCCACCGGCAACGTCCAGCTCGACCACCTGCTGGGCGCGCACGTGCAGATCCATCCCGTGGGCACGGACCGCGGCGAGGCCATGGACGCCGTCGCCGCGCGGCGGCGGGTCCAGGGGCACACGCCCTTCGTCATTCCCACGGGCGGCTCGACGGAAACCGGCGCGTTGGGCTACGTGCGCGCGGCGCTGGAGCTGGTTAACCAGGCGGTGGACCGCGATCTGGCCATCGGCACGATCGTGGTGCCGGCCTCCAGCGGCGGCACGCTGGCGGGCCTGCTGGTGGGGCTGCACGCGCTGAACCATTCGGCCCGCGTCATCGGGATCGACGTGGAGGCGGATGCGGCCACGACCCGGCGCACGGTCGCGGGGTTGGCGGCGTCCACGGCCCGGCGGCTCGGCGTCGAGCCGCCGCCGGGCGAGCGCCTGCACATCGAAGGCGCCCACGCCGGGCCCGCCTACGGCATCCCCACCGATGCCACGCTGGCCGCGGCCCGCATGGCGGCGCGGACCGAGGGCCTGGTGCTCGATCCCGTCTACAGCGCCAAGGCCATGGCCGGGCTGCTGCACGGGCTCGACACCGGCGCGCTGGCCGGCGAGGGCGCCGTCGTCTTTGTGCACACGGGCGGCCTGCCGGGGCTGTTCGCCTACCCGGAAGCTGCGGGGCCCGCCGCTTAACGCCCTGGTAGCAGACCGCTCACCAGTGGCAGACTGATCTCCTCGGCGCCCGCATGGCGGCGTCGCCGTTCCGCCCAACACTCCTGCGACCACGGATGCACGATGACCAAAACCGGCGACCGATCCACCTACCGCACCCCGGTGAAGGCTTACGCCAACAAGGATTTTCTGGAGAGCAAGGACGCGCGCGCGTTGCGCATCCTGGCCGAGTACCTGGAACCGCGCAGCCGCTTCGAGCATCACAGGATCGACGACACCATCGCCTTCATGGGCTCGGCCCGCCTCAAGCCGCGCGACGTGGCCGAGGCGGCGCTGGCCGAGGCCAAGGCGAACGGCGGTGATGTCGAGACGGCCGAGCGCGACCTGGAAATGTCCGCCTACTACGAGGCGGCGCGCGAGCTGGCGCGCCAGCTCACGGCCTGGTCCAAGCAGCTCGACGCGCGCGAGCGCCGCTTCGTCGTCTGCACCGGCGGCGGGCCGGGCATGATGGAGGCCGCCAACCGCGGCGCCTCCGAAGCCAAGGGCATGAACATCGGGCTGTCGATCTCAATCCCGGCGGAGCCGTACGAAAACCCCTACGTCACCCGTGAGCTCGGGTTCGAGTTCCACTACTTCTTCATGCGCAAGTTCTGGTTCACCTACCTGGCCAAGGCGGCGGTGTTCTTCCCGGGCGGCTTCGGCACGCTCGACGAGCTGTTCGAGATGCTGACGCTCCTGCAGACGCACAAGATCCGCAAGCACCTGCCCATCGTGCTGTTCGGCCGCGCGTTCTGGAACGAGGTGGTGAACTTCGACGCGCTGGTGCGCTACGGCACGATCGACGCCAAGGACAAGGAGTTGATGCTGATCACGGATTCCGTGGACGAGGCGTACGCCCACATCACCGAGCAGCTCTCGGCCTACAGCATCGCCGAACCCGGCCCGCACCTGTAATCGAGCCGATGTCCCGCGTTCTCCACCGCAGCCCCGCGGCGAGCTATCCCGTCGCCGCGAGCGGCGAGGGGCCGTACCTCTTCGACCGCGACGGCACGCGCTACCTCGACGGTTCGGGCGGCGCGGCCGTGTCCTGCCTGGGCCATGGCCACCCGGAGGTCGTCGCCGCGATCCAGGACCAGGCCGCGCGGCTGGCCTACGGCCACACCGCCTTTTTCACCAACGAGCCGGCGGAAGCCCTGGCCGAGCACCTCGTCGCGGACGCGCCGGGGAGTCTGGACCGGGTGCACTTCGTCTCCGGCGGGTCCGAGGCGACGGAAACCGCGCTCAAGCTGGCCCGCCAGCACGCGGTGAACCGGGGCGAGCCCATGCGCCGGCGCGTGATCGCGCGCCGCCAGAGCTACCACGGCAACACGCTTGCCGCCCTGGCGGCGAGCGGCAATCCGGGCCGGCGCGTGCCCTTCGACGCCATGCTACCCGACGGCGTAACGCGGATTTCGCCCTGCTACCCCTATCGCGGCCAGCGCGCGGACGAGGACGAGGGCGCCTACGGCGAGCGCATGGCGGCCGAGCTGGAAGACGCCATCCTGGGGGCCGGACCGGAGACGGTGCTCGCCTTCATCTGCGAGCCCGTCGTCGGCGCGACCCTGGGCGCGGTGCCGGCCGTGCCGGGCTACCTCAAGCGCGTGCGCGAGATCTGCGACCGCTACGGCGTGCTGCTGATCTTCGACGAGGTGATGTGCGGCATGGGCCGCACCGGGGTGCGCTACGCGTGCAGCCACGACGGCGCCGCGCCGGACCTGTTGACCTGTGCCAAGGGGCTGGCGGGCGGCTACCAGCCGCTGGGCGCGGTGCTGATGAGCCGTGCCATCGCGGAGTCCATCGAAACCGCCTCGCGGCCGTTCCCGCACGGCTTCACCTACGTCGGCCACGCCACGGCCTGCGCGGCGGGGCTGGCGGTGCAGCGCGTGATCGACCGCGACGACCTGCTGGTGAACGTGACCCGCCAGGGCGCAGCACTGCGCGATGACCTGGCGGCGCGGTTCGCCGACCACCCGCATGTCGGCGACATCCGCGGGCGCGGGCTCTTTCTCGGGATTGAACTGGTGGCCGACCGCGAGAGCAAGCGGCCCTTCGACCCCGCCCTGGCGCTCAACGCGCGTATCAAGAAGGCGGCCTTCGCGCGCGGGCTGATCTGCTACCCCGGCGGCGGCACGGCCGACGGGCAGGCGGGTGATCACGTGCTGCTCGCGCCGCCCTTCATCATCGGCGACGAGCACCGCGCCGAGCTGGTCGACAAGCTGGCGGACGCGATCGGGGGTGCACTCACGGAGATCGGGGCGTGACCTGGCCGCCGCTGCTGCTCGCGGCGGCGCCCAACGGCGCCCGGCGCACGCCGGCGGACCACCCGGCGCTGCCCGTGACGCCGGACGCCATTGCCGAGACGGCGGCGGCCTGCCGTGACGCGGGCGCGGCGATGCTGCACCTGCACGTCCGCGACCGCGAGGGCCGGCACACGCTCGATCCGGCGGCCTACCGCGAGGCCATCGCGGCCGTGCGCGCGCGGGTGGGCGACGATCTCGTCATCCAGATCACGACGGAATCGGCGGGGCGCTTCCGCCCCGTTGAGCAGATCGCCGCGGTGCGCGCCGTGCGCCCGGAGGCCGTTAGCGTCGCTTGGCGCGAGCTGGCGCCGGACGCCCGCCACGAGCGCGCCGCGATCGCCTTCCTGCGCTGGTGCCGGGCGCGGGGCATCCGCGTGCAGATCATCCTCTACACGCCCGACGAGGTGGCGCGCTGGCGGGCCGTGGAAACGCGGTTCCCCGGCATCGCCGGACTGCCGCGGCTGTACGTGCTGGGCAGCTATGCGGGCGCGCAGGCCGACCCGGCCGATCTCTTCCCCTTTCGCCAGGCGGATGCCGGGAGCGGGGCGCCGTGGATGGTGTGCGCCTTCGGCGCGCGCGAAACCGCCTGCGCGGCCGTGGCGATGGCGCTCGGCGGCGATGTGCGTGTCGGCTTCGAAAACAACCTGACCCTGCCGGATGGCGCGCGGGCACCGGACAACGCCGCACTGGTCGCGGCGGCGGCGCGGGCAGCCACCGCCATCGGGCGCACCCCGGCGCCGGTGGCTGACCTCGCCGCCCGGCTATAACCCGTGCGGCGGAGGCCCATTGTGGGTGTCAATATCTGGTACCCTGATGGTCACTCGTGTTATCGGACCACGTGCAAAATCGACCTGCCACACAGGCGAATCCACAGGGAGGCACCCACAATGCGAAAACTGCTGACGGCCACGCTGGGCGCGGCCATGACGGCGTCCCTCGCCCTGGTGAACCCGGCGAGCGACGCCCGGGCCGCCGAGGAGACGTCCTTCGTCACGATCGGCACCGGCGGCGTGACCGGGGTCTACTACCCGGCGGGCGGCGCGATCTGCAAGCTGATGAACCGGGACCGCGACCGCCACGGCATCCGCTGCTCCGTGGAATCCACCGGCGGGTCCGTCTACAACCTGAACACCATGCAGGCCGGTGAGCTGAGCTTCGGCGTGGTCCAGTCCGACTGGCAGTACCACGCTTACAACGGCTCCAAGCGCTTCTCGGACAAGCCGTTCAAGGACCTGCGGGCGGTGTTCTCGCTGCATCCGGAGCCGTTCACGGTCGTTTCCCGGAAAGACAGCGGCATCGAGACCTTTATGGACACCGCCGGCAAGCGCGTGAACATCGGCAACCCCGGCTCGGGCCAGCGCGCCACGATGGACGTGGTGATGGACGCCCTCGGCTGGACGCCGGACAAGTTCCAGCTCGCCTCCGAGCTGAAGGCGGACGAGCAAGCCTCGGCGCTGTGCGACAACAAGGTCGACGCCTTCGTCTACGTCGTCGGCCACCCCTCCGGTTCCATCCAGGAGGCCACGACCACTTGCGACACCAACCTGGTGGACGTGAAGAACGACGAAGTGGCCAGTCTCGTCGAGAACCGGCCCTACTACAGCTGGGCCACGATCCCCGGCGGGATGTACAAGGGCAATGACGAGGACACGAAGACCTTCGGTGTGCGCGCCACCTTCGTGACCCACGCCGACATGTCCGAGAAGGCGGTCTACGAGCTGGTGAAGGCCGTCTTCGAGAACTTCGAGACGTTCAAGAGCCTGCACCCGGCCTTCAAGGTCCTCGACAAGGAGGAGATGGCCACGGAGGCGCTGTCCGCGCCGCTGCATCCGGGCGCCAAGAAGTACTACAAGGAAGCCGGCCTGATGTAAGGCTCCTCGGCGGGCGGTGTCCGGTTTCGGACGCCGCCCGCAGTGTATCCGGCACATGACGATGGCTTGCGGCACGGTCCAGCCGGCGGGGCAGGGCGGATGAGCACGGCATCGAGCGAGACGGACCTGAAGCATCTGGTCGCCGACATGGACACCGGCGGCCGCAACCCGTCCAACACGCTGGCGAAGAGCGTGCTGCTCTGCGTCGCGCTTCTGTGGTCGCTCTTCCAGCTCTGGTACGCCTCGCCGCTGCCGTTCCTGGTCGGGCCGGTGGTGCTCAACAGCACCCAGGCGCGCTCCATCCACCTGGCCTTCGCGATCTTTCTGGCGTTTTCCGCCTATCCGGCGTTCAAGGGTCAGCGCCGCGACACCGTGCCGGCGGTGGACTGGCTGATCGCTGCCGTGGCCGCCTTCTGCGCGGCTTATCAGTTCCTCTTCTACGACACGCTCTCGGGCCGCGTGGGTGTGCCCACCTGGTACGATCAGGCGGTCGCCGCGACGGGCCTGGTGCTGCTGCTGGAGGCGACGCGCCGCGCGCTCGGCCCGGCGCTGATGGTCGTGGCCCTGGTGTTCCTGGGCTACGTCTTCTTCGGCGACGCCGACATCGTGCCCGGCACGCTGCAATGGAAGGGCGCGTCCTTCGGCAAGGCGATGTGGCACCAGTGGCTGCAGACCGAGGGTGTCTTCGGCGTGCCGCTGGGGGTGTCGACCAGCTTCGTCTTCCTCTTCGTGCTCTTCGGCTCGCTGCTGGAGCGCGCGGGCGCGGGCAACTACTTCATCCAGATCGCGTTCGCGCTGCTGGGCCACATGCGCGGCGGGCCGGCCAAGGCGGCGGTGGTGTCCTCCGGCCTGACGGGCCTGATCTCGGGCTCCTCCATCGCCAACGTCGTGACGACCGGCACCTTCACCGTGCCGCTGATGCGCAAGGTGGGTTTCTCGCGCGAGAAGGCGGGCGCGGTCGAGGTCGCGTCCTCGGTCAACGGACAGCTGATGCCGCCGGTCATGGGCGCCGCCGCCTTCCTGATGGTTGAATACGTCGGCATCCCCTACTTCCAGGTCATCAAGCACGCCTTCCTGCCGGCGGTGATCTCCTACGTGGCGCTGCTCTACATGGTCCACCTGGAGGCACTGAAGGGCGGCATGGAGGGGCTGCCGCGCCGCCACCCACCCAAGCCGCTGGTGTGGACGCTGCTCTCAACGGGGCTGACGCTGGCCTCGATCGCGGCGCTCGCCGGCGGGATGGTGTGGCTGTTCGAGTTGGCGGGCATGCTGGCCCAGGGCGGCAACCTGTTCTGGGGCGCGATCGCGGTGGTGGCGCTCCAGGCGCTGGTGTACCTGGGCGTGCGCCGCGCGGTGCCCGCCGAAAGCCGCTGGCGCGTCATTTCCGGCGGCGCGCTCGTGCTCGGCAACGTCGTGCTGGGCGCGGCGGGTGTCTACGGCCTCGTCCAGCTGCTGGTCGCCTGGACCGGCCCGGCGGCGGTCTACGTCATCGCCGCGCTGGTCCTGGCGGTCTATGTGGCGCTGGTGGCGGTGTCGACGCGCGTGCCCGAGCTCGCCCACGACATTCGCGCCTACGGCGACCAGTTGCCGGACGTCGGGCTCACGCTCAAAGCGGGTCTGCACTACCTGCCGCCGGTGGGCGTGCTGGTCTGGGCGCTGATGGTGGAGCGGTTGTCGCCCAGCCTCGCGGCCTTCTGGGCCGCGGCCTTCATGGTGCTGATCCTGCTCACCCAGCGGCCGCTGCGGGCGCTCTTCCTGCGCAGCGGCGACATCCTCGCCGCAACGCGGAGGGGTGGCGTCGAGCTGTTGCACGGCCTCGTCACCGGGGCACGCAACATGATCGGCATCGGCGTGGCCACGGCCGCCGCCGGCATCATCGTGGGCACGGTGACGCTGACGGGCGTCGGGCAGGTGATGACGGCGTTCGTGGAAACGCTGTCGGGCGGCAACGTCATCCTGATGCTGGTCTTCACCGCGCTGCTCAGCCTCGTCCTCGGCATGGGGCTGCCGACGACGGCGAACTACATCGTGGTCGCCTCGCTGATGGCGCCGGTGGTGGTGCAGCTCGGTTCCGAAGCCGGGCTGGTCGTGGAGCTGATCGCCGTCCACCTCTTCGTCTTCTACTTCGGCATCATGGCGGACGTGACGCCGCCGGTGGGGCTGGCGTCCTTCGCCGCCGCGGCCGTGTCGGGCGGCGATCCGATCCGGACGGGTGTGACCGCCTTCTTCTACTCGCTGCGCACCGTGCTGCTGCCGTTCATCTTCATCTTCAACACGCAGTTGCTGCTCATCGACGTGGCGGGGCCGCTGGAGTTCACGCTCGTCGTCGCGGCGGGCACGGCCGGGCTGCTCGTCTTCGCCGCGGCGCTTCAGGGCTACATGGTCACGCACAGCCGCGTGTGGGAGCGGCTGGCGTTGCTGCTGGTGGCCTTCACGCTGCTGCGGCCGGGCTACTTCATGGAGCAGATCGTCCCCTCGATGCGGACCGTGGACCCGAGCCGGATCCACACGATGGCGGCGAAGCAGCCGGCGGGCGGCACCCTGCGCCTCGTGGTCGAGGGCATGACGATCGAGGGCACGGAAGCCACGAAGACGGTGCTTATCCCGCTCGGCGACGACACCGGGGCCAACGGCGCCGAGCGCCTGCGGCAGGGCGCCGGCCTGACCGTGGAAACCACGCAAGCGGGCGTGGTGGTGAAGCGGGTGCGCTTCGGCTCGCCGGCCGACAAAAAGGGCATCTCGCTCGACTGGCGCGTGACCGCCCTGCAGGTACCCGGCGATCAGCCGCCCAAGCAGCTGTTCTACATCCCGGCGCTGCTGCTGCTGGGCGGCATCTACGCCAACCAGCGCCGTCGCCAAAAGCTGCGCGGCCAGGCGGCCCGCACGGCCGTGGCGTCCTGACCCGCGTCGGCGTCGAACGGCCGGACCCGGCGCGGAGGCGTGTCGGCTTAGAGCGCTTTCGCAACCGTTCATTCATCGATCAGGGGTTCACGTCCGGGTTATTTTTCGGCCCACTGCCTGCCGCGGGCACGAGCCGGGTGCGCCCGCGAAACGCGCGGCGCCACCGCCGCGGGACCAGCAGCGGGGTTTGGGATGCTTGGCAACTGGGCCCGACTGCTCTTGGCCGCCGGTTTTGCCCTGGCCCTGGCCGTTCCCGCCCGAGCGGGCACGCCGACCCTCGACGTCTATGCCCCGCACTGGGAGGGCTACACGAACCCCGACGGCAGCGGCATGGGATGGGAGGTCGTCCGCGCGGTGTACGAGCCGGCCGGCGTGCGGGTGCGCTTCCACACCGTGCCCTACCAACGCGCGGTGGTGCGGGTGAAAAACGGCGAAGCCGACGCCTGGCTGGCGTCCTATGCCCACGAGCAAACCGGCGTGATCTACCCGGATTGGCACTACGACGCCGACCGGGTCAGCGCGGTGATGATGCGGGCCGAGGCGGCCGCCTGGACCGGCGTGGCGGCGTTGCGCAACCGGCGGGTCGCCTGGATGCCCGCCTACAACATGGACCAGTATCTCGACGTTCCGGTGGACCACGTTTCGGCCGTGGCCTCGCACGTGAGCGCGTTGCGGATGCTGAAGGCCGGGCGAATCGACTATTTCCTGGGCGCCGCCTACGAGATCGAGAACAGCCTCGAAAGCCTGCCCGACGACCTGAGCCGTTCCACGTTCACGGTGGAACACGCCTTCAATCTGAAGCTGTATCCGGGCTTTGCGCGAACGGAGGCGGGTCGGCGCTTCGCCGCGATCTGGGACCGCCGCATCCCGGCGTTGCTGGCGAACGGCACCTTGGCCCGGATCTACGACGCCCACGACTTCGAGGTCTGGCCGTTCGACGTGCCGCGCGAGCCCTGAGCAGGGCCCGTGCTCACCCGCTGGCCGGAAAGACCTGCCGCAGCGTCACCTGCTTCTGCCCGGTGGCGCGCAGGTGCTCACGCACGGCAGCGATGAGGGCCAGTAGCATTTCGTCCAGCGCGTCCGGCGGATCGAGCAGCACCATCTCCACGTCCGTGCGCGAGAGGGCGAGCAGCGGCGTGCCGTCCGGGTCCTGGCCGCGCGTGCCGACCCCGCCGACCGCCTTGATGTCGTGCAGGTGGTAGGTTTCGCCGCCCGCGTCCGCGTACAGCGGCGTCCAGCCGCCGTCGGGCTCGCGGGCGTACACGCCGGGGGCGGTCATGGGCGTCCGTTCCTCATGGCACCGTCACCAGGGCGTGCTTCTTCTTGCCAGCGGAGATCTTGATGGCGCCGTCGTCGCGCAAGTCCGCAGTGCTGACGGTGACGTAGGGATCGCCGACCTTGGCGTCGTTCACGCGGGCGCCACCGCCCTTGATGAGCCGCCGCGCGGCGCCGTTCGAGTCCGCCAGCCCCGCCTCGTGCAGCAGGGCGTACAGGTGTACGCCCTCGGCCAGCCGCTCGCGCTCGACCCGGACCTGCGGCAGGTCCTCGGCGAGCTGGCCCTGCTCGAACACCTTGCGCGACGCTTCGGCGGCGCGCTCGGCCGCGTCCTCGCCCCGGCACAGCTTGGTCGCCTCGTACGCGAGCACCTTCTTGGCCTCGTTGATCTCGGCGCCTTGGAGGTTTTCCAGGCGCGCGATTTCTTCCAGCGGCAGCTCGGTGAACAGGCGCAGGAAGCGGCCCACGTCCGCGTCCTCGGTGTTGCGCCAGAACTGGTAGTATGCGTAGCTGGAGAAGTTGCGCTCGTTCAGCCACACCGCGCCGTCGGCGGTCTTGCCCATCTTGTGCCCGGAGGCCGTGGTGAGCAGCGGGCAGGTGACGCCGTGCAGCTCGGCGTGTTCGATGCGGTGGCCGAGGTCGATGCCCTCGACGATGTTGCCCCACTGATCCGAGCCGCCGAGCTGGAGCCGGCAGCCGTAGCGCCGGTACAGCTCCAGGAAGTCGTAGGCCTGGAGCACCATGTAGTTGAACTCCAGGAAGCTCAGCGGGTGCTCGCGGTCCAGGCGCTGGCGCACGGACTCGTGGCCCAGCATGCGGTTGACGGAGAAGTGCCGCCCGTATTCGCGCAGGAACGCGATGTAGTTGAGGGAGTCCAGCCAGTCCGCGTTGTCCACCATGACGGCGTCGCTCGGGCCGTCGCCGAAGGTGAGGAACTGGCGGAAGATGTTCTTGATGGAGGCCTTGTTGGCCTCGATCTGCCCTTCGTCCAGCAGCTTTCGCTGCTCGTCCTTGCCGGAGGGGTCGCCGATCT
Organism: Limimonas halophila; assembly: GCF_900100655.1. Lineage (NCBI taxonomy): Bacteria > Pseudomonadati > Pseudomonadota > Alphaproteobacteria > Rhodospirillales > Rhodovibrionaceae > Limimonas > Limimonas halophila. Next base: position 434,745 of record NZ_FNCE01000001.1, read on the forward strand.
TGGTCGTCCCGCCGCCCATGAGCACGATCGGCTTGTGGCCGTGGCGCTGCAGCAGGCGCAGCTGCATGATCGACAGCAGGTGGCCGACGTGCAGGGAATCCCCCGTGCAGTCGTAGCCCGCATAGGCCACCACCGGGGCGTGCTGGCTCAGCAGCGCGTCCAGCGCGGTCTGGTCGGTCGTCTGGTGGATGTAGCCGCGCGCCTGCGCGTCGCGCAGGAAGGTGGAGGCGGGCGGGTCGATCTGGGTCTGGCTCATGGCGGGTCTGGATCTTGCGGGCTCGGGTTGCGGCGATGACGGGGCATTAGCACACTGCCGCGCGTCTGCCAAAGCCGGGGGAGAACACATGCCGGGGGCGGAGCCGGTCCTGGCGCTGGGCCTGATGAGCGGGACGTCGCGCGACGGTGTGGACGCGGCGCTCATCCGCACGGACGGCGACCGCGCGGTCGCCCCGCTGGCGGCCACGACACGGGCCTACGACGACGCCTTCCGCGCACACCTGGCCGCGGCGGTCGCGGGGGACGCGGATCGGGGTGAGGTTGCGCGCGACCTGACGGACCGCCACGCCGATGCGGTCGAGCAGCTTCTGGACCAGGCCGGCGTCAGGCTCGATGCCGTCCGCGTCGCCGGCTTCCACGGGCACACGCTCGCCCACGATCCCGCGCGCGGCATGACGCACCAGCTGGGCGACGGGCTGCGCCTCGCCGAGCGCATCGGCATCGACGTGGTGGCGGACTTCCGCAGCGCCGACGTGGCGGCGGGCGGACAGGGCGCCCCGCTGGCGCCGCTGTATCACCGGGCGCTGGCCGAACAGCTTGAGCGCCCCTTGGCGGTGCTCAACCTCGGCGGCGTCGGCAACGTCACCTTCATCGGCCGCGACGACCGTGTGATCGCCTTCGACACCGGGCCTGGGAACGCCTTGCTGGACGATCTGGTCCGGCAGCGCGCCAACGGCTGGTTCGACTGCGACGGGCGGCTGGGCGCGGCGGGAACCGTGCACGAGCAGATGGTCGCCGGGTTCCTTACCGACCCCTTCTTCGACCGGCCGCCCCCCAAGGCGCTGGACCGCGACGCCTTCGACGCCAGCCACGCCGACACCCTGGGGCTGGCCGACGCGGCGGCGACGCTGACCGCCTTCACGGCGGCGAGCGTGGCCCGGGCGCGCGACCACCTGCCGGAAGCGCCCGCCCGCTGGCTGGTCGGCGGCGGTGGGCGCCACAACCCGACCCTCATGGGGGCGCTGCGCGAGCGGCTGGGCGTGCCGGTCGAGCCGGTGGAAGCGGCGGGCTGGAACGGGGACGCGCTGGAAGCGGAGGCCTTCGCCTACCTCGCGGTGCGCTCGCTGCGCGGCTGGCCGATGTCCCTGCCGGCGACGACGGGCGTGCCGGCGCCCCAGACCGGCGGGCAGCTTTTCGTGACAACCCGCGGCCAGCGGCAGGCGGGATAGGCGGCAGCCGCGCTCGGCGGCTGCCACCGTTAGAGCATCGTGCGTGAAATCGTGTCTGCCGAGAAAGCCGGAAATCTAGGGATAGGTTCGTGCTTTTCCGGTGCGAGCAGTTTGCGCGCCTGCGGCGCGCGAGCCTTGCGGCTGTCCACGCACGAGCAAGCAGAATCACGCCGGGACGGCCACGGCGGAGTGGGCGTCCGAAAGAGCTGATTCCACTTTACGGCGATCTGCTCTAAATGCCCGTCAGTCGAGCTTGCCGATCTCCGCGGCGACGTCGAGCATGCGCACGGAGAAGGCCCACTCGTTGTCGTACCAGGCGACGACGCGCACGAGGCTGTCGTCGATCACGTTCGTCTCGGGGATGTCCGCGATCGAGGACTCGGCCGTGTGGTTGAAGTCGGCGGACACCAGCGGCTCCTCGGCGATGCCCAGGATGCCCTTCATCCTGTTGGACGCCGCGGCGTCGCGCAGCGCGTGGTTCACGGACTCGATGGACGCGGGCTGCTTGGCGTCGAAGGTGAAGTCCACGAGCGAGACGTTGAGCGTGGGCACGCGGATGGCGCCGCCGTCCAGCTTGCCCTTCAACTCGGGCATGACCTCGGCCACGGCGCGGGCGGCGCCCGTGGTGGTCGGGATCATGTTGCTGGCGCCCGCGCGGGCGCGGCGCTTGTCCTTGTGCGTGGCGTCCACGAGGCGCTGGTCGCCGGTGTAGGAATGCACCGTCGTCATGTAGCCGCGCTCGATGCCGAAGGTGTCGTGCATCACCTTCACCACGGGCGCGAGGCAGTTCGTGGTGCACGAGCCGTTCGAGATCACGCGGTGCTCGGGCGCGAGCTTGTCCTCGTTCACGCCCATCACGACCGTCAGGTCGGCGCCCTTGGACGGCGCGGAGACGAGCACGCGCTTGGCGCCGGCCTCCAGGTGCTTGCCGGCGTCCTCACGCTTGGTGAACTTGCCGGTGCACTCCAGCACCACGTCGATGTCCAGCTCGCCCCAGGGCAGCTCGGCCGGGTCTTCCTTCTGGAAGAAGCGGACCGGCGCGCCCAGGCCGGCGTCCAGGCCGCCGTCCACCTGCTCGACCGGGCCCGGATAGGCCCCGTGCGTGCTGTCGTGCTGCAGCAGGAAGCTGTTGATGTCGAGGCCCGAGCGGTCGTTGACCGCCACCAGTTCGACGTCCTGACGGCTCTGCTCGCGGATTGCCCGCAGCACGAGCCGGCCGATGCGACCGAAGCCGCTGATCGCCACGCGCGTCGCCATGACGGCCGATGCCCTCCTTGATCCTCACATCCTGGGATGATCGCGTCCGGGGGAAGTGGCCGCACCGGCCGGCCGCGGCCAGTGCGGCGTCCTGTCGGGGCGTGAGGCGCCCCGGTTCTACGCGGCGTAGCGGCCCTGGGCCGCCGCGCTGGTCTGCTGTGCGCGCGCCATGAAGGCTTCGCGTGCCTGGTTGGCGTTGTCGTTGTTGCCGGCCCAGGTCTTCAGCGCCGCCTGCTGAAGCGCGCGGCCGTAGGAGAAGCTGAGCGGCCAGGGCGCGCCGTCTTCCTGCGCCAGCTTGTTGATCGCGTCCAGGTTGCGCGTCGCCTGCTCGTCGGTCTGCCCGCCGGAGAGGAAGACGATGCCCGGCACCGCCGCCGGCACGACGCGCCGGAAGGTGCGCAGCGTGGTCCGCGCGACTTCGGCCGCGCCGGCCTGCTGGCTCGCCTCCTTGCCGGAGAGCACCATGTTCGGCTTGAGCAGCATGCCCTCCAGGGCGACGCCCTGCTCGGCCAGCTCCGCAAAGACGCCGCGCAGCACGCGCTCGGTCGCCGCGGCGTGGTCGGCGATGGCGTGGGTGCCGTCCATCAGCACCTCGGGCTCGACGATCGGCACGATGTCGGCCTCCTGGGCCAGCGCGGCGTAGCGGGCCAGGGCGTGCGCGTTGGCGCGGATGCACTTCTCGCTGGGCTTGTCGTCGTCCACGGAGAAGACCGCGCGCCACTTGGCGAAGCGCGCACCCATCTCCCCGTACTCGGCGAAGCGCTCGCGCAGGCCGTCCAGCCCCTCGGTGACCTTCTCCGATCCCGTGGGCGCGAGGGGCTTGGCGCCGCGGTCCACCTTGATGCCGGGGATCATGCCCGCCTGCTCGATCTGCTTCACGAGCGGCTGGCCGTCCGGGCCTTCCTGGCGGATGGTCTCGTCGAACAGGATCACGCCGGAGATGAACTGGCCGATCCCCGGCGTGGAGAACAGCATGTGCCGATAGTCCCGGCGCGTGCGCTCGGTGGACTCGACGTTCACCTGATCGAAGCGCTTCTTGATCGTGTTCGTGCTTTCGTCGGCGGCCAGCAGGCCCTTGCCGTCGGCAACGATGGCCCGCGCCGTATCGTTCATGCGCTCGACGTTCATGGTCTCCGTCTCCCCGCGTCGGCTCCCAGCTGCCAGGGTCGTGTGCGTCCACCCGGATCGGGCGCGGTTACAGCCAGTCCTTCACCGTGGCGACCACGGCCTCGGGCGTGATGTTGAAGTGCTGGTACAGCTCTTTGTAGGGCCCGGAAGCGCCATAGCCCTTCATCCCGACGAAGGTGCCGTCCAGCCCGGTCCAGCGCTCCCAGCCGAAGCCGCCGGCGGCCTCGACGGCCACGCGCAGCGAGCTGGGGCCCAGCACCTCGTCGCGGTAGTTGGCGGGCTGCTCCAGGAAGAGCTCCCAGCACGGCATCGACACCACGGCTGCCTGGATACCCTGCTCGGCGAGCTGCTCCTGCGCCTGGACGGCGATCTGCACCTCGGAGCCCGAGGCCAGCAGCGTCACCTCACGCTGCTGCGCGGCCGGGCGCAGGATGTAGGCGCCGTGCGCGCAGGAATTCTCGCGCCCGCCGTCCGTGCGCAGCGTGGGTACGTTCTGGCGCGTCAGCGCCAGCACCGAGGGCCGGTCGTGATTGTTCAGCGCCAGCTCCCAGCACTCCGCCGTTTCCACGAGGTCGCAGGGGCGGAAGGTGCGCAGGCGCGGCATGGCGCGCAGGGCCGCGAGATGCTCCACCGGCTGGTGCGTCGGGCCGTCCTCGCCCAGGCCGATGGAATCGTGCGTCATCACGAAGATTGAGCGCACGCCCATGAGCGAGGCCAGGCGCATCGACGGCCGGCAGTAGTCGGAGAAGATCAGGAAGGTGCCGCCGTAGGGGACCACGCCGCCGTGCAGCGCCATGCCGTTCATGGCCGCGGCCATGCCGTGCTCGCGCACGCCGTAGTGGATGTAGTTGGCGTCGAAGTGGCCCCGGCTGGCCGCACGGTGCGCGCCCACCTTGGTGCTGTTGGAGCCCGAGAGGTCCGCCGAGCCGCCGATCAGCTCCGGCATCTCGTCGACGATGCGGGCGAGCACCTTGTTGGAGGCCTTGCGCGTCGCCGTCTCCGGCTTCTCCTCGGCCGCCTTTTCCTTGAGCTCGTGGATGGCGTCGGCAATGGACGCCGGCAGCTCGCCGCGCTGGCGGCGCTCGAACTCGCTGCGCGTGGCCTCGTCCGCCGCCGCGAGGCGCCGGTCCCAGGCCGCCGTCAACTCACCGCCGCCGGCGCCGACGCCGCGCCAGGCCGCGTAGATGTGGTCCGGGATCTCGAAGGGGCCGTAGGGCCAGCCCAGGCGCTCGCGCGTGGCCTGGATCTCGTCCTCGCCCAGCGGCGCGCCGTGTGCCTTCTCGCTGCCCGCGAGCGTGGGCGCGCCGAAGCCGATCGTGGTGCGGCAGGCGATCAGGGTGGGCTTGTCGCTCTCGCAGGCGCGCGCGATGGCCGCTTCCACCGCCGCCGGGTCGTGGCCGTCCACGCGCTCGGCGTCCCAGCCGTAGGCCCGGAAGCGCGCCACCTGATCCTGGGTGTCGGCCAACTCGGTGTCGCCGTCGATGGAGATGTGGTTGTCGTCGAACAGCACGACCAGCCGGCTCAGCCCCAAGTGGCCGGCGAGCGCCGCCGACTCGTGGCTGATGCCCTCCATCAGGTCGCCGTCGCTGGCCAGCACGAAGGTTCGGTGGCTGACGAGATCGTCGCCGTAGCGCGCGTTCAGCAGCCGCTCGGCGAGGGCCATGCCCACGGCGTTGCCCAGCCCCTGGCCGAGCGGGCCGGTCGTGGTCTCGATGCCGGGCGCGTCGCCGTATTCGGGGTGGCCGGCGGTGCGGCTGCCGAGCTGGCGGAAGCGCTTCAACTCGTCCAGCGTCATCTCCGGGTAGCCGGTGAGATGCAGCAGCGCGTACAGCAGCATCGAGCCGTGGCCGGCGGACAGCACGAAGCGGTCGCGGTCGGGCCAGTCGGGGCGCTGCGGGTCGAAGCGCAGGAACTTGGAGAACAGCACGGTGGCCACATCGGCCATGCCCATGGGCATGCCGGGGTGGCCGGAGTTGGCCTGCTGGACCGCATCCATCGCCAGCGCGCGGATGGCGTTGGCCATCTCGTCGTGGGTGGCGTGCGGGGTGCCGGCGCCGTCGGCGGCCGGCTGGGCGGGAGTGGACGCGTCCATGACGGTGGATATCCCCGTTCTCGTCCCATTGGAATATTGGGAAAACGCACGAACGCGCCCCGGCCAGCGGGCCGCGGCGTGCGTGCGGACCATGACGCCGGGGGCGTGCGCCGTCAACACAGCCGCGTGGCGTGACGGCGACACGGGTGCGCCGCTGTCAATTGACCATTCCGCCCCACGTTGGTGTAGTTTGCTCCGCGAAGCGAGCGGCTGAGGATCCCACGATCGCATGGCAACGCTGGATCAAGCGCTGAAACGGCTGGAAACCGCGGTGGACCGGCTGGAACGCGCCAGCGAGACGCATCTCGCCCACGACACGGACAAGGACGAGCTGGAGCGCCAGCTCTCCGCGATGAAGAGCGAGAACGAGCGCCTGCGCGAAGCCAACGACGACATCGCGGCCCGGCTGGACGCTGCGATCGGTCGCCTGAAGAACGTGCTGGAGGCCTAGCTTTGGCCCAGGTCGCCTTGGACATCAACGGCCGCCGCTTCGAAGTCGCCTGCGACGACGGGCAGGAACCGCACCTGCGCGCCTTGGGCGCGGAGATCGACCAGCGCGTGCGCCGGCTTGTCGACTCCGTGGGCCAAGTGGGCGAGATGCGGCTGCTCGTCATGGCCGGGCTGCTGCTTGCCGACGATCTCGACGAGCAGACGGGGCAGGTGACCGGCCGCACGCCGGCGCGGCAGCCCTCCGCGGAGGACGCAGAAACCGTCGAGCGCCTGCATGCGGTCGCCGAGCGCGTCGAGCGTGTTGCCGCGCGCTTCGAGGGCACCTAAGTTCCCGCGTGGGCGTGCTGCGGGGTTCGACCGGTCGAGCGACTCCCGGGGGCGTTACTTGAATGAACGGGAGCTGTCCCTGCCGGGACCCCTCGGGTCTCGGTAGCACGGCACCCACCTGGTCGACCGGCCCGTTGAGGAGGCTGGCAGACCGACGGCCCGCGCGGCACCGCCCACCCCTTTCCATCCGCCAGCCAGCCGGAGCCCGCCATGGCCGAGACGCCGGCCCCCGATCCCGCCTCCGGGCAGGATCCCGCCAGCCGGAAAAAGGCGCTGCGCAAGCAGGCCAAGCACCAGCGTGCGGAAGCGGCCGCCGCGCATCCCGACGCGGGCGAGCGGCTGGTGGCGCACGTGCTGGCGATGGTCGCGGACCGGCCGGGCGCCACCGTATCGGCCTACTGGCCCATGGGGGACGAAATCGACCCGCGCCCGGCGATCACGGCCTTGTACGAGCGCGGTCACACCATCGGCCTGCCGGTGATGCAGGGCGCGGACACGCCGCTGGTCTTCCGCCAGTGGTGGCCGGACGCGCCGCTCGCCGACGGCGGTTTCGGCACGCGCATGCCCACCGAGGCCGCGCCCGTCGTGACGCCCGAGGTGCTGCTGGTGCCCTTGCTGGCCTTTAACGGCGCGGGCTACCGCCTGGGCTACGGCGGCGGCTTCTACGACCGCACCCTGGAAAAGCTGCGCGGCGAAAACCCGGCCACGCTGGCGGTGGGGCTGGCCTACAGCGGCCAGCGCGTCGACGACCTGCCGGTGGGGCCGTACGATCAGCCGCTCGACGCCATCGTGACGGAAATCGGTCCCATGCCGCTGCGCCAGGCGGAGGGCTGACCGCCGCCATGCGCATCCTCTTCGTCGGCGACGTGATGGGCCGCGCCGGCCGCGACCTCGTGGCCAGCGAGCTGCCCGGCCTGCGGCGGCGCCTGCAGGCGGACTTCGTCGTGGTCAACGGCGAGAACGCGGCCCACGGTGCCGGGATAACCGAGAAGATCTGCACGCAGCTTCTCGAATCCGGCGCCGACGTGATCACGGGCGGCAACCACTCCTGGGACCAGCGCGAGGCCCTGAGCTTCATCGAGCGCCAGCCGCGCCTGCTGCGCCCGCACAACTACCCAGCGGGCACGCCGGGCCGCGGCGCCTCGGTGTTCAAGACGACGGGCGAGCGCTCGGTGCTGGTCATCAACCTGATGGGCCGGCTGTTCATGGACCCGCTGGACGACCCCTTCGCGGGCGTGGACCAGATCCTCTCGCGTCACCGCTTGGGCCACACCGTCTCGGCGGTGGTCGTGGATTTCCACGGCGAGGCGACCAGCGAAAAGATGGCCTTCGGCCACTACGTCGACGGCCGCGCCTCCCTATGCGTGGGCACGCACACCCACGTCCCCACGGCGGACGTCATGCGCCTCGACGGCGGCACGGCCTACCAGACCGACGCCGGGATGACGGGCGACTACAACTCGGTGATCGGGATGGACAAGCGTGCCCCCATCGCCCGCTTCACCAAGAAGCTGCCGACGGACCGGCTCGGCCCCGCGATGGGCGAGGCGACGCTGTGCGGGCTGTTCGTGGAAACGGACGACCGCACCGGCCTGGCCAAACGCGCGGAGCCGGTGCGCCTCGGCGGGCGGCTCGGCGAGCACGTGCCCGAGGTGTGACGGCGGTTAGCCGGACCGCTCCAGCGCGCGGAATCGCCGCACCTCGGCGTCCACCAACGCGGCCGCATCGCGGGCGGCGCGGGCGTAGCCGCTGGCGCGCGACGGTTCGGCCGCGGCCAGCACCCCGTCCAGCGCGGGCACGGCGTTTTCCTGCACATAGGACTCCACGATTCCGGCCGCGCGGGTACGCGTGGCTTCCGCCGCAACGGGGTCGGCCGGCAGGGTTTCCGCAAGCTGCAGCCCGCCGTTCGTCGTCGAGGCCATGGTGCCGTCCTCCCATGTGGCACAGCACGCCGCGACCGTGCCGGGTTTGGCATTAATCACCGGTTAATCGGCGGCGTGCGGGCCTTTCCGCCCGGTGCGCCGTGTTGTTACAGCATAGGGCGGAATATCCGAGGAACACGCGCGCACCGGCGACGCCGCCGCATCCGCCCGCGACACGCTGGCGGCGCCCGTCGCCGCACGCCGCGCGAGCACACCCGAAGGCGCAGGGAGATCGAGAGACATGGCGGGCCACTCGCAGTTTAAGAACATCATGTACCGCAAGGGCGCGCAGGACAAAAAGCGCGCCAAGCTGTTCACCAAGCTGAACCGCGAAATCACCGTCGCCGTGCGCGAAAGCGGGCCCGAGCCCGAATCCAACCCGCGCCTGCGCCAGGCCATCGCCACGGCGCTCTACAACAACATGCCCAAGACCAACATCGAGCGCGCCATCAAGAAGGCGACCGGCGCGGATGCCGGCGGCGAGTACCAGGAGGTGCGCTACGAGGGCTACGGGCCCGGCGGCGTCGCGGTCATCGTCGACGGGCTGACGGACAACCGCAACCGCACCGCCAGCGAGGTGCGCGCCGCGTTCAACAAGTACGGCGGCAAGATGGGCGAGCAGAACACCGCTGCCATCATGTTCGAGCGCATCGGCCGCATCGTCTACGGCGACGACGTGGCGGATTACGACAGCATCTTCGAGGGCGCCGTGGAAGCCGGCGCCAAGGACGTCGAGCACACCCCGCCCACGGGCGAGGACGAGACCACGGGCGCTTACGAGATCATCTGCGAGGCCGAGGACTTCTCCGAGGTGCGCGAGGCGCTGCGCGAGCAGTTCGGCGATCCGCGCGAAGCGCGGCTCGGCTGGCGGCCCATGTCGACGCAGCCGGTGAGCGAGGAGGACGCCCAGACCCTCTTCAAGCTGCTGGACGCGCTGGAGGACAGCGACGACGTCCAGCAGGTGACCTCGAACTTCGAGGTGTCCGCGGACGTGATGCAGCGGCTGACGGCCTGAGATGCGCGTGCTCGGCCTGGACCCGGGCCTGCGCCGCACCGGCTGGGGCGTCATCGAGAGCGCGGGCACGCGCCTGACGCACTTGGCCAACGGCGTGGTGACCACGGACAACACGCTGGACACGGCCCAGCGGCTGGTCGAGCTGCACGAGGGGCTGTCAGCCGTGCTCGGCACCTACCGGCCGGACGCCGCGGCCGTGGAGGAGTCGCTCGCCAACAAGAACGCCAAGACCTCGCTGAAGCTCGGCGTGGCGCGCGGGGTCGTGCTCCTGGCGCCGGCGCAGGCGGGCCTGCCGGTGACGCAGTACCTGCCCATGATCGTGAAGAAGGCGGTCGTGGGCACGGGCCACGCGGAAAAGCAGCAGATCGCGCCCATGATCCAGCGCCTGCTGCCCGGCTGCGCCGTGGACAACGAGGACTCCGCCGACGCCCTGGCGGTGGCCATCTGCCACGCTCACCACGCCGGCACGCGCACCAGCTGGGCGAGCGTGGCACAGCAGGGGCGGGCGTCATGATCGGCAAGCTGCGCGGCGCCATCGACGAGATCGACGAGGAATCCCTGCTGCTCGACGTGGGCGGCGTCGGCTACCTCGTCTTCGCGTCCTCGCGCACCCTGGCGGACCTGCCGCCGCGCGGGCACACCGCCACGCTCGTGATCGTCACCCACGTGCGCGAGGACCACATCCACCTCTACGGCTTCACCGACCGGGCGGAGCGCGACTGGTTCAACCTGCTGTGCACGGTGCAGGGCGTCAGCGTTCGTCACGCCCTTGCCATCTTGTCCGTGTTGGCTCCGGGCAAGCTGGCGGAGGCGATCGCGGCCCAGGACAAGCGCACGGTCTCGCGCGCGAACGGCGTGGGGCCGAAGCTGGCCGGCCGCATCGTCACCGAGCTGAAGGACAAGGCGCCCGGCCTCGCGGCCCCGGCCGCGGCCGCGGCGCCGGAGGCCGGTGCGGCCGAGGCGGCGGCCGACGACGGGGGCGGCGTGAGCGAGGACGCGGTTTCCGCGCTGGTCAATCTGGGCTATCAGCGGGCGCAGGCGTTCGGCGCCGTCTCGGCGGCGCGCACGCGCTTGGGCGATGACGCCGGGCTCGACGCGATCATCCGCGAGGGCCTGAAGGAGCTGACGGCATGAGCGAGCAGCAGGCCCGCGAGGTGCAACCGGAAGCCACCGAGGCCGACGCCGCCGAGGCCACGCTGCGCCCGCAGCACCTGGAGGCCTTCGTCGGTCAGCAGGAACTGCGCGCCAACCTGCAGGTCTTCATCGAGGCGGCGCGCTCGCGCGGGGAGGCGCTGGACCACGTCCTCTTCTTCGGCCCGCCTGGGCTGGGCAAGACCACGCTGGCGCAGATCGTGGCGCGCGAGCTGGGGGTGAACTTCCGCCATACCTCCGGCCCGGTAATCGCCAAGCCGGGCGATCTGGCGGCGATCCTGACCAACCTGCAGCCGCACGACGTGCTCTTCATCGACGAGATCCACCGCCTCTCGCCGCAAGTGGAGGAAATCCTATACCCAGCGATGGAGGACTTCCAGCTCGACCTTGTGATCGGGGAGGGGCCGTCGGCGCGCTCGGTGCGCATCGACCTGCCGCCGTTCACGCTCGTCGGCGCGACCACCCGCTCGGGCCTGATCACGAACCCGCTGCGCGAGCGCTTCGGCATCCCCTTGCGCCTGGAGTTCTACACCCCGGCGGAGCTGGAGCGCATCGTGCGGCGCAGCGGCGAGCTGCTGGGCGCGACGATGACCGCCGACGGCGCCGCCGAAGTGGCCCGGCGGTCACGCGGGACACCGCGCGTGGCCGGGCGCCTGCTGCGGCGCGTGCGCGACTTCGCCGCCGTGGAGGGCGCGGCCGAGATCGACGGGGCCGTTGCCGACCGGGCGCTGCGGCGGCTGCAGGTGGATTCCCAGGGGCTGGATTCCATGGATCACCGCTACCTCCGCTGCCTGGCGGAGACCTACACGGGCGGCCCGGCGGGCGTGGAAACCATGGCCGCCGCGCTGTCCGAACAGCGCGACGTGCTGGAGGACGTGATCGAGCCCTACCTGATCCAGCAGGGGCTGGTTCAGCGCACGCCGCGGGGCCGGCTGCTCACGGGCGCGGGCTACAAACACATGGGGCTGGCGCCGCCGGGCGATGCCGCGCCGGCCCGGGATCTGTTCAGCGGATCGGAGGACAGCGCTTCGTGACCACGCCTTCGGCACCGGGAAATAACGCGAGCGGGCCCGGCGACGCGGCCCTGTCGGGCCGGTTGGAGAACGGCGCGCACCGCTTCTGGGTGCGCGTCTACTACGAGGACACCGACGCCGGGGGAATCGTCTACCACGCCGCCTATCTGCACTTTGCCGAACGCGGGCGCACGGAGGCGCTGCGCCTGTGCGGCTTCGAGCAGACGGAGCTGCGCGAGCGCACGGGGATCATCCTGCCGGTTCGCGCCATCAGCCTGGACTACCGCCGCCCCTGCCGCCTGGACGAGCTGCTGGAGGTGCGCACCACGATCGCGCAGCGCTCGCGCACCAGCCTGCGCCTGCACCAGGCCATCGGCCCCAGCGGCGAGGCGGAGCCGCGCGTCGCCGTCGACGTGCGCGTGGTGGCGGTGAACGCCGAGGGACGCCCGACGCGCATCCCCGAGGTCATCGCCGAGCGCCTGCTGACCGCGCTGCCGCCGGCCGAAAGCTGACCCGGCCGCAGCCATCCCGTTCCACCGACACGAAAGAGCCGGACACGCCATGGCGAACGCCGCTGTCGAGACCGCACAGACCGTGGGCCCCGCCGCGGCCAACGACCTGACCCTGTGGTCGCTGTTCGTGGACGCCGACATCGTGGTCAAGTTCGTGATGCTGCTGCTGATCGCGGCGTCCGTCTGGACCTGGGCCATCATCTTCGAGAAGGCCGTGACGTTGCGCCGTCTGCGCCGGCGTGCCGACGCCTTCGAGGAAATCTTCTGGTCGGGCGGCTCGCTCGATGATCTCTACGACCGCGTGGCGCTCGCGCCGACGGACCCGCTGTCGGCGGTGTTCGTGGCGGCCATGCGCGAGTGGCGGCGCTTCACCGCGCGCGCGTCCTCGGCCAGGGACGAGACGGTGCAGAGCCTGCAGCAGCGCGTCGAGCGCGTCATGGACGTCACGATGGGGCGCGAGATGTCGCGCCTGGAACGCCAGATGATCTTCCTGGCCTCGGTCGGCTCGGCCGCGCCGTTCGTGGGATTGTTCGGCACGGTGTGGGGGATCATGAATTCCTTCACCTCGATCGCCGCGTCGCAGAACACCTCGCTGGCCGTGGTGGCGCCCGGCATCGCGGAGGCGCTGTTCGCCACGGCGCTCGGCCTGGTGGCGGCGATTCCGGCGGTCGTGGCCTACAACAAGCTGACGACGGATATCACGCGCTTCGGCGACCGCACCGAGGCCTTCGCCGGGGAGTTCTCGGCGATCCTGTCGCGTCAGCTCGAGGAGATGCAGTAAGCCATGGCCGGCGGCGACATGAACGGCGGGCCCAAGCTCGGGCGCCGGGGGCGGCGCCGGCGCGGCCACACGCCCATGAGCCAGATCAACGTGACGCCCTTCGTGGACGTCATGCTGGTGCTGCTCATCGTCTTCATGGTGACGGCGCCGCTCATCACCGTGGCCGTGCCCGTGCAGCTGCCGCGTACGGATGCGCAGACGGTGAACGAGCCCGTCGAGCCGCTGGTGGTCACGGTCAAGCAGGACGGCACCATCTTCCTGCAGGAAACCGAGGTGGAACCGGGCAAGCTGGTCCCGCGGCTGCGCGCCATCACCGAGCGCAAGCCGGGTACGCGCATCTATGTGCGCGGGGACGAGCGCTTGGCCTACGGCGAGATCATGGAGGTGATGGGGATCATCAACGACGCCGGCTTCACGCGCGTCGCGCTCGTGTCCAACCGCAAGGGCCAGTGAGCCCATGCGCTCGCCGCTGGTCTATTCGCTGTTGCTTCACCTGGCGGTGGCCGTCGGCCTGACCGTGGGCGCCCCCGATTTCGGCGATCCCATGCCCGCGGAGCAGCCCGTGCCCGTCAGCGTCGTCAGCGAGGAGGAGTTAGCGAAGCAGCTCGGCGAGGCGCCGCCGGAACCGAAAGAAAGCGAGCCAAAGCAGGCAAAGCCCGAGGAGCCGGAAGAGCAGGCCCCCGATCCGCCGGAGGAGCCGGCGGAGCCCGCCCCTGAGCCGCCACAGGAGCAGGCCGATACGTCGAGCGCGCCGGCCGTGCCCGAAAGTGCGCAGCAGCCCGATCCCGAGCCCGCGCCGGAACCGGAGCCCGAGCCCAAGCAGCAGGCGGCGGTGCAGCCGGCGGAGACCCCGGACCCCGCGCCCGAACCGGAACCGGAGGCGGAGCCAGCACCGCCGACGCCGCAGCAGCGCCCGGAGAAGCCGGAACCGGAGCCCGCCGAGCAGCCCGATCCGGAACCCGAGCCCGAGGAGTCGGCGCCGGAAGCGCAGGACCAGCAGCCCGAGCCCACGCCCGCGCAGCCGCCGGAAAAGCCGCGCGTGGAAATGGCCGAAAAGTCCGAGGAGTCCTCGGAACGCAACCTGGATTCGATCCTCAAGGACGTGGAAAAGTCCCTGGGGAACGAGTCGCAACCGGATCAGGCCAAGGCCGACGAGCCGGCGCCCGAGGAACCGCGCGAGCAGCAGGCCGCGGCCGAGAAGCAGAGCGACCGCGTCACGGCCAGCCAGCGCCAGGCCATCCGCCGCGAGATCGAGGGGTGCTGGAACGTCCCGGCGGGCGCGCGCGACGCTGAAGAGCTGGTGGTGAAGCTGCGCGTCACCTTCAACCCGGACCGCTCGGTGGGCTCGATCGAGATCCGGAACGACGAGCGCATGGACAACTCCTTCTTCTCCGCCGCCGCGCGTAGCGCCGCGCGCGCGGTGCACATCTGCTCGCCGCTGGAAAGCCTCCCGCCGGATGCGTACGACACGTGGCGCGTCATGGAGCTGACCTTTGACCCCAAGGAGATGCTGGACTCATGACCGTCGCTTGCCATCCTGATGGCGGGTGACCACAAAAACGTTGGCGCCGGGCCAAACTTTTGCCCCGTCCGTGCCCCATCCCTTGCCCAAGGCCGGCGCACCCGGCCGCGGGGACCGAGCCGCAAACGGAGACACCATGGCGCCGTGGAGCCGCCGACGCTTTCTCTCGACCAGTTTCCGCACCGCCCTCGCGGCCGCGCCGGCGATGACGCTCGCACCCGCGGTCAGGGCGGCGCTGAAGCTGGACATCACGCGCGGGCAGGTGGAGCCGCTGCCCATCGCGGTGACCGACTTTCACGGGTCCAGCGCGGCGCTGCACGAGCGCGGCGGGCGGATCCGTGACGTCATCACGCAGAACATGCAACGCTCGGCGCTGTTCGAGCCCATCGACCAGCGCGCCTTCATCCAGGAACCGGCGAGCCTGCAGGGCGGCCCGCGCTTTTCCGACTGGCGCCAGATCAACGCCCAGGCGCTGGTCAGCGGCTCCATGCGCGAGGCGGAGAACGGCCAGCTGCGAGTCGCCTTCCGGCTGTGGGACGTCTTCGCCGAGCAGCAGATGACGGGGCTGGCCTACACCACGCAGCCGGACAACTGGCGGCGCGTGGCGCACATCATCTCCGACGCCATCTACCGCGAGCTGACCGGCGAGCAGGGCTACTTCGACACGCGCATCGTCTACATCGCCGCCGAGGGACCGCAGACCGACCGCACCAAGCGGCTCGCGATCATGGACCAGGACGGCGCCAACCACCGCTACCTGACGGATGGCGCCAACCTCGTGCTCACGCCGCGCTTCTCGCCGACGACGCAGGAAATCACCTACGTCAGCTACGTCCAGCGCATGCCGCGCGTCTACCTCTACAACCTCAACACCGGCCAGCGCGAGGTGATCGGCGAGTTTCCGGGCATGACCTTCGCGCCGCGCTTCCACCCCGACGGCAACCACGTCGTCATGGCGCTGGACACCGAAGGCAACGCCGACCTTTACGAGCTGGATCTGCGCACGCGCGAGCGCCGGCGCCTGACCGAAGGACCCTCGATCGACATCTCGGCGTCCTATGCGCCCGACGGCAATCGGCTGGTGTTCAACTCCAACCGGGGCGGGAGCCTGCAACTCTACACGATGAACGCCGACGGCACCGACGTGACCCGCATCTCCTTCGGCGACGGGCGCTACGCCACCCCCGTGTGGTCGCCGCGCGGCGACCTGATCGCCTTCACGCGCCAGGCGGATGGCGTCTTCTACATCGGGGTCATGCGCCCCGACGGTTCCGACGAGCGCATGCTCACCAAGGGCTACCGCGTGGAAGGGCCGAGCTGGGCGCCCAACGGCCGCGTGCTGTGCTTCTTCCGCCGCGATCGGGCGAATGACGAAGGCGAGTTCAAGAGTTCGCTGCGCACCATCGATCTGACCGGCTTCAACGAACAGGAGCTGGAAACCCCCATGGATGCCTCCGATCCGTCCTGGTCGCCGCCGCTGCCGTAAGCGCGGCGCGTCGCCCGGGCCCGTCGAAAGCGCAGCGTTTTTTCGATGAAAGACATGGATTCACCCCGGTGCGCGCGATCCGACGAATGGTTCGATTTGTCGTTTACGCGAAACCGGGGTGCCGGTGCCTTCCAGGTGATCTTGAAGCGACTTGGCGGTGTGGCTAGGCTCTGCCCGACTGACATCCGTGCCCGCCGCCCATCGGACCGGGGGACCGGTGGATGCGTCGGGCGCCGCACCGCCATCCCGAGGGCGCACATCCAAGGGGGCCGACCCGGATCGCGGGCGCTCACCACACCAACCGCCGGGGACAGATCGCAAAGGGGACAACCATGTGGCGACTCGCATCCGCGCTGACCGCCGCGCTGCTTCTGGCGGCGTGCTCGACCACGCCGGACAAGCAGGCCGAACAGACCAGCACGAACACGGAAACCCAGGTCGAAACGCAGAGCAGCGGCGACCAGTCGGGCACGACGCAGGGTGAAAAGGCCGAGACCGGCGACGTCCAGCAGGAGGAGCTGGACGAGGGCCCCGAGCCGGGTACGCAGCAGGATCTCGTCGTCGACGTTGGCGACCGCGTCTTCTTCGCCTTCGACAAATCCTCGCTGAGCGATGAGGCGAAGCAGACGATCGAGCGCTTGGCCGCGTGGATGCGCGAGAACGCCGACACCACGATCACGATCGAGGGGCACGCCGACGAGCGCGGCACGCGCGAGTACAACCTCGCCCTGGGCGCCCGCCGCGCCAGCGCGGTCAAGGACTACCTCGTGGCGCTCGGCATCAACCCCAATCGCCTGCAGACGGTCTCCTACGGCGAGGAGCGCCCGGCGGTGCTCGGCTCCAATGAAGAGGCCTGGGCGAAAAACCGGCGCGCCGTCTTCAAGGTGGACGACACGGCCGCGGGCACGACCTGATCGCGGTGAGCGCCGCTTGGCGTCCACATTTGTGCCATGAAGATCGGCCACGCCGGTCCTGAAACGGCTCGGAGGCAAGGAGTGACGACGATGCCACGCAGTCGACGGGGCACGGTTGGCCGATGCGGGCTCGTGCTGGCGGCGCCGGTTGTGCTGGCGCTGCTGGCGCCCATGCCGGCCGGGGCGCAGAGCGACGGGAACCTCCAGAACCTCGTGCAGAAGATCGAGCGCCTGCAGCGCGAGGTTCAAACGCTGCAGCGCGCCGTCTACAAGGGCGAGGAACCGCCCGAGCCCGAGCCGTCGCAATCGCAGGCAAACGCCGGCGGGCAGGGCGGCGGCATGCCGTCCGCCGCGGCGGCGCAGCTGCAAAGCCGCGTCTCCAGCCTGACCGAGCAGCTCCAGCGGCTCACGGGCCAGATCGAGGAAACCGGCTTCAAGCTGCGCAAGCTCAGCCAGCGCGTCGACCGGCTGGCAAAGGACGTGAACTTCCGGCTGAGCCGTCTGGAGAAGCAGGTGAGCGGCGGCACCGCCGCGGGGTCGGTCGGCGGCGTCCAGAAGCCCGCCGTGCCGGTCGGTGGCGGCGCGCAGACGGCGTCTGCCAGCGGGCAGGCCGGCTCGGCCTCGGCTGCCGGCGGCCAGCAGAACGGCGAGGGGGACACGCAGACGCTCGGCAGCGTGTCGCAGAAGACGGTCGACGATCTGCGCAGCGAGCAGCCGAGCGGGCCGAGCAACGACGCCAGCGACGTCCTTCCCGACAAGGCGCCGGGCAAGCAGTACCAGCATGCCTTCCGGCTGTTGCAGCAGGCCGACTACGGCAAGGCGGAAACGGCGCTCCAGGCCTTCGTCAAGGCGCATCCCGAGCACGACCTCGCCGGCAACGCCAAGTACTGGCTGGGCGAGACCTACTACGTTCGCGGGAACTACAAGAAGGCCGCCGCGACCTTCGCGGAGGGCTACAAGACCTATCCAGAGGGCAACAAGGCACCCGACAATCTCTTGAAGCTCGGGATGTCGCTGGCCGCGCTGGAACGCACCGAGGACGCGTGCGGGATCTTCCGCGAACTGATGAAGCGCTACCCCGACGCGCCCGCGAACATCCGCCAGCGCGCCAAGCGCGAGCAACAGAAGCTGGACTGTCCCAAGGCGTGAGTCCTGATCCCGGCCGGGTCGGGACCGCCGAGCCGCTCGGCCCGGACACCTTCGATTCCCTGATGGCGCCTCTCGCGCCCGATGACGCCCGGGCGCCCATCGGGGTCGCCGTGTCCGGCGGGGCGGACAGCCTCGCGCTTCTGACGCTCCTGGCCGACT
The DNA here is from genome assembly GCF_900100655.1 of Limimonas halophila. NCBI lineage: Bacteria > Pseudomonadati > Pseudomonadota > Alphaproteobacteria > Rhodospirillales > Rhodovibrionaceae > Limimonas > Limimonas halophila. Next base: position 453,069 of record NZ_FNCE01000001.1, read on the forward strand.
GGGCGGTGGCGGACGGCCGGTTGATCCACGCCTTCACGGTCGATCACGGCCTGCGTGCCGAGGCCGCCGCCGAGGCCCGCTGGGTTGGCGAGGTGTGCGCCGCCCACCGCATCCCGCATACCATCCTGCATCCCGATCCGGCGCTCTCGCCTGATGCGGGTCAGGCCGCGATCCGTGAGGCGCGCTACGCCGCGCTCATCGCCGCGTGCCGGGACGCCGGGCTGGCGGATCTGGCGCTGGCCCACCACCTGAACGATCAGGCGGAAACCGTCCTGCTGCGCGTGCGCGCCGAAACCGGCCCGGCGGGCCTCGCCGGGATGCCGGCGGTGCGTCGGCGGGATGGTGTGCGCCTGATCCGGCCGCTGCTGCCGGTGGCGCGGGCGCGGCTGGAAGCCACGCTCCGGGCGCGCGGGCTAAACTGGGTGCGCGACCCGAGCAACGCGGACCGCCGCTTCACCCGCACGCGCGTCCGCCACGCCATGCCGGCGCTCGCCGAGGCTGGCCTGGACGCCGCGACGCTGGCGGAGATCGCGCACGGCATGGGCCGCGCCCGGCAGGTGGTGGAAACGGCGTGCACCGAGCTGCTCGCTGGGGCGGCGCGCCTTGAACCCTCGGGTTACGCCGTCGTTGACGCGGAGGAATGGGGCGAGCCGCCGCTGCCGCTCGCCCGCGACGCGCTGGCGCGCCTTATCTGCGCGGTCGGCGGGCGGACGCAGGCGCCGCGCGCACAGCGGCTCGACCGGCTGGCGGGGGCGCTGGCCGAGGGATTCACACAGGCGCGCACGCTCGGCGGCTGCCGCATCGTGCCGCACCGGAACGGCTGGCTGGTCGTGCGCGAGGTCGGGCGGACCCCGGCGACGCCGCTCGAACCCGGGCGGACGACCCGGGTCGACGGGCGCTTCACCGTACGGTTGTCCCCGGACGCGCCGGACGGCTTGGTTGCGGCGCCGCTCGGCCATGACGGCTGGGTGCGGCTCACGGCGGATGCGCCGTCGCTGCGCGCCACGGCCGTGCCCCCGCCGGCGCGGCCTGCGCTCATGGCCGTGCGGGACGAACACGGGCCGCGGCACGTCCCGGATCTGGGCTGGACGCGCGCGGATGCCGGCGCCGGGGAGCTGGCGGCGTGGTGTCACAGCCCCGCGTGCGGGCTGGCCCCGCCAGCCTTTACAGTTGCTCCGCGACCTGTCGACATTATGTCTAGAGACGTGAGCCATCATGGCGGCGCCGCTCCGGGGCGCGCCGGCCGCGAAACGGCTGAAAAGGATCGGGAACCGTGAACTTCTCGCGCAATGCGGCCCTGTGGATCATCGTCGTCCTGCTGCTGTTCGCCCTGTTCAATCTCTTCCAGGGCTCGCAACAGCGCGGCCCGCATCAGGAGATCGCGTACTCCAACTTCATGGAGCGCGTGACCGACGGCCGTGTGAACAGCGTGACGATCCAGGGTCAGACCATCACCGGGCAGTTCCAGGACGGCCGCCAGTTCAAGACGAACGCGCCCGAGGACTCCAGTCTGGTTCAGACCCTCAAGGACAACGGCGTGCACATCTCCGCCAAGCCCAAGGAGGAGATGAACCCGCTGCTGTCGGTGCTGATCTCCTGGTTCCCGATGCTGCTGCTGATCGGCGTGTGGATCTTCTTCATGCGCCAGATGCAGGGCGGCGGCCGTGGCGGCGCCATGGGCTTCGGCAAGTCCAAGGCCAAGATGCTCACGGAGAAGACCGGCACGGTGACCTTCGAGGACGTCGCCGGCATCGAGGAAGCCAAGCAGGAGCTGGAGGAGGTCGTCGACTTCCTGCGCGAGCCCGCGAAGTTCCAGCGCCTGGGCGGCCGCATCCCCAAGGGCCTGCTGCTCGTCGGCCCGCCGGGCACCGGCAAGACGCTGCTGGCCCGTGCGATCGCCGGTGAGGCCAACGTGCCCTTCTTCACCATCTCCGGCTCGGACTTCGTGGAGATGTTCGTTGGCGTGGGCGCCAGCCGCGTGCGCGACATGTTCGAGCAGGCAAAGAAGAACGCGCCCTGCATCGTCTTCATCGACGAGCTGGACGCCGTGGGCCGTCAGCGCGGGGCCGGCCTGGGCGGCGGCAACGACGAGCGCGAGCAGACGCTCAACCAGCTGCTGGTGGAGATGGACGGCTTCGAGTCGAACGAGGGCATCATCCTCGTCGCCGCCACCAACCGCCCGGACGTGCTCGACCCCGCGCTGCTGCGGCCGGGCCGCTTCGACCGCCAGATCACCGTGCCCAACCCGGACGTTGTGGGCCGCGAGCGCATTCTGCGCGTGCACATGCGCAAGCTGCCGCTGTCGCCCGACGTGGACGCCCGTGTGATCGCGCGCGGCACGCCCGGTTTCTCCGGCGCCGATCTCGCCAACCTAACCAACGAGGCGGCGCTGGTCGCCGCGCGCGCCAACAAGCGCGTGGTGACGATGAACGACTTCGAGGCGGCGAAGGACAAGGTGCTCATGGGCGCCGAGCGGCGCTCGATGGTCATGACCGAGGACGAGAAGGAGCTCACCGCCTATCACGAGGGCGGCCACGCCATCGTCTCCCTCTTCGTTCGCGGCAACGACCCGCTGCACAAGGTCACCATCATCCCGCGCGGGCAGGCCATGGGCGTGACAATGTCGCTGCCCGAAAAGGACCGCTACGGCTACAAGAAGAGCGAGATCACCGGGCGGCTGGCGATGATGTTCGGGGGCCGCGTGGCCGAAGATCTGATCTACGGCACGGACCACGTCACCACGGGCGCCGGCAACGACATCAAGCAGGCGACGCAGCTCGCCCGCCGCATGGTGACCGAGTGGGGCATGAGCGAGCGCCTGGGCCCGCTGCGCTACTCCGAGAACCAGCAGGACATCTTCCTCGGCCAGCAGGTCGGCCAGCACAAGAACCTTTCGGAGCACACCGCGCGCCTGATCGACGAGGAGGTCCACCGCTTCATCCACGAGGCGGAGGCGCGCGCGCGCGAGGTCCTGACCGAGCACCTGGACGACTTGCACAAGCTTGCCAAGGCGCTCCTGGAATACGAGACGCTCAGTGCCGACGAGGTGCAGAAGGTGATCAACGACGAGCCCATCGACCGCGACGAGCCGGACGACACCCCGGCCCGCGGCCGCCGCTCGTCCGTTCCCACCTCGGGCCGCACCTCCGGCGGCTGGGAACCCGAGCCGCAACCGAACTGACGCTGCGGCGGCTTCAGCCATGTCTCGGGCGGTGTCTGGGCTCCCCAGGCACCGCCCGCTTTTGTCCGGGGACCTGCTCGACGTTACCGCTGACCCGGTTGCGGAGGCGTTTTTCGGCGATATCTGCCGCCGGCTACACCCGCTCGATCAGCGTCAGGATCTTTTCGATGCGGTCGTCCGCGCCCAGGGGGAGATGGGCGACATCGTAGCGGACGTGGTCGCGGCCCTGCCAGTGCACCGCGTTGCGGGCGAAGACCGGTGCGGCTTCGTTCACAGCGTGCATGAGGCGCGGGTAGGCGTCGGTCGATAACGGCGACGCGTCATCGGCCGCGATCGTGATACCGGTCAGTTCCGCCGCGTAAATCTCTCGGATGGCCGTGCCGGCCAACCGGATCTCGAATCGCAGCGGGTCCCGGTGGACGTCCAGCATGATGATCGCCGGCAGCAGGCGCGGCATGTCCAGTGGATCAATGTGGCGCCGCGGCGGCACGCGCTGACCCGGTGGAATCCGGCCGCGCCAGTACCGCAGCGCTTCGTGGATGCTGGGCGAGCGGACCTCCTGTTCGGCAAGATCCACGGGGTATTCGGATGACCTCAAAGCCGGCGGCTCGCGACCCGTAACAATGTCTTAACCCTGACGCCGCACCCCACGCTACGACAACCGCCAGCGCATAAAAAGGGTTGAATTTGTAACGTGCCGGTGCGCTTCCGGCGCATGGAGAGCGCCGAAGGCGCTCCGCCAGTGACGGGATCAGGGCAGGAACTGTTCCTTCAGGATGCGCTCTTCCAGGTTGTGCTCGGGGTCGAAGAGCAGGTGCGAGGTGATGTCGCGGTCCTCATACACCGTCACCGAGCGCACGTCGCGCACCTCGGTGTAGTCCGCCGTGGCGCTCACCGGGCGCTTGCGGGCTTCGCGGATGTTGAAGGTCAGGCGCGCCTTGTGGGGCAGGAGGGCGCCGCGCCAGCGGCGCGGGCGGAAGGCGCTGATGGGCGTCAGCGCCAGCAGGGGCGCGCCGATGGGGATGATGGGGCCGTGGGCGGAGAGGTTGTAGGCCGTGCTGCCCGCTGGTGTGGCCACGATGATGCCGTCGCAGGTCAGCTCCTCCAGGCGCGTGACGTGGTCGATCCGCACGTCGATCTTGGCCGCCTGCCGGCTTTCGCGCAGCAGCGACACCTCGTTGATTGCCAGGGCGTCGCGCTCGGTGCCGTCGGTGCGCTCGGCGAGCATGCGTAGCGGATGCAGCTGCACCTCGTCGGCGCGGTCCAGGCGCTCGCGCAGGTTGTCGGGGCTGTATTCGTTCATCAGGAAGCCGACGGTGCCCCGGTTCATCCCGTAAATCGGGATCTGTTGGTCCATGTAGGTGTGCAGGCTTTCCAGCATCAGCCCGTCGCCGCCCAGCGCCACGATGACGTCGGCCTCTTCGGGCGGAACATGGGTGTAGCGGGCCTGCAGCTCGGCCAGGGCGTCCTGGGCTTCCTCGGCCTCGGAGGCGACGAAGCCGATGTGCCGTCGGCGCATGGGCATCTCCTCGGTGCGTGCGCGTGACCCTAACCGGCGCGCGGGCGGGCGGCCACCCGGCGGCGCATTTGACACCCGCCTGCGCGGCGCGATCTTGTGATCGGACACTCGGCCACGCTGCGGGGACCGTCATGGCATCAGCCCACCGCTTCGCCCTCGTCACCGGCGCCACCAGCGGCATCGGCGCGGCGTTCGCGCGCACGCTGCCCGCCGAAACCAACCTGCTGCTGACCGGGCGCAGCCCCGAGCGGCTGGAGCAGATGCGGGCCGAGCTTCAGGTCGGCGAGCGCATCGTGGACACCCTCCAGGCCGACCTCACGCGCGGCGCGGACCGTGCCCGCCTGATCGAGCGCGCCGAGGCGCACGCTGTCGATCTGCTGGTCAACAACGCCGGGATGGGCCAGTTCGGCGCGGTGTTGGACAACGATCCGCAGGCCGAGATCGACACCACGGTGCTCAACTGCACCGCGCCCGTGGAGCTGTCGGTGCGGCTGCTGCCGACGATGCTGGAGCGCGCCCGCGTCACGGGGCGCAACGCCGGGCTCATCAACGTCTCCAGCACCTTCGCCGTCTCGCCCGTGCCCTATGTGGCGACCTACAGCGCCAGCAAGGCCTTCATCCTGAGCTGGACGGAAGCCTTCGCGGAGGAGGTGTGCCGCCAGCCGCTGGATGTGCTGGCGTTGTGTCCCGGCGCTACGCGCACCGCCATCGCCGGTCGCGCCGGGCTGCGCGGTCAGGTTCCCTTCGCCGCGGAGCCCGAGGACGTGGCGAAACAGGGGCTGCGCGCGCTCGGCCGCCACACCGTCCACGTCTGCGGCGCCGGCAGCCGGGCGGTCCTGACACCCTACTTCGTGCCGCGCAAGCTGGCGGCGTCGGGCCTCAACCTGGCCATGGGCTTCGCCAAGCGCACGCTTGGGCGCTGACGCCGGACCGCTTACTGCGCCGTCGTGATCCCCCATGCGTCCGGATGCGCCGCCTCCAGCTGCGCCGCGAGCCGGAGCAGCCGATCCTCGCGGCCGAACGGTGCCATCGCCATGACGCCGAGCGGCAGGCCGTCCTCCGACCACACGAGCGGCAGGTTGGCGGCCGGACAGCCCGTGGCGTTCGCCAGGGGCAGGAAGGGGCCGTAGAGCGTGTGCCGTGTCAGCAGCGTTTCGGCGTCCACGCCGTCCGGGTCCAGCCAGCCCAGCTTGGCCGGCGGCTGCGCCAGGGTGGGCGTGAGCCAGATGTCGAAGCCCTGGAAAAAGCGCCCGAAGCGTCGGCCCAGGCCCAGGATGGTGTCGCGCATGCGCACCATCTCCGTGCCCGGCACGGGCCGGCCCTGCGCGGCGAGAGCTTCGGTAAAGGCCTCCAGCTCGCCCGGCTGAAGCTCGCGGCCCAGCAGCTCGGCGATCTGATCGAGCTGCGCGGCCGAATGCACGGTCACGAGCGTCAGCAGCGCCGTGCGCAGCGCGTCGTGGTCGAAGGCCGGCGCGGTTTCCTCGACGCGGTGGACCAGGTCCTCGCACATGCGCGCCACGCGCTCGACGGCAGCCCGGCAGGCGCCGTCGCTGGGCACGTCGCCGTCGCGGGTGAGGGCGATGCGCAGCGTGCCCGGGTCGCGCCCGACCTCATCCAGGTAGGGCCGGTCGGGCGGCGGCGCGGCGTAGGGATCGCCCGGTTCCGGGCCGGCGGCGACGTCGAGCAGGGCGGCGGAATCGCGCACGCTGCGCGTGATCGCGTGCATCGTCGCCATGCCGTTCCACGCCTCGGCGGCGGTCGGCCCCATGGGCACGCGGGCGCGCGTGGGTTTGAGCCCGAAGAGCCCGCACACCGAGGCCGGGCAGCGGATGGAGCCGCCGCCGTCGGACGCGTGGGCGGCGGGGACGATGCCGCTCGCCACGGCCGCGGCCGAGCCGCCGCTGGAGCCGCCGGCGCTGCGCCGGAGGTCGTGCGGGTTGCGCGTGGGGCCGAAGGCGCGCGGCTCCGTCGACAGCGACAGCCCGAATTCCGGGGTGTTGGTCTTGCCGAAGATGACCAGCCCGGCCGCCTTGCTGCGCGCGACGGCGGTGCTGGTCTCCGGCATGGGCGTGTCCCGGAAGAGCCCGCAGCCGTGGCTGGTGGGCACGCCCTCGATGCCCACGCCAAGATCCTTGAGGAGGTAGGGCACGCCCGCCAGCGGCGAGGCGCCGGGGTCGACAACATCCGCCGCGCGCTCGGCACGGTCGTCCAGGCGTGCGACGACGGCGTTCAACTCCGGGTTCAGGCGGTCCGCCGCATCCCGCGCGGCGTCCAGCAACTCGCGCGGGTGGACCTCGCGCCGGGCGACCAGCTCGCCCAGGCCAACGGCGTCATGTTGCGCGTAGCTTGCCCAGTCCATCACCCGCCGGTCACGCTCATGTGGCGGCTGACGGCGGGGCGCTGGTGGCGGCGGTCGATGACGAAGTCGTGGCCCTTGGGCTTGCGCGCGATGGCCTCGTGGATGGCGTCGATCAGCGGGCCGTCGTCGTCGCTCTGCCGCAGCGGCGTGCGCAGGTCGGCCGAATCTTCCTGGCCCAGGCACATGTGCATCGTGCCCACGCAGTCGACGCGCACGCGGTTGCAGCTTTCGCAGAAGTTGTGGGTCATGGGCGTGATGAAGCCCACGCGCCCGCCGGTTTCCGCGACCTGCACGTAGCGGGCGGGGCCGCCCGTTTTGTAGGGGATGTCGCTGAGCGTGTACTTTTTCGCCAGCTCGCCGCGCAGCATCGACAGCGGGTAGAACTGCTCCAGCCGGCTTTCGCCCACGTCGCCGAGCGGCATGACCTCGATGAAGGTGATGTCCCAGCCCTGCTCGTGCGCCCAGTGCATGAGCGTCTCGAACTCGTCGTCGTTCACGCCCTTGAGCGCCACGGTGTTGAGCTTGACGTGCAGGCCGGCGTCCTTCGCCGCTTCCAGCCCGCGCATCACCTTGTCGTAGTTGCCCCAGCGCGTGATCGCCTTGAACTTCTCGCGGTCCAGGCTGTCGAAGGAAACGTTGACGCGCTCCACGCCCAGCTCGCGCAGCCGGTGGGCGTGCTTTTCCAGCTGGCTGGCGTTGGTGGTCAGCGTCAGTTCGCGCAGATCGCCGCTGTCCAGGTGGCGGCTCAGGCGCTCGATCAGCCACATGATGTTCCGGCGCACCAGCGGCTCGCCGCCCGTCAGGCGCAGCTTGTCCACGCCCAGGCGCACGAGCGTGGAGCACAGGCGGTCCAGCTCCTCCAGCGAGAGGATTTCCCGCTTGGGCAGGAAGGTCATGTCCTCCGCCATGCAGTAGACGCAGCGGAAGTCGCAGCGATCCGTCACGGACACGCGCACGTAGGTGATCTCGCGGCCGAAGGGATCGACCAGCTGGCTCATGGTTCGCCTCGCCCTTGCAGCGGCTCAGGTGGTCAGCAGCGTGGGTGTACGCCTTGACTTTAACGCGCCCGCGCGCGCACGTCGCCCATAGCCGATGTGGGCCTTTGCCGCACCGCGCCAAACAGGCCGCGGACCGACCCCGGGAGGGTGCGGGTGAACGCCTATCTGACCACGCGCGAGGTCGCCGCCTACCTGCGCATCACCGAGCGCCGCGTCTACGAGCTGGTGCGCCAGCGCGCCATTCCATGCACGCGCGCCACCGGCAAGTGGCTGTTTCCGCGCCCCATGGTGGACCGCTGGCTGGTGGAGCAGCTCGAAGGCCCCGATCCCGGCGCGGCCCGGCCGGCGAACGTGCTCGCGGGCAGCCACGACCCGCTTTTGAGTTGGGCGGTGCGCGCCAGCGAGAGCGGGCTGGCGCTCATGCCGGGCGGCAGCACGGACGGCCTGCGCCAGGTGGAGCAGGGGCGGGCAGCCGCGGCGGGGCTGCATCTGCACGATCCCGACAGCGGCGATTTCAACGTCCACGCCGTGCGCACGAGCGCGGCGGTGCGCGGCTGCGTCCTGCTCACCTGGGCGTGGCGGCGGCAGGGGCTGGTGCTGCCGGCGGGCAATCCGGACGGCGTCACCGGCCTGGCGGACGTGGTCGAGCGCGGCCTGCCGCTGGCGCGCCGGCAGGCGGACTCGGGCAGCGGGCTGCTGCTCGGCCGGATGCTGGCGGACCTCGGCTACAGCGTCGACGCGCCGCGCTTTGTCGAGGACACGGCCCACGGCGAAACCGAGGTCGGCATGGCCGTTCTCCAGGGCCGGGCGCGGGCCGGGCTGGCGGTGGAAGCGGCGGCGCGCGGCCTGGGCCTGGGCTTCGTGCCGCTGACCTGGGAGCGCTTCGACCTGCTGCTGGATCGCCGCGCCGCCTTCGAGCCGCCGCTGCAGGCGCTGTTCGCCTTCGCGCGCTCGGCGGGGTTTCGCGCCGAGGCCACCCGCCTGGGCGGCTACGACATCGCGTCTCTCGGAACGGTTCAGGTGAACGGCCCGTGAGTGGTTGCGGCCGCGCCCGTTTGCTAGCTTGGCGCTCGCGATCAAGAAGGAGTGGATCGATGCTGAAGCACGCGATGCGCCATCTGGGTCTGGTGGCCGCCGCCGGCCTCTTCGCCGCGTCCGCCCACGCGGCCGACGTCCAGTTCCTTGGCCAGGCGACACTAAAGATCAAGACGCAGAACGATCAGACGATCATGGTCGATCCCTTCGTGCGCAAGAACCCGGTGACGCCGGAGGCGGCGAAGGACCTGAGCACCCACGGCGAAACGGACCTGATCCTGCTCACGCACGGCCACTTCGACCACATCGCCGACGCGCCGGCGCTGGCCGAGCAAACGGGCGCGGACGTGGCGTTGAACGCGGACATGGGCAACACCTTCCGCACCGAGGGCATCATCCCCGGCGAGCAGCTCATCCGCTTCAACAAGGGCGGCACAATCACCCCGCTGGACGGCGTCTCGGTGACGATGGTGCCGGCCGAGCACAGCTCCAACGTGATGTACGGCGCCGACGACAGCGCCAAGAAGCACAACTTCCCCGGCGGCGAGCCGGCCGGCTACGTCATCGACCTGCCGGACGGGACGACGCTCTACCACGCCGGCGACACCGGGCCGTTCGCCGAGATGCGCTGGATCGCCGCGCAGCACGAGCCCGACGTGGCCTTCCTGCCCGTCGGCGACCGCTTCACGATGGGGCCGGGCAATGGCGCCGCGGCCGTGACCGAGCTGCTCGGCACGGACACCGTGGTGCCTATCCACCACAGCGCCTTCGACATGCTCACCGGCACGCCCGAAGCGTTCCAAAACGCCCTCGACGACCGCGACTACGACGGCGAGGTCGTCGTCATGGAGCCGGGCGAAACCAAGGATTTCTGAACCCGATTCCGGGGTAGGGCGGATTGGCCGTAGGCCCGCCTGCGGCGTCGCCGCCGCAAGGCGGCAATCCGCCGTCCCTCATAGGTGTGCTCACCGAGCGGCAACGACAACAAGCCGGGGATGTATCAGCGGGATCTCGTCAGGGTTCTTTCTCCTTTACAGTATCGGGCTTCTTTTTCGGAAACAGGCGTGGGGGGCTATGACGACACGCATTCATCGCCTGAAAGCCAGATAACACGGCCATGACGGTTTGGGGCGGACGTTCTTAATTCTTTACGGTCGCCTTCCGTTGCGGCTGCCCACGGCTTTATTATAGAATTATAAATTATACTATAAAGCAGTATGGAGGGTTTGGATATGATTGACGAGCGTGCTGATCCGAAGCTTGTCAAAATGTTCTCGGATTATATAAATCAAGAAGACGTTCGAGATGCGTTTTTTTATCTTATTGGAATTTCTGCCTCGTTAGAAAAATACAAATGTATACCGAAAGCCGTCAAAAACGATAAAAATAAGAAAAGCTTCAAAATCCGTAATGTAAAAACGGAAAAGGATGAATTTTCATTTATTGTTAATAGAGAATCCATTTTGTTTTATATAAGAAAGCCAGCTTTGGATTCCGGATTTTATGATTTTGACAAAATAAATAATATTTTCGGATGCACTGAAAACAATCTAGGTGAGTGGGAGGTTCGGATATTGACCACAAAGGACGCTAAATCGTTGTGGCAATATCTGGAAAAATGCAATCCAAAATTCACCTAAAAAGCCTTATTTTATATGTCAGATTCATGTGATGCGCACTCGCTAGAGCAGATCGCCGTAAAGCAGAATCACCCGCGTGATTCTGCTTGCTCGTGCGTGAATCTGCTCGCACAGGAAAGACAGGAACCTAGCGTGAGGTTTCCGGCCTTCTCGGCAGACACGATTTCATGCACGATGCTCTAAATTCTATTCGGCTCTTCTGTAGGCATTTCCATTACAAGAACCGCCGCCCCGTGCAGCTCGCCCTCGCGCAGGCGGCGCAGGGCCTCGTTGGCCTGGTCGAGTGGGAAGGTTTCCACCTGCGTGGTCACGGGCACCTTGGGCGCGATCTGTAGGAATTCCTCGCCGTCCCGGCGCGTGAGGTTGGCGACCGAGACGACCTCGCGCTCGCGCCACAGGATCTCGTAGGGGAAGCTCGGGATGTCGCTCATGTGAATCCCGGCGCAGACCACCGTGCCGCCGGGCCGGACGGCGCGCAGCGCGGCGGGCACCAGCTCGCCCACGGGCGCGAAGATGATCGCGGCGTCCAACGGCTCGGGCGCGGGCTGATCGCTGTCCTGGGCCGTGGCCGCGCCCAGGTCCTTGGCGAAGCGCTTGGCACCCGCGTCGCCGGGGCGCACGAAGGCGTGGATCGTGCGGCCCTGCCAGGTGGCGACCTGGGCGATGATGTGCGCGGCGGCACCGAAGCCGTAGAGGCCCAGCCGTTTGCCGTCGCCCGCCTTGCGCAGCGACCGGTAGCCGATCAGCCCCGCGCACAGCAGCGGCGCCATCTCGGCGTCCGACTGCTGGCTCTCGGGAATGGCGAAGACGTAGCGCGCGTCCGCCACGGCGTATTGCGCGTAGCCGCCGTCCAGGGTGTAGCCGGTAAAGCCCGCGTTCTCGCACAGGTTTTCCTGGCCCGCGCGGCAATAGACACATTCGCCGCAGGTCCAGCCCAGCCAGGGGATGCCCACGCGCTGGCCCTGGTCGAAGCCCGCGACATTCGCGCCGACGGCATCGACGGTGCCGACGATCTCGTGACCGGGGATGACGTCCGGCTTGGGGTGGGCCAGGTCGCCGTCGAGGACGTGCAGGTCCGTGCGGCACACTCCACAGGCGGAAATGCGCACGCGCACCTGGTTCGCGGCCGGCTCGGGAACCGCGACGTCTTCCGCCGCAAGCGGCTCATCCTGGTCGTGCAGCACCATCGCGCGCATGGCGGCCATCCTCCAGCGACTCACACCCGAACACCGCAGAGCTTAGCATTTCGCACGGGGGCGCGGCGACGCGCCGGCACAACTTGTCGCACCGGCGCTCAGGGCGCATATGCGGGGCAACGAGACACATGCGGGGAGGCCGCCATGCCTGACGACGCCGCCAGCCGCAGCGAGGCGGAGGCGCGCACGGTCAAGCGCGCCCAGCCCAAGACGGTCGATCAGGCCACGCTGGACCAGTACTGGGTGCGGCCGGCGCCGCAGGATCCGAGGCTCACGCAATGGGTCCACGGCGTCGACCAGGACGATCAGCCCATCGAGACGCCGGTGGTGATCGAGCGCCCGCTGACGATCTTCCTCAACGACCAGGAAATCGTCACGGCGATGACGGTCAACGACTACCCGGAATACCTCGCCGTCGGCTTTCTCTTGAACCAGAACATGCTGCGCCCCGACGACGTGCTGGAGGGCGTGGACTACGACGACGAGCTGGAGGTGGTGGTCGTGCGCACCCAGCGCGCGACGAACTACGAGGAAAAGCTGAAGAAGAAGACGCGCACCTCCGGCTGCGCCCAGGGCACCGTCTTCGGCGACATCATGGAGAGCTTCGAGTCCATCGCGCTGCCGACGAACACGGAGATCCGCACCTCCTGGCTCTACGAGTTGACGAAGACGATCAACGCCACGCCCAGCCTCTACCTGGAAGCCGGGGCCATCCACGGCTGCGTGCTGTGCAAGGAGAACCGGCCGCTGCTCTACATGGAGGACGTCGGCCGCCACAACGCCGTCGACAAGATCGCCGGCTACATGTTCCGGCACGGGATTTCCGCGGGCGACAAAACCTTCTACACCACGGGGCGGCTGACCTCGGAAATGGTGATCAAGACGGTGCAGATGGGCATTCCCGTGCTGATGTCGCGCTCCGGCTTCACCGCCTGGGGCGTTGAGCTGGCGCGCCAAGCCGACCTGACGCTGATCGGGCGCGCCAAGGGCAAGCGCTTCATGGCGCTGGCGGGCGAGCACCGAATCGTGCGCGACGCCGACCCGTCGCAGGTGAGCGAGGAAGACCCCAAGCACCAGCGCAAGGCGGGGCGCGGCGATGGCTGAACGGCTGGACAAGGTCTGCGGCGTGCTGCTGGCGGGCGGCAAGTCGCGGCGCATGGGGGGCGGCGACAAGGCCCTGCGCGAGCTCAACGGCCAAACGCTGCTGGCCCGCATCCGCGACCGCGCGGCGCCGCAGGTGGACCGCCTCGTCATCAACGCCAACGGCGATCCGGCGCGCTTCGACGGCTACGGCCTGCCGGTGACGCCGGACGTGGTCGAGGGCTACGCCGGCCCGCTCGCGGGCGTGCTGACGGGCATGGAATGGGCGGCAGCGAACGCGCCCGACTGCCGCTGGATCGCCACCTTCGCCTGCGACGCGCCCTTCTTCCCGCCGGACATCGTGGACCGCCTGCTGCGCGCGGTGGACCGCGAGGACGCGGACCTCGCCTGCGCCGCCAGCCAGGGCCGCAGCCACCCCGTGTTCGGGCTGTGGCCGGTGCGCCTGCGCGACGACCTGCGTGCGGCCGTGGTGGACGAAGAGATCCGCAAGGTGGACGTCTGGACCGCCCGCCACCGCCTGACGACCGTGGACTTCCCCCTTATCGACACACCCACCGGCCCCCTCGACCCCTTTTTCAACACCAACCACCCCGACGATCTGGCCGAAGCGGAGCGGGTGTTGGGCGATAAATAAGATTGACGCTACGAGCGCATCTTTGTTTTCCATACCCAAAAGATCCAGAAGCGGTTTCTAAAGGGCTGACAACATGAGTGACTATAACTTATCAAAGCTTTCATCATTAGACTTCGAGGAGTTGATCCTTGATCTTCTGAAAGCAGAATGGAGTGTGCGAATCGAATCCTTTACGTCCGGAAAAGACAAAGGAATCGATCTTCGCCATACTTCTCTAAAAGGTGGTTCCGTAATCGTTCAATGTAAGCACTACGAGAGATCTGGATATAAACGGCTATTGAACAATTTGATTGAAAACGAGTATAAGAAAATAAAAGCATTGAATCCAGAGCAATATATAGTGGTTACGTCTGTACCGCTAACCCCGCATAAGAAGGACGAGATTAAGGAATCGTTAGAGCCGTACGTACAATCTCCCCAAGATATATACGGACGAGACGAGATAGAGGCGCTGATCCGGCAAAACCCGGACGTGGAAAAGAAGCATTATAAACTTTGGCTAACGAGCACAGCAGTCTTAGAGAATATAGTTCACGCGGCAGAGAGCTTCAACATAAGTTCTGAAATTGAGCGAATACAGGAAAAGTTACCGGTCTTGGTCCAAACTGACGCGTACGGCCGTGCGCTCACAAAGCTTGAAGAAAATAATGTTGTTGTTGTTACCGGTGCGCCTGGAATTGGCAAAAGTACTTTGGCCGATATGCTTATATTAAGTCATATACAAATGAATTATGAGCCTATTATTGTAGAATCTGATATAAAGGAGGCTAAAAATATGTATAAGAAAGACAAAAGACAAGTTATATATTTTGATGATTTTTTAGGAAGAACATTTTTGGGCGAACGAAAAGAGTATCTTGGAAAAAATGAAGACCAGTCTGTTTCACGATTTATTGATATAGTACAAAGAAGCTCTAATAAGCGTTTTATACTTACGAGCCGAGAGCATATTTTTCGAGATGCACTTGGCATTTCGGACCGATTCGCGCATATTAATTTGTCAAAGCGGAAATGTGTAATTACATTGGATGATTATGATCGATGGCATAAAGGAAAAATGTTGTTTAATCATTTATATTTCAGTTCTGTGCCACCGCAGTTTCTAGAAGAAATAATGCGAGACAATTTTTTCTTGGAAATTATCGATCATCCAAATTTCAATCCTCGTGTGATTGAGTGGCTATCAAACTATGAGGAGGCGCATGCTGTAGGCCTGAAAAATTATCAATCTCATATTAAAAATTTAATGGATTATCCCGAGAGGATATGGAACCATGCGTTTGACCATCAAATTGATGATGCATCGCGTAATATTCTTTTCACCCTTTACACCTTGGATTCGACAGCATCACTCGAACATTTAGAACATGCGTTCATAAGTTTGCATAAATATTGTCGAGAGCAATACAACTGTAGTTGGAGGAAAAATGATTTTTCGTCTGGAATAAAAAAAATAGAAGGGTCGTTCACAAAAACAGGAAAAAAGGAGGTCTCGTTTATTAATCCGTCGGTAGAAGACTTTATTGAATACCGATTAGTCGAGAATACGGGAAATATTGATGATATTATTAAATCGTGTGTTGCTACGAAACAGTTGAGAGTTTTATGGAATTTAAGGAAAAAATACAATGGAGCCCGTATTGTAGAAAAGTTTAGGGAAAAGAAGTCCGATGTGTCCAAGAAGCTAGTAGAAGTTATAAATGAAAGTCCGATTAAAATAGAGCAAAAAGATGGTAGTGTTTTGTCTAGTGTCGTGGATGACGATGCAGAAGATAAGATTGGATTCCTGAAAGGATTAACAAGAGAGGTCAGCCTTAATAATATTGATAAAATTGTAGAACTTTTAGTAGAGCGGGTATTGAAAGAAATTAATTACTGGACGCATTTTCAGTATGTTCTAGTGGATTGTACAAGTCTTATGGATGAAATAGGTTATATTGAGAGCGATAGAATTGTAGATGCAAAGGAACGAATAACAAGTGCGATTGAAGATAATTTAAACGAAACGAGTGCAGGAGATTGGGAGATCGTTCTTGAAGGTGATTATATGAATGTGATCGAGCGTTATATTGGAGAAGAAGTTGTTTATAGTGCTGTCGAACATTACGTTCGTGAAGGTGCGGTTGAAGAGATTAGGTTATGTGATGATGAAAATGCTCTTGTAGAATTGGGGGAGCAACTTGATAGGCTAGAAAAACGATATGGATTGGGCCTGACTGAGAGTATTGAAACTTTAAATGAGAAGCTAGCCGAGATGGAATCTGGCGAGCAAGAGCTGAATGAAGGTGGTTTGCGAAGTAGGCAATTGCGAGAGCCGGAAAAGGTGAGTGACGAAGAGTTGGTGGAACTGTTTCGAGGGTTGTGGGAATAATCGCAGCTACAAGCGCGTGATCAGGTAAGGGGGGAAGGGCTGATATTCGCGGCTTCCGCCAGGTCCTGCTGCGACCAGTCGAGAAAGCCGCGTGCCGCCCGGCATTGGTCGCGGCGGATCATGTGGTCGTCGTATGTGTTTGGGCGTCGCCGGTTTGGGCGGCGGCGCGACAGACGCACGGCGTATCGCCGTTCCTGAACGTGAGTCCCGCCTGCTCGAACGCCGCCCGGATCGCGTTGAGGTTGTTGCTGATCGGGTCGCGGCGGCCTTTCTCGAAATCGCGGACGGTGGAGAGGCTCACGTTCGCGGCGTCCGCCAGATCCTGCTGCGACCAGTCGAGAAAGCCGCGTGCCGCCCGGCATTGGTCCCTGCGCAACATGCGCGGAGATTGGCGTCGCCGCTGTGGACCGTCAATCTCAATGCCTTTCGTTGACATTAGCGACAAATGAATTAGTGTGAGGCCAACGAAAAACGTTTTCAGGGGAGGGCCATGAGTGAAGCGAGCGAGCGTGCCGGGTCCGCGAATCGTGATCGGACGGGACAGGGCGACGCCGACGAATCCCACACCGTGCTCACGGCGCTGGAGAACGAGATCGTCGAATTGCGCGGGATCGCGGAGGCCGTGGCGGTGTTGGCGCGCGAGGTGGACGAGCGCGCGGCGCAGGCGGCGATGCACGACCGCGCTTCGGCGGCCGGGGAGGCGCCGTGTAAGGGCTTGATCTGGGCCGTGCGCGCGTTGCAGGCGCGCGTGGCGGCGCTGGATGCCCGCATCGCCGGGGCGTAGGGACTGGCCGGCCGACCACATCGCCGTCTCGACGCACGGCATCCCGTCGCGCGATCATTCCCGCGGAAAGGCTCGGTTCCAGGCGAGGGGAGGCATCATGACCGTGACGACCGGCCGCTGTCTGTGCGGCGACGTTCGCTACGAATGCAGCGGCGAGCCTCTGTGGGCGGCGCACTGCCACTGCGAAAGCTGCCGGCGGTTTCATTCGGCGCCCTTCATCAGCGCCTTCGGCGTCGCGCGCGATCAGGTGCGCTTCTCCGGTGAGGCCGTGCGCGTCTACGAGTCCTCGCCGGGCGTGCGGCGGTCCTTCTGTCCCCGTTGCGGCAGTCCCATGAGCTACGAGCGGGACACCGCCCCGGATGAGATCGCCCTCTTCGCGGCCACGCTGGACCATCCCGAACGCTTCCAGCCGCAGGAACACGTCCTCGCCGACGAGCAGCTTCCCTGGGTCCATCTCGCCGACGGCCTGCCGCGTGATTCCGGCGACCCGGAGAGTTAGCGCCCGGCGCGTTCAGGATTCCGATTCCCGCCACCCGACGACCGAGGTGCCGCGCTGTTCGATCCCGCCGCCGCATCGCCGCACACGCTGCTGCTGACGCTCGCCGGCGGGGTCGCCCTGCTGGTGTGGGCGGCGCGCATGGTGCGCACGGCCGTCCTGCGCGCCTTCGGCAGCGAGATGCGCAGCCTGCTCGCCGGGGCAAGCCGCTCGCGCCTGGGCGTGTTCGGCGTCGGCCTGGGCGTCACGGCGCTTTTGCAGAGTTCGGCCGCGACGGCGCTGCTGCTGACGGGCTTTGCCGGGCGCGGGATGATCGGCGTCGCCCCGGCGCTGGCGGCCATGCTGGGCGCCGACATCGGCTCCACGCTGATCGTGCAGGTGCTGTCCTTCGACATCGCGGTGATCGCGCCCGGACTCATCCTGTTCGGCGTGCTGATCTTCATGCCCTCGGGCGCGACACGATGGCGGCAGAGCGGGCGCATCCTGCTCGGCCTGGGGCTGATGCTCCTGGCACTGGAGTTGATCGGCGCCGCGACCGCGCCGCTGGCTGGCAGCGACACCCTGGCCGCCGTGATCGCGCCGCTGGCCGCGGACCCCGTGTTCGCCGTGGTGCTGGGGGCGCTGGTCGCCTGGGGGGCGCATTCCAGCGTCGCCATCGTGCTGGTCATCATGTCCATGGCCGCCTCGGGGGCGATCGCGCCGCCGCTGGCCTTCGCCCTCGTGCTCGGTGCGAACGTGGGCTCCGGCCTGATCCCGATCCCCCTGACGCTCGGCGAGCGCGCGCCCGCGCGGCGCATTCCCATCGGCAACCTGCTGGTGCGCACGCTGGGCGCGGTGGCGGTGCTGCCGCTGGTACAGCTGGCGGCCCCGCATCTCGCCGCCCTGGGCGGTGAGCCGGCGCGGCTGGTCGCCAACTTCCACACCGGCTTCAATCTCGTGCTTGCGGCCGTGGCGCTGCCGCTGGTGGGCGGCGTGGCGCGGCTGACCGCGTACGCTGTGCGCGGGCGGCGGCACGGCGACGAAACCGATCCGGGGCGCCCCCGCTACCTGGACGACAGCGCGGTGGACACCCCGGCCGTCGCCATCGCCTGCGCCACGCGGGAGGTCATGCGGTTGGCCGATCTGGTCGAGGGGATGCTGCGCGACAGCCTGCGCGTGGTGCGCGAGGACGACGCCAAGCTGATGTCCGACATTGTCGCCCGCGACGATTCCGTCGATCGCCTGTTCGACGCCATCAAGCTCTACATCACGCGCATCACGCACGAGGGCACGCCCGACAGCGGCGAAAGCGAGCGCTGCACCGAGCTGCTGACCTTCGCCATCAACCTGGAGCACATCGGCGACATCGTGGAAACGAACCTCATGGATCTGGCTTACAAGAAGATGCACCACGGGCTGCACTTCTCCGATGCCGGCTGGGCCGAGGTTCAGCGCATCCATCAGCGCGTGGTCGCCAACATGGGCCTCGCGATTAACGTCTTCGTGTCCCGCGACGTGGCGAGCGCCCGCCAGCTGGTGAACGAAAAGGCGCACCTGCGGGAACTAGAGCGCGCGGCCTCCGACGCGCACGTGAACCGGTTGCGCGAGGGCAAGCCGGAAAGCGTGGAGAGCAGCGGCCTGCACCTCGACGTCCTGCGCGATCTGAAGCGCATCAACAGCCACATCACCGCCACGGCCTACCCGCTGCTGGAAGCCGCCGGGGAGCTGCGCGAAACCCGCCTGCGCGAGCGCTCGGGCGCGCCGCGCGCGGCATCGTGATGGGCCCGGCGGATGCGTTGGCCGCGGTCAGCGGGTAGCTTGGACCGCGTGGTCAAAACGAGAGAGCAGGGGAGGCGCGGCATGGCCGTGAACGCGCTTGTTTTCGACGCCTACGGCACACTCTACGACACGCAATCGGTCGCGGCGCTGACGGAAGAAACCTTTCCAGGCCGCGGCGAGCTGATCACCGCCGTGTGGCGGCAGAAGCAGCTCGAATACACCTGGCTGCGCAGCCTGATGGGCGAGTTCCGCGACTTCTGGTCGGTCACGCGGGAATCGCTGGAATATACCCTGGACGCGGCGGGCGTCGCCTACACGGCGGATCAGGTGGCGACGATCCTGAACCAGTATCTGGAGCTGGCGCCGTTTCCCGAGGCGTTCGAGGCGTTGAAGGCGCTGAAGGACGCGGGCTACCGCCTGGCGATCCTGTCGAACGGCGAACAGCGCAGCCTGGACACCCTGGTGCGCCACACCGGCTTCGACACCGTGCTGGACGACGTGATCACGGTGGACGGCGTGCAGCGCTACAAGCCCGACCCGGCGGTGTACGAGCTGGTGCGCTCGCGCCTGGGCGTGGCGCTGGACGAGGCGCTGTTCGTCTCCGCCAACGCCTTCGACGCCTGCTCGGCCAAGGCGAACGGGTTGCAGGTGGCGTGGATCGAGCGCGTGCCCGCCGCGGCGCTTCACAAGGAGTTGGCGGGGCAGGCGACCACGCCGCCCTCGACGGTGTTCAAGATGCTGCGCATGCAGATGGAAAAGTTCGGCGGCGCGCCGGATCACCGCCTGAGCAGCCTGAGCGAGCTGCGCGAGATCGTGGGATAATACCAGCACGCTTATGAACTCGGTTGCGCCAGGACCGGACACTTATTCGTGTTCAGGTGTGTGGACGCCCGCAACGGTGTGCGGGCGTGACGCGGCGGGAAAATCCGCACCATCACGTCATGGCCGTTCCGAGCCTGCCACCGGAGCCCGATCCGGTGGTAACGGCCCATGTGCCCGGACTTGATCCGGGTAATCCACGCCTTGTTTCTGAAAAGCTGTCCGGTCCTGGCGCACCTGATTTTGTCGGCTCGGTCGTATAATCGCCGCGCGTTCGGATGTCCGTCACGCCAGGGCGTTGCCGGCCATCACCCCCACCCGGCGGCCTGTCGGCCGCCGACCTCCCCCTCTTCCGCCGAAGAGGGGGAGGCGCAGCGCGTGATAGACGGCTCCAGGGATGATCTTCGGTCGTGAGTGACCCATTCATATCCGCGTGACGCCGACGTCGAATGACACAGGGTTCCAAGAATCATTCTTGGTCGTGAGAGCCCCCACCCATCTGCCATTTGACGCTGGTGTCAAATGACAGATGGGATAAAACGGCCTCCCGTTTTATTCGGCGGCGACCTCCATGGGCATGCGCTCGATTTTGGCGGCGCAATACTTGAACTCGGGGATCTTGCCGTAGGGGTCGATCTGCGGGTTGGTGAGGACGTTGGCCGCGGCTTCCGCGTAGCAGAAGGGGATGAAGACCATGTTGGAGGGCACGTCGCGGTCGGCGCGCACCTTGATCTCGATCGTGCCGCGGCGGGTGGTGACCCGCAGATAGTCGCCCATCTGGATGCCCTGCTTGCGCATCTCGCGCGGGTGCATCATGCACACCGCCTCGGGCTCGATGCGGTCGAGGACATCGGACCGCCGGGTCATGGCGCCGGTGTGCCAATGCTCCAGCTGCCGGCCCGTGGACAGGATCATGGGGTACTCGTCGTCCGGCATCTCGTCCGGCGGGACGATGTCCACCGGGCGGACCGTGCCGCGCCCGTCGGAGGTGTAGAAGGCCTCGTCGAAGATGACGAGATTGCCGTGGGACTTCGGGTCGTCGCACGGGTAGGCGACGGCGCCCTCGCGTTCCAGACGTTCCCAGGTGATGTTCGTCAACGAGGGCATCACCTGTTCCATCTCGTTGAAGACGTCGCGCGGATGCGTGTAATTCCAGTCCATCCCGATGCGGTTGGCGATCTCCTGCACCAGCGCCCAGTCCTGTCGGGCCTGACCCGGGGTGGAGATGGCGGCGCGGCCGATCTGCACCTGACGGTTGGAGTTGGTGTAGGTGCCGTCCTTCTCCTGCTGCGAACTGGCGGGCAGGATCACGTCGGCCTGGTACGCCGTTTCGGTCAGGAAGATTTCCTGAACGACGAGGTGTTCCAGATCGGCGAGGGCCTCGCGGGCGTGGCTCTGGTGCGGATCGGACATGGCCGGGTTCTCGCCCATGATGTACATGCCCTTGATCCGGCCCTCGTGGATGGCGTTGACGATCTCCACGACCGTCAGACCGGCCTGGCCGTCCAGCTCGGCGCCCCAGAAGTCCTCGTAGTAGTCCTTGAAGTCGCTGTTCGTGACGGGCTTGTAGTCCGGGTAGACCATGGGGATGAGGCCGACGTCCGAGGCGCCCTGGACGTTGTTCTGCCCGCGCAGGGGATGCAGGCCCGTGCCGGGCCGGCCCATGTGGCCGGTCACGAGCGAGAGGTTGATGAGCGAGCGTGCGTTGTCCGTGCCATGGACGTGCTGGCTGATGCCCATGCCCCAGAAGATGATGGAGGCCTGCGCGGTGGCGTAGGTGCGCGCGATGTCGCGGATGGTTTCCGCGGACACGCCCACGTGGTCGGCCATCTTCTCGGGCGGGAATTCCTTGGCCTTCTCGCGCAGCTCCTCGACGCCGTTGACGTGCGCCTGGATGTACTGCGTGTCCTCCAGCCCTTCCTCGAAGATGACGTGGAGCATGGCGTTCAGCAGGGCGACGTCCGTGCCCGGCTGGAACTGCACGTTGGCGTAGGCGTAGCGGCCGAGCTGCTCATTGTAGCGCGGGTCCATGACAATGAGCTTGGTGCCCTTCTTGGCCGCCTGCTTCATGTAGCTGGACGCGACCGGGTGGTTCTCGTTCGGCCGCGCGCCGATGACGATCATGCACTCGGCCTTTTCGGCGTCGGTGAAGGGGGCCGTCACCGCGCCAGTGCCCAGGTTCTCGATCATCGCCGCCACCGAGGAGGCGTGGCACAGCCGCGTGCAGTGGTCGACGTTGTTGGTACCGAAGCCGGCGCGCACGAGCTTCTGGAAGAGGTATGCCTCCTCGTTCGTGCCCTTGGCCGAGCCGAAGCCGGCCAGCGCGCCGCCGCCGTCGCGGTCGCGGATGGTCTTGAGGCCGTTCGCCGCCTTGTCCAGCGCCTCTTCCCAGCTGGCCTCGCGGAAGTGCGTCCACGGGTTGTCAGGATCGACCTGGACGTCGGCGCCCTTGGGCGCGTCCTCGCGTCGGATCATGGGCACGGTGAGGCGCTGCGGGCTGCGCGAGTAGTCCGTGCCATAGCGGCCTTTCACGCACAGGCGGTTCTGGTTCGCCGGGCCGTTGCGGCCTTCCACGTAGAGGATGGAGTCGTCCTTGACGTGGTAGGTGACCTCGCAGCCCACCCCGCAGTACGGGCAGACGCTGTCGACGGACTCCTCGGCGTAGTTCTCGCGGACGGTTTTGCTTTCGTCCATCAGGCTGGCGGACATGAGCGCGCCCGTCGGGCACGCCTGCACACACTCGCCGCAGGCCACGCAGGTGGACTCGCCCATGGGATCGTCGAAGTCGAAGACGACCTTGGCGTCGTGGCCGCGGTAGGCCATGCCGATGACGTCGTTGACCTGGACCTCGCGGCAAGCACGCACGCACAGGTTGCACTGGATACAGGCGTCCAGGTTGACCGCCATCGCCGGGTGGCTCGGGTCCGCCTGCCAGCCGCCGCGCGCGTCGAAGCGGCTGCCGGACACGCCCAGGGTGTCAGCGTACTGCCACAGCTTCGACGAGGGATCGGGATGCTGCTCCCGTTCCGGCTGGTCGGAAAGCAGCAGCTCGAACACCATTTCCTGCGACTTGCGGACGCGCTCGGTGTCGAGCTTGACCTTCATGCCTTCCTTGGGCTCGCGCCAGCACGAGGGCTGGAGCGCGCCTTCGCCCTCGATCTCCACCATGCAGGCGCGGCAATTGCCGTCGGGCCGATAGCCCGGCTCGGGGCGATGGCAGAGGTGGGGGATGTCGTAGCCCGCGCGCTCGGCGGCGGTCCAGATCGTCTCGCCGGGCTCCGCGACGATCTCGCGGCCGTCGAGTTCGAAGCGCACCCGATCGCTCATCGAACGTCCTCCGGGAAGAACTTGAAGACGCAGTCCACGGGGTTCGGGGCGGCCTGGCCGAGGCCGCAGATGGACGCGTCGTGCATGACGGTGGAGAGATCGCCCAGCTTGTCGCGGCTCCACTCGCCGCGCTCCATGAGCTTGCGCGATTTCTCGGTGCCGCAGCGGCAGGGCGTGCACTGGCCGCAGCTCTCGTCCTCGAAGAAGCGCATGAGGTTGAGCGCGGCGGCCTTCACGTCGTCGCGGTCGGAGAGCACGACGATGGCGCCCGAGCCCAGGAAGCAGCCGTATTCCTCCAGCGTGCCCTTATCCAGCGGGATGTCGGCCATGCTCTCGGGCAGGATGCCGCCGGACGCGCCGCCGGGCAGGTAGGCCTTGAGCTGCTGGCCGTCCTGCATGCCGCCGCAGTATTCCTCGACCAGCTCGCGGACGGTGATGCCGATGGGCGCGAGCTTCACGCCGGGGTCCTTCACGCGCCCGGAGACGGAGAAGAGGCGCAGCCCCTGGCGGCCGTGCCGGCCGTGGCCGGCGTACCAGTCCGCCCCCTGCTCCAGGATGTCGCGGACCCAGTACATCGTCTCCACGTTGTTGGTGAGCGTGGGCTTGCCCCACAGCCCGACCTCGGCGGCGAACGGCGGCTTGTGCCGGGGCAGGCCGCGCTTGCCCTCGATGCTTTCCAGCATCGCGGACTCCTCGCCGCAGATGTAGGCGCCTGCGCCGCGGCGCAGGTAGACGGCGCAGGTGCCGTTCAGCCCCTCGGCGACGGCGCGCTCGATCGCCCGCTCCATGATCTCGTAGCACTGCGGGTACTCGTCGCGCAGGTAGATGTAGCAGGCGCTCGCGTCGGTGGCCCAGCAGCCGATCAGCACGCCTTCCAGGAAGCGGTGCGGATCGCGCTCCATCACCCAGCGGTCCTTGAAGGTGCCGGGCTCGCCCTCGTCGGCGTTGATGGCGACATAGCGCGGGTAGGTCTGCTTGCGCACGATGCCCCACTTCATGCCCGTGGGGAAGCCGGCGCCGCCGAGCCCGCGCAGCTTGGAATCCGACAAGGCCTGGACGACGTCGTCGGGAGCGCGCTGGCCGTTCAGGCACTCGCGCAGGACGGTGTAGCCGCCGCCGGCGACGTAGTCGTCGAAATCGATGTGCTCGGGAACCTCGGGCTCCTGCTCGCCGCTTTCGGCGGCTCGGGCGAGCGTCTGCACGTCGCACCGGTCGACGAAGCGGTGGCCCACCTCGGCGACGGGCGCGGTGTCGCAGCGGCCCACGCAGGGCGCGCGCACCACGCGCACGTGCTCACCGACCTCGCGGGGCAGCAGGTTCAGGATCTCGTGCGCGCCCTCCATCTCGCAGGCGATGCCGTCGCACACGCGGATGGTGAGCGGCGGCGGCGCGGGCTCGCCGTCCTCGATGACGTCGAAGTGGGCATAGAAGGTCGCGACCTCGTAGGCCACGGCCATGGGCAGGCGCATCTCTTCCGCCAGGGCGTGCAGGTGGCGGTAGTGGATGCAGCCGTAGGTGTCCTGGATAAGGTGCAGGTGCTCGATGAGCATGTCGCCCTGCCGCGAGCGGTCGCCCAGCAGCTCGCGGATTTCGTCCTGCGCCTCGGGCGGCAGCTGGCGCCCCTTGGGCGTGTTGCGGGTCTTGCCCTTGCCGCCCGGATGGATCAGGCGCTCAAAGGGGCGCTTGTCGCCCGCCTGACCACTGCCGTTCGTGGTGGGTGTGGCGTTGCCATCGGCCATGTCTGGCTTTCCCGTCCCTTCCCCTAGCATGTCGTGGCGGCCGCCGCTGGGCCCGCCGTCTTGTTGTGTGTGCACGCGGCGCGCCGGCCCGGCGTCAGGGCTCGCGCTCGTCGTCCACGGGCTGGAGGCGCGCGTGCGTCACATCGACCAGATGCTTGCCGTCGTGCTCGAAGTTAACCGTCACGCGGTTGCCGATCACCGACTGGATCTGCCCGACACCCCACTCGGGGGCGTCCGGATTCCGAACCAGCATACCCGGCGCCAGATGGTCCGTCATCCGCTTCCATCCCGTTGCCTGCGGCACGTGCGCGGCGGAGAGGCGGGGCTGCCCACCGGCCATCCCGTGGTGATTCCCCCCCCCCCCCGTTTGCCGGGTCGCCAGCAGTCTAGGCGGGCGTCCGGCGCGAGGATCAGCCCCAAACCGACATCGCCGGGGGTTGAAGCGACACCACAGCCCCGAGAAAGTTGGGGACATTGTGTCCCACCCACCGAGCCGGAGCCGTCATGAGCGTTCCGATCGATCTGCGCGTCGCGGAGCTGCTGGCATCGCGGCTGTGTCACGATCTCGTCGGCCCCGTCGGCGCGGTCAACAACGGCATGGAGCTGCTGGCCGACGACCCGGACGGCGACGACATGGCGGATGCGGTGTCCCTGGCCCAGACCTCGGCGCGCCGCGCCGCCGATGTTTTGCAGTTCTACCGCGCCGCCTACGGCCGGGCGGGCGACGAGATGGACGGCCAGCCGGGCCGCGTGGCGGACGTTGGCGAGCCCTTCGCCACCCTCCACAAGTGCCGCGCCGAATGGGATCTGCAGGGCCTGCGCCGGGCCCCCGTCGCCGGCAGCGCCAAGCTGGTGCTGAACATGCTCGCGCTGGGCGTGGAACTGCTGCCGCGCGGGGGCAGGGTCACCGCCGCGGCCGAGCCCGGCGAAACGCTGGTGGTCCGCGTCACCGCACGCGGGCAGGGGGCGGCGCTACGGGGCGAGGCGCGTGCGGCCCTGGACACGGATGCCGACCCCGCGAGCCTCTCGCCCCGCGCCGTGCACGCCCACTTTACGGCCGTGCTGGCCCACCGCGCCGGCGGGCGGCTGACGGTGGACGAAGGCGTCGACGAGATCGGCCTGGCCGCTGCGCTCCCGGCAGCGGGCGTGACGCCCATCGACTGAAGGCGGCAAACCAACTAATGCGAGTGATTTGCATTTGCATCCGATGCGCGGTGCGGCTAGGCTCCGCCGTGTCGTGCGCGGCCCGCACCCGCCGATCGGGTCGACCCGCCCGCCGCACTGCCCCGGGAGCGGGTGCGCACGCACCGATCTCTCCCGTCTCTGTCACGGCCCCGTCGCCACGTGCGGCGGGGCCTTTTTTCATGGGCGACGCTGGTTTGCATGGGCGGGACAGGGTTCTCCACGGCCCACCGGCGGCGTTGACGGCTTGCAAGTGCAAATCATTTGCATTATTGGGGGTGGTGGATGCACTCTTGGCGCCACGGGGAGGACACAGCCATGGCGACGCGCGCTTTCCGGACGGTCCTGGCCACGGCCGCGCTGGCGCTTTCCACGAGCGCGGTGGCGGCGGCCGATGGGGCGGTGAACATCTATTCCGCCCGCCACTATCCCCAGGACGAAAAGCTGTTCAGCGAGTTCACCGAGCGCACGGGAATCGAGGTGAACACGCTCTCGGGCGGCAGCGACGCACTGATCCAGCGCATCAAGACCGAGGGCCGCAACACGCCGGCCGACGTGCTGGTGACCGTGGATGCCGGACGCCTCTGGCGTGCCGAGCAGGCGGGCATCCTGTCCAACGTCAACTCGGAGCGCCTCTCCGAGCGTCTGCCGGCCAGCGTGCGCCATCCCGAGGGCGCGTGGTTCGGCTTTTCCCGCCGGATGCGGCTGATCTTCTACAGCAAGGAGCACTACGACGCGCCGCCCGTGACCACTTACGAAGGGCTGGCCGACGACAAGCTGGCCGGCGAGGTCTGCATCCGTTCCAGCGGCAACGTCTACAACCAGTCCCTTCTGGCGAGCCTGATTGCCCACCACGGCGCGGAGAAGGCCGAAACCTGGGCCGCCGGCGTGGTCGACAACTTCGCGCGCGAGCCCCAGGGCGGCGACACCGACCAGATCGCGGGCGTGGCCGCCGGGGTGTGTGGCGTGGCCGTCGCCAACCACTACTACTACCTGCGCATGCTGGAGAAGAATCCGGATCTCGCCGAGAAGGTCGGGGTGATCTTCCCCAACCAGGACGGCCGGGGCGTGCACGCCAACGTCTCGGGCGCGGCCGTCGTCAAGCACGGCCCCAACCGCCAGAACGCCGTCCGCTTTCTGGCGTTCCTGGCCTCGGATTTCGCCCAGCGCTACTTCCCGGCCGGCAACAACGAGTACCCCGTCGTCGCCGACGCCGGCATCACCGAGGATCTGGAAGCCTTCAAGGAGCTGGGCTCGGTGAAGATCGACGACGTCAACGTGGCGCTCTACGGCGAACACCAGCCGCAGGCGCAGAAGATCTTTGACCGTGTCGGCTGGAAGTGAGCCCCGTCCATCCTGCCTCGACGCAGAACCCCGCGCCGGTTCGCCCGGCGCGGGGTTTTTCGTGCGCGCGTCAGGCGCCGGGCCGTGAACGGGCGATCGTCTTGGACAGGATGATCACCGGCAGGATGCCGACGGCCACGATCGTCAGCGCCGGGGTCGCCGCCTCGGTCAGGCGCTCGTCGGAGGCCAGGTTGAAGGCCTGAACGGCAAGGGTATCGTAGTTGAAAGGCCGCAGCACCAGCGTTGCCGGCAGTTCCTTGAGCACGTCCACGAACACCAGCAGTCCCGCTGTCAGCATGGAGCCGGACACCAGCGGCGCGTGCACGCGCAGCAGCGTGCTCGTCGGCCCGTGCCCCAGGGTGCGCGCCGCGTCTTCCATGGTCGGGCGGACGCGCGCGAGGCTCGCTTCCATGGTGTTGAGCGCCACGGCCAGGAAGCGCACGAGGTAGGCGAACACCAGCGCCGCGATCGTCCCCGTCAGCAGCAGGCCGGTGGAGACGCCCAGGTTGGCGCGCAGCCACGCGTCCACCGCGTTCTCCGCGGCGGTGAAGGGCACGAGCACGCCGATGGCGATGACCGTCCCCGGCACGGCGTAGCCCAGCCCCGCCACGCGGTTCGCCAGCAGGCTGGCGCGGCCCGGCCGCAGCCGGCGGCCGTAGACCATCACGGTCGCCAGCACCACCGCCAGCACCGCCGTCACCGCCGCCAGGGAAAAGGAATTCCCGGCCATCTCCAGGAAGTTCAGGGAATAGGAGCGCTGTGCCGCAGTGATCGCCATGCCCAGCAGGATGCCTGCAGGCAGGAGGAAGCCCGCCAAGATGGGCAGCGCGCACGCCAGCGTGGCCAGCGCCTGCTTCCCGGGCGACAGCGTCGTGCGTGGCAGCCGGCGGTAGCGCGCGGAGGTGTGGTGGTAGCGCGCCCGCCCGCGGCTCAGGCGCTCCAGCAGCAGCACGGCGAACACCACGGCCAGCAGCAGGGCCGCGAGCTGCGAGGCCGCGACCGGATCGCCGAACGACGACCACACACGCACGATGCCGGTGGTGAAGGTCTGCACACCGAAGTAGCTCACCGTGCCGAAGTCCGACAGCGCCTCCATCAGCACGAGGGCGGTGCCGCCCGCGATCGACGGCCGCGCCAGCGGCAGCGCCACGCGCAGGAAGTTGCGCCACGGCCCGTAGCCCAGCGTGCGCCCCACCTCCAGCGCGCACACCGACTGCTCCAGGAAGGAGGCGCGCGCCAGCAGGTAGACGTAGGGGTAGAGCACGAAGGTCATCATGGCGATGGCCCCCGGCAGCGAGCGCACCTGCGGGAACCACATCGCCCCGGCTTCCAGCTCGAACAGTGTGCGCAGCGCCGTCTGCACCGGCCCCGTGACCTGGAGGAAGTCGGTGTAGGCGTAGGCCATGACGTAGGCGGGCACCGCGAGCGGCAGGATCAGCGCCCACTCGAAGATCGGCCGGCCGGGGAAGCGGTACATCGTCACCAGCCACGCCGTGAGCGTGCCGATCACGGGCGCGCCGATCCCCACGCCCAGCACCAGCCACAGCGTGTTCAACAGATAGCGCGGCAGCACCGTCTGAACGAGGTGGCCCCAGACCTCGGAGTCCGTGGGCAGCACGAGCTGGGCGACCACCGTGATCACCGGGATGCTCAGCACCGCCGCGATCAGCACGGACGCCCAGCCCAGCACGGCCGTCGCCCGGCTGCCGCGCGAGCGCCCGCCGCGCCGCTGCGGAACCTGCGAAAGGTCGGCCGGCTCGCCCGCGGCCCAGGAGCTGTCGAAGGTGCTTTCGGTCATGCGCGCCTGCCGTTCGTGTCGGGCCGACTCTTAAAGTTGGAAACGCCGTCTGTGAATGCAAATGGCTCGCAATTTCGTCTGGCAGCGGCGCGCGGTCGCAACCCCATGCATCGCCTCGGCCGGAGCGCGTCAGCGGGCCGCGAAATCAACGGAGTTTTAATCGAAGCGTGTCAGGCTGATTGGCGAGCGACCATTGCGCCGGGCGGGACGCCTGCGGCTGGCGCAGGACCAAGCCACGATCGAGGGCATCGATGGACGACCTGCTCAGCGAGTTCCTGACGGAAACGAACGAAAGCCTTCAGGTCCTCGACACGGAGATCGTGACCCTGGAGCAGAATCCGAACAATCCGGATCTGCTGCACAACATTTTCCGTGTCATGCACACCATCAAGGGGACTTGCGGGTTCCTGGGGCTCCCGCGGCTTGAGGCGGTGGCGCACTCGGGCGAAACTGTCCTGGGCAAGGTTCGCGACGGCGAGCTGGAGATCAACCAGGACCGCGTTTCCATCGTCCTGGAATGTCTCGACCGCATTCGCGACATCGTCGGCGCGCTCGAGGAAAACGGCGAAGAGCCGGAAGGCGACGACACCGAGCTGATCAATCGGCTCAACGCCCTGATCGAGAAGGCGGAAGCCGGGGATACCGGCGACAGCGGCGGCGAGGCGGCCGCCGGCGGCGAAGCCGAGGCGGAGTCCGGCGCCGGCGCGGAAGAGGACGACATGGCGGCGGCCATGGCCGCCATGGAGGCCGAAGACTCGAGCGAAGCCGAGGCCGAGTCCGACGCCGCGGAATCCGGGGATGCCGGTCAGGGCGGCGAGGGTGACGCGCCCGCCGGGGACTCGGAGAGCCAGCCGGAAAGCAGCGGGCCACCCGCGCCGGCGTCGCAGACCCAGCCAGCAACCACGAGCGAGAGCCAGCCCCCGGCGGCCAGCAGCGGTGGCGGCGGCCAGGGCGGCGGCAGCGGCCAAGGCGGCGGCAAGTCCGGCGGTGACAGTGGCCGTCAGGGCGGCGGCGGTGGCGGCGGCCACAGCGGCCCGCAGTCGATCCGCGTCAGCGTCGACCTGCTGGAAAGCCTCATGACCACGGTTTCGGAGCTGGTGCTCAACCGCAACCAGCTTCTGCAGATCCTGCGCCAGTACAACGAAAGCGAGTTCGCCGCGCCGCTGCAGCGGCTCAATCACGTCGTGTCCGAGCTGCAGGAAGGCGTCATGAAGACGCGCATGCAGCCGATCGACAACGCATGGTCGAAGCTGCCGCGCATCGTGCGCGACCTTTCCGCCGATCTGGGCAAGAAGATCGAGCTGAAGAAGAAGGGTGAGGACACCGAGCTCGACCGTCAGGTGCTCGAGCTGATCAAGGATCCGCTCACCCACATGGTGCGCAACTCCTGCGACCACGGCCTGGAAACGCCGGACGAGCGCCGCGAGGCGGGCAAGCCCGAGGTCGGCACGATCGCCCTCAACGCCTACCACGAGGGCGGTCACATCATCATCGAGATCGCCGACGACGGAAAGGGGCTCGACCCGGAGAAGATCAAGGACAAGGCCATCCGCAACGGCCTCACGACCGAGGCCGACTGCGCCAACCTGACCGAGCAGCAGATCCTTCAGTTCATCTTCAAGCCGGGCTTCTCCACCGCAGCGGCGGTCACGGCCGTGTCCGGCCGTGGCGTCGGCATGGACGTCGTGCGCAACAACATCGAGGAAATCGGCGGCACCATCGAGCTGTCCTCGAAGCTGGGGCGCGGCAGCAAGTTCACGGTGAAGATCCCGCTGACCCTGGCGATCGCCTCGGCGCTGATCGTGGAATGCGGCGGCGAGCGCTTTGCCATCCCGCAGCTTTCCGTGAAGGAGCTGGTGCGCGCCAAGGGCGACAGCGAGAAGTCCATCGAACGCATCAAGGACACGCCGGTGCTGCGCCTGCGCGACCGGCTGCTGCCGCTGATCAACCTGCGCCAATTGCTGCGCCTCGACGGCGAGGACCAGCAGCCGCAGCTGGAATCCCCCGCCGGCGCGGGCCAGGAAACGGCGACACAGAGTGGCGATCCTCAGAGCGAGGAGCGCGACGGTTTCATCGTCGTCAGCCAGGTGGGGACCTACCACTTCGGCATCATCGTGGATCAGGTCTACGACACCGAGGAAATCGTGGTGAAGCCGGTTGCCCGCATCCTGCGCAACATTCCGCTGTTCTCGGGCAACACCATCCTGGGCGACGGCCGCGTCGTCATGATCCTGGACCCGAACGGCATCGCCCAGGCGAGTGGCGAGATCACCGTCTCCGAAGGCCAGGA
The DNA here is from genome assembly GCF_900100655.1 of Limimonas halophila. NCBI lineage: Bacteria > Pseudomonadati > Pseudomonadota > Alphaproteobacteria > Rhodospirillales > Rhodovibrionaceae > Limimonas > Limimonas halophila. The sequence goes on from NZ_FNCE01000001.1 coordinate 484,640, forward strand.
CATGGGCGAGGAGGAGCGTGCCGTCAGCGAGGACGAGGCCGTGTCCATGCTGATCTTCCGTGCCGTGGACGACGCGCCCAAGGCCGTCCCGCTCGGCCTCGTGTCGCGCCTGGAGGAAATCGACCTGGAGAACGTCGAGGTCTCCAACGGCCAGCGCGTGATCCAGTACCGCGGGAAGCTGATGCCGCTGATCCTGATGGACGGCGCCAAGGGCCTGGAAAGCCAGGGCAAGCAGCCCGTGCTGGTCTTCACCGACCAGAACCGTTCCATGGGTCTGGTCGTGGACGAGATCGTCGACATCGTTCAGGAGAGCATGAATATCGAGCTGAGCGGCGAGCGGGCCGGATTCCTGGGCAGCGCGGTCATCGCCGGCAAGGCCACGGACATCATCGATACCGGCTACTACCTGACCAAGGCCTATCCGGACTGGTTCCGCGGCGAGGAGCGCCGTGGCCAGAGCCGGCGGGGCCTGGGACGGCGGGTGCTGTTCGTCGACGACAGCCCCTTCTTCCGCAACATGCTCGTGCCTGTGCTGGATACAGCCGGCTACGACGTCACCTCGGCGGAAAGCGCCGAGCGCGCCCTGGAGCTGCACAACGAAGGCCGGATGTACGACGTCATCATCTCGGATATCGAGATGTCCGGCATGAGCGGGTACGAGTTCGCCGAGTACGTGCAGAACCAGACGGACTGGGCCAGCACGCCCATGATCGCGCTGTCCTCCTACGCCGAGCCGCAGGACATGGAGCGCGGCCGCGCCGCGGGCTTCCGCGACTATGTGGCCAAGTTCGACCGCGAGACCTTGCTTGATACGCTGCGCGAGATTCTGAACGAGGAAAAGCTACCTCAGCGGGGGGCCGCATGACCGAGGCAGGCGACGACACGAACGCGGCGGCCGGGTCCGAGCACACGGCGCTGGCGCGCGTGCACAACTCGGAAAACGCCACGGACTACGTCACCTTCACGATCGCCGACCAGCTTTTCGGCATCCCGGTGAAGCAGGTGCAGGACGTGCTCTCCGGCGGCACGATCACGCGGATACCGTTGGCGCCCAAGGAAATCGCCGGCGTGCTCAACCTGCGCGGGCGCATCGTGACGGCCATCGACGTGCGCCTGCGCCTGGGGCTGCCCCCGCGCGAGCGCCGCAGCGATGACATGTCGCTCGTGGTGGACCACGGCGGGGAACTCTACAGCCTGATGGTGGACGATGTCGGGGACGTGTACAGCATCGATCCGACCACGTTCGACCGGAATCCGCCCACGCTGGATCAGAAGATCCGCGAGTTCTCGGCCGGTATCTACCGGCGCAACGAGAAACTCATGGTCGTGCTGGATGTGGAACGGCTGCTCGATTACGAGGTATCGCAGGCCGCTTAGCCCGGGTGTCCGATGAAACGAGTCTTGGTTGTCGACGACTCCCAGGTCGTCCGCTCCGTCGCCCGCAAGATCCTCGAAGGCCTTGAGTTCGAGATCTGGGAGGCGAGCGACGGGCAGGAGGCCCTTGAGATCTGCCAGCGCGGGCTGCCGGACGCTGTCCTGCTCGACTGGAACATGCCGGTCATGTCGGGTATCGAGTTTCTCCGCGCCCTGCGTCAAATGGATGGCGGTGACGGGCCGATCGTCGTGTTCTGCACGACGGAAACGGACATGCAGCACATTCAGGAAGCCCTGGGCGCGGGTGCGAACGAATACATCATGAAGCCGTTCGACAGCGACGTCGTCCAATCGAAATTCGAACAGGTGGGATTGCTCTGAGATGAGCCGGTCGACACGCGGCGAGGCACGCGGCGGCGCCGCGGGCAACGACCCTTATCGTGTTATGGTCGTGGACGACTCCGCCGTCGTTCGCGGCATGACCACGCGCTTTCTGGAGCGCGACAACGATATCCAGATCGTCTCGTCCGTCGGCGACGGCCAGCGCGCCATCAGTCAACTGGATCGCCACGCGCCCGTCGACGTGGTCGTGCTCGACATCGAAATGCCCGTGATGGACGGGCTGACGGCGCTGCCGAAGCTGCTGGAAAAGCAGGGCGACGTTCAGGTTCTCGTCTCCTCCACGCTGACGAAGTCCAATGCCGACATCTCGCTGAAGGCGCTGCGCGCGGGCGCCGCGGATTACGTCACCAAGCCGGGGAACAGCGGCCTGCACACGGCCGACGAGTTCCAGGAGGAGTTGCGCAGCAAGGTCAAGACGCTGGGGGCCGCGCGCCGCCGCAGCGCGGGCGGCGGCAAGGCCGGCGGCGCGAGCGCGCGCGAGCGCCCGGGACCGGCCACAGACCGAGCGTCGGTCGGGTCGAGCACGGCCGCGCGCACCGGCCGGGACAAGCCCGCGAGCGCGCCGGCCGCCAGCGCCGCGCCGGCCACGGTGCAGAAGCGCGCCGCCAGCAACCAGACACCCGAGGTGATCGCGATCGGCTCGTCGACGGGCGGGCCGCAGGCGCTGTTCCAGGTGCTGACGGAGTTGGGGCCGGTGCGCCAGCCGATTCTGGTCACGCAGCACATGCCCAAGACCTTCACGGCGCTGCTGGCCGATCACATCAAGCGGCAGACGAAGCTGGACGCGATCGAGGTTGCCGGGGGCGAGTCCCTCGTCGGCGGGCGCGTGCACGTCGCGCCGGGCGGCTCGCACATGGTCGTGGAGCGCGGCAGTGACGGCCTGCACCTGAAACTCTCCGACGACCCGCCGGAAAACTTCTGCAAGCCTTCGGTGGACCCGATGCTGCGCAGTCTGGCGACCGTCTTCGGCGGGCGGCTCCTCACCGTGATCCTCACCGGCATGGGACACGACGGCTACTACGGCTGCCAGACGGTCGTGCAGGCCGGCGGCCAAGTCATCGCGCAGGACGAGGAAAGCTCGGTTGTGTGGGGCATGCCGGGCGCAGTGGCAAAGGCTGGGCTGTGTTCGGCTGTGCTCCCCCTCGGGGAGATCGCCGATCACATGCGCAAGATCGCGATGAGGTCGGCCGCATGAACCCCGAAGAGTTCAGCCGTCTCGCCGAGTTGCTGAAGGACCGCACGGGCATCGTGCTCGGCCGGGACAAGGAGTACCTGGCGGAAAGCCGCTTGGCGCCGGTCGCCCGCAGCTGGGGATTCAACAGTCCCACCGACTTGGTGCGCGCGCTGGTCCGCCGAACGGGGAGCGGGGCGAGCCAGGAACTGCTCTCGGCGGTGGTCGAGGCCATGACCACCAACGAGTCCTTCTTCTTCCGCGACCAGACGCCCTTCGACCAGTTCCGCGACGTCATGTTGCCCAACCTGATGAAGGCGCGGGCCGATACGCGCCGCATCCGCATCTGGTCGGCAGCGTGCTCCAGCGGCCAGGAGCCGTATTCGCTCGCCATGGCGATCCGAGAGCTGGGGGCGAAGGTGAGCGGCTGGCGCTTCGACATCCTGGCCACGGACCTGTCGAAGCAGATCATGAACCGGGCGCAGGACGGCGTTTACACCCAGTTCGAGGTGCAGCGCGGCCTGCCCATCCAGTACCTCGCCAAGTACTTCGAGCAGGAAGGCGACCGCTGGCGGATCAAGCGCGACATCCGCGACATGGTGACCTTCCGCGCGCACAACCTCTTGGACAGCGCCCGGCCGCTCGGCAAGTTCGACATCGTCTTCTGCCGCAACGTCCTCATCTACTTCAACCAGGACACCAAGCGGCAGGTGCTGGACAACATCTCGGAAGTCTTGGCATCGGACGGCTATCTGACGTTGGGCGGCGCCGAGACGGTGCTGGGCCTGACCGACAAATTCCAGGCCGTCTCCGGCTATCGCGGGCTTTTCGCGCCCACGTCAGCGCAGAAGAAAGCCGCGGCGCCGGGGCGGTAAGCGCAAGCGCGCGACAACGCGGCCTGACCCGACGCGGCGAGGGGGCTCAGGCCCCGTCGCCGGGATCACACCGCCTCAGGGCTGACGCGCGCGGGAGCTTGGTCGGCGGGCGCGGCGTCCTCTTCCGTCACATCCGAACCAGCTTCAGCTTCCTCGGGATCGCGCAGCATATAGCCGCGGCCCCAGACCGTCTCGATGTAGTTCTCGCCGCCGGTCGCGTTCGCCAGCTTCTTGCGCAGCTTGCAGACGAAGACGTCGATGATCTTCAACTCGGGCTCGTCCATGCCGCCGTAGAGATGGTTCAGGAACATCTCCTTGGTCAGCGTGGTGCCCTTGCGCAGCGAGAGCAGCTCCAGGATGCCGTATTCCTTGCCGGTGAGGTGAAGCGGCTGCCCGTCCACCTCCACGGTGCGGGCGTCCAGGTTCACCTTCAGCTTGCCGGTCTGGATGACGGAATCGGAGTGGCCGCGCGAGCGGCGAACGATGGCCTGGATGCGGGCGACCAGCTCGCGCTTGTCGAACGGCTTGGTGAGGTAGTCGTCGGCGCCGAAGCCCAGGCCCTTGATCTTCTCGTCCATGCCCGAAAGGCCGGAGAGAATCAGGATGGGCGTCTGGATGCGCGAGGCGCGCATGCGGCGCAGCACCTCGTAGCCGTCGATGTCGGGCAGCATGAGGTCGAGGACGATGATGTCGTAGTCGTAGAGCTTGCCGATCTCCAGACCGTCCTCGCCCATGTCCGTGGTGTCGCAGATGTAGTTTTCCGAACGGAGCATCGTTTCGATGCTCTGCGCCATGGCGCTGTCGTCTTCCACGAGGAGGACTCGCATCGTGGCTCCCCCGTTCGATCGCGCCGGCGTGGTAAACGCCGCTGTGTTAACCGTAAGGAGTATGCCGCATTAACGTCTGGTTTACAAACAGCTTTTTCATCAAGTCCCGACTTCTTCGCGTTTTCTCGGCCTTTTACGGGAATTAACAGGGGGTGCCCAGGTCCGCGCGCGCCCAGGGCAGCACGAAGGGCTCGCCGTGCTGCTCCCCGGTGACCGCGCGCACGCCGTAGACCGCGCGCAGGCGGGCGTCGGTGAGGATCTCGCGCGGCGGGCCGGACGCGGCGATGCGCCCGTCCGTGAGCACGATCACGCGGTCGCAGAAGCGGGCCGCCAGCGTCAGGTCGTGCAGCACCGCCGCGACCGTGCGCCCGCTCGCCGCCAGGCCGTGCAGCTTCGCCATGACGTCGAGCTGGTGGTAGGGGTCGAGTCCCGCGACCGGCTCGTCCGCCAGCAGCCAGTCCGGCTCCCCCGCGAGCGCGCGCGCCAGCAGCACGCGCGCCGTTTCCCCGGCGCTGAGGTCGCTCGCCGGCCGGTCCGCCAGCGCATCGGTTCCCGTTGCGGCCATTGCCCGCGCCACGGCGGCTCGGTCGTCGGCCGTCACGCGGCCGAAGGCGCGGCGATGCGGGGCGCGGCCCAGCCACACCAGCTCGCGCACGGCCATGGGCCAGTGCGGGCGTTCGCCCTGCGCCAGATGCGCCAGCTGCGCCGCCAGCCGCCGCCGGTCCATCCGCCGCACAGGGCGGCCGTCCAGCACGACCTCACCAGCGGTGGGGGCGATCAGCCCCGCCAGCGCGCGCAGCAGCGTGGTCTTGCCCGCGCCGTTGGGCCCGATGAGGCCCACCATCTCGCTGCGGGCCAGGGCGCAATCGACCCCGGTGAGCACACGCCGGCCCCCGAGATCGACCGTCAGCCCGCGCGCCGCGAGCCCTTCGCCGGTGTGGTGCCGTCCGTTCACGCCAGCCCCCGCCGCGTTCGGATCACCAGGGCGAAGAAGAAGGGCGCGCCGATTAACGCCGTCACCACGCCCAGCTTGAGTTCGTTCGTCGGCGTCACCGCGCGCACCAGGATGTCCGCCAGCACCAGCAGCAGCGCGCCGCCCAGCGCGCTCACGGGCAGCAGTGCGCGGGGGCGGTGGCCGACGAGCGGGCGCAGCGCGTGGGGCACCACCAGCCCGACGAAGCCGATCGTGCCGGCCACGGCCGTCGCCGCGCCCACCGAAAGCGCCGTGCCGAGCACGAGGCGCACGCGCACGCCGGCCAGGTGGAAGCCCAGACTCTGCGCCGCCTCTTCGCCAAGGGCCAGGGCGTCCAGCGCCCGACCCACGCTCGCCAGCAGCGCCCAGCCGACGGCCATGAAGGGCAGGGCGAGGGCGACGTGCTCCATCGAGCGGCCGGAGAGCGAGCCAAGCAGCCAGAACACGATCTCCAGCGCCGCGTAGGGGCTCGGCGCCAGATTGAGCGCCAGCGAGGTCAGCGCCGCCGCCAGCGAGGTCACGGCCACACCCGCCAGGATCAGCGTCAGGGTGTCAGCGTGGCGCCCCGCAAGCAGCAGCACCAGCAGCACCGCCGCGATCGCCCCGGCGATCCCGCCCAGGGGCAGGGCCAGCGCGAACGCCGCCGCGGCCCCGGTGTAGAGCGTCAGCACCGCCCCCAGGGCCGCCGCGCCGGAGACGCCGATCAGCCCCGGCTCGGCGAGCGGGTTGCGCAGGTAGCCCTGGAGCGCCGCCCCCGACAGTCCGAGCGTCGCCCCGATGGCCGCCGCCAGCAGCGTGCGCGGCAGGCGGATCTCCCGCACCACCACGGCCGCCGTCCCGGCATCGGCGTCCACCAGCGCGCCCAGCACCGCGCGCGGCATCAGCCCGGCCGGCCCGATCAGCAGGGAGCCCGCCAGCGCCAGCATGGTGCCGACCGCCAGCAAGGGGAGCAGGATGCGCGCGCGGTCGGCCATGCTAGGGAACCTCCCGCCGGGCGCGGGCGAGGCGCGTTACGGCCTCGGCGAGCTGCGGCCCGCCGCAGGTCCACAGCCGCCGAGGGATACGCACAACGCGCGCCCGCGCGCGCACGGCCCGAAGAGCGGGGTGGTCGAGCACCGCCGCCGCCTGCGAGGCCGCGTTCTGCGCCGATGCCGGCAACACCAGGACATCTGGCTCGGCCGTGACCAGCTTTTCCAGGGACAAGGGCACCATGCCGTCCAGGCCCATCTCGGCGGCCACGTTCGTCAAGCCGGCCGCCTTCAGGGCGGCGTGGGGCAGTTGGTTCGCACCCACGGTCACGCCGTTGGGCTGGTAGATCGCCGCTGTCGCCCCGGCTGCGGCGGTCGCCGGGCTTGCATGCGCGATCCGTGCGTCGAAGCGCCGGATCATGGCCTCGCCGCGCGGGCGAACGTCCAGCACCTTGGCAACGCGCCGGATCTGGCGGCGCACGTCTTCGATGCTTCGGGGCGGCGCCAGCGTCACCACCTCGTGGCCAAGCCGCCGCAGCAGGCGCACCGTGCTGCGCTGCCGGAACGCGCCAGCAAGGACCAGATCCGGCTCGAAGCGCAGCACTTCCTCGGCCCGGCCGTGGTTCACGGGGATGCCCTGGGCCCGTTCGGCCATGGGCGAATACCCCGCATCCGCCGCCAGCGCCGACACCGAGGCGATGCGCTCGCGCGGCAGCAGGCGCAACGCCAGCAGGTCGGTGCACAGGTTGAGCGAGACCACGCGTCCCGGCGCAGCCACGGCGGGCGATCCCGCCGGGGCCGCCGTGGCAACCGTCAGGGTCAGCAGCAAGGCTGCCGCTGTGCGCCGGGCGCGGGTCATCGCGGTCAGAAGCTCACGCGGGTGCCGACGAAGCCTTCCACGCCGGGGCCCTTGAAGCCGTCGGCGACCTCGTAGTCGGTGTCGGTCAGGTTCTCCACGCGCGCCGTCAGCGCCACGCGGTCGTTCAGGCGGTAGCGGGCCGCCGCGCGCGCGACGACGTGGTCGTCCAGGTCCACGCGCCCGCCGGTGAAGCCGATGTCCGTGCCGCCGGCGATCGCCCGCAGGCCGCCCGTCAGCGTCCAGCGCGCGCCCGGCTGCCAGCGCGCTTCGAGGTTCAACTTGTGGCGCGGCCGTCGGACGAGGCGCTGGCCCGTGTCCGCGTTTTCCGCGTCGAGGTAGGTGTGGTCCACGCGCACGTTGAGCGCCGGCACGGGCGTGACGGCGAGGAAGCTTTCCACGCCCTGGATGTCCAGGTCCTCGTTGTTCACCGTGGTGGAGTTGAAGTTGGCGTCGAAGACGGTCACCACGCCGTCGTCCACGTCGCTTTGGAAGTAGGTGACGCCGGCCCGCACGCGCTCGTCCAAGACGCGTTGTTCGACGCCGATCTCCCAGGAAAAGCTCTCCTCGGCATCCAGGTTCGGGTTGCCGCGGAACGCCGTGCCGGTGTTGGTGGGCGTGAAGCCGAAGCGCTGGAACAGCGACGGCGTCTTGAAGCCGGTGCCCACGCTGGCCTTCAGCCGCGTGCCGGTCGCCGGAATGGTGTAGCTGGGCGCGAGGTGCCAGGTGGCCTGGCCGTCGAAGTCCTCGGGCTTGTCGAAGCGCACGCCCACGGTCCCCGACAGCCGCTCGGTGAGCTGGAACACGTCCTGCACGTAGGCGGCGGCGGTGGTGGCGTCGGCGTCGGACTGAAGCGTCTGCCGCAAGCCGCCGAAGTCGCGGAAGCCGCTCGCCTCGAAGCTTTCCTCGCGCACCGACGCACCGAAGACGAGGGTGTGGTCGGCGTGCACGTCCAGTTCGTTTTCCAGACTGAGGCCGGCGCGGCTGCCCTCGTTGCGGGTATCCGTTTCGGTCTGGCTCAGCGCGTCCGGCCGGTTGGTGTCGTCGCGCGTGAAGTCGCTGTAGCTCACACGCACCGTGGGCCGGTAGCGACCGTCCCAGAAGCTCCCCGCGAGTTCGGCATTGGTGATGTAGCGCCGCGTTTCGCCCTCGCTGTTGGGATCTTCGGGGCTGGTGTCCAGCTCCGTGCGGGAGTCGGAGATTTCACCGTAGATCGACAGCTCCAGCCGCTCGGTCAGGTCCACGCCCAGGCGCGCGGTGCCCTTCACCTGGCGGTGGCCGTCGTCCTCGCTGCCGGCGCCGCCCGGGCGCAGGCGGGCCGGGGTGACGGTGTCGCCGTCGGTGTCCACGCCGCTGAGCGTGGCGGCGAAGGAAACCTCACCCGAGCGGCCGCGCAGCTCGGCGCTGCCGTCGATGGTTTCGCGCGTGCCGGCCTCGGCGCGGATGCCGCCGCGCACGCCGTCTTGCTTGGCCTCGCGCGTGATAATGTTGACGACGCCGCCGATGGCGCCGCTGCCGTAGAGCGAACTCTGCGCGCCGCGCACCACCTCGATGCGCTGGACGTTTTCGGTCGTCAGCCCGCCGAAGTCGAACGCGCCGGCGGGTGTGCTCGGGTCGGCGATGCGCTGACCGTCCAGCAGCACCAGCGTCTGGTTGGAGTTGGCGCCGCGCATGAAGATCGATGTCGCCGTGCCGCGTGGCCCCTGTTGCACCATGCGCAGGCCGGGGACGCTGCGCAGCGCCTCGCCGACCGTACGGTACTGCCGGTCTTCGATGGTCCGGCGGTCGATGACGCTAACCGAGGTGCCGACACGCTCGATGCTTGTCGGGGTGCGCGTGGGCGTGACCACGATTTCTTGAAGCTGCTCCTGGGCCGCAGCCGGGTCGGGCGAAAGGGCCGTGGCCGTCAGGGCAACGCCGGCCGCGGCGGCCGTGAGGGGCAGGCCGTGGACCTGCCGGGACTGGAATCGCATGGGGTGAGCCTCCCGCTCGGTGTGCGCACGCCCCGGCAAACGGCGGCACGATCGGGCGGGATGGCGCAGCGCGAACCGGCGGCACGAACGGGACACCGCGCGCGGTGGATCGACGCGCGCGGCCGGCGCCGGCGGTGCTTGCCGAGCGCCGCGACAGCCCCAAGTGATCGTGCATCACCCCAGCGAAAACGCCGCCCCGGTGGATCGACCCCCGTCCGCCGGGCTTGGTGACGCTCGGGTGGCAGGTCTCCTGGCTCGCGGGTCGTCGCCGTAGCCCGGTGCCGTGCACCGGGGCGCTCGGCCTTCCCGGATCGCGGGCGATCCAGTGGCCCTGGCATGAGCGCCGGCTCGCCGCTCACAGTTGCGGGGGCAGCCGCGGACTCGGCCCATCGCGGGGCCTCACCGCGTTCCCTCTTCACGCCGCCACCTCCTAAGAGGCCGCAGCGCCGCTCCCCGTCGCCGGGACGGGGAACCACCCGTGCACGCGCGAGCCGACCACGCCGCCGTCCCGTGCGCAAGGGGGAACGCGCGGCGCGTGGTCGCATGGCGCGCAAACCCCTGAGTGTCCGCCAAGAATTCGCCGGGCTGCCGGTTTCGCGGTTTAACCCAACCTTAAAAGGCGCGATCCCACAGTGCCCACGGCGCGACGGCGCGCCGACCAACGACAGGCGAGTGGACGGCGTGAGCGAAGCTTCCGCACTCAAGACCTTCCTCGACGACGTGGACCATCTGCCCGCCGAGCGGCTTTACGGCCGCGTGACTTCGGTGCTGGGCATGCTGGTCGAGGTCGCGGGGCTGGAGCGCGTGCTCTCCATCGGCGGGCGCGTCGACATCCTGACGCGCGACAACCGGCGCGTGCCGTGCGAGGCCGTGGGCTTCCGCGAGGGCCGGGCGCTGCTGTTGCCCTTCGGTGCGCTCGAGGGCGTCAGCCTGGGCTGCGCCGCGGAGTTGAGCACCGCCGAGCCCACGGTGCGCCCGACCAATGCCTGGCTGGGGCGCGTGGTCAACGCGCTCGGCGAGCCGGTGGACGGCAAGGGCCCGCTGCCGCAGGGCCGGGAGAGTTATCCCCTGCGCGCGCAGCCGCCCTCGGCGCACGGCCGCCGGCGCGTGGGCGGCAAGCTCGACCTGGGCGTGCGCGCGATCAACACCTTCCTGAGCTGCTGCCGCGGGCAGCGAATGGGCATTTTCGCCGGCTCCGGCGTGGGCAAGTCGGTCACGCTGTCGATGATGGCGCGCTACACCGAGGCCGATGTGAACGTCATCGGCCTGATCGGTGAGCGCGGGCGCGAGGTTCAGGAGTGGCTGGAGGACGAACTCGGTCCCGAGGGGCTGGCGCGCTCGGTGGTCGTGGTCGCGACCTCGGACGAGCCGCCGCCGATGCGCCGCCAGGCCGTCTACATGACGTTGGCGCTCGCCGAGTACTTCCGCGACCACAGCGGCGAAGTGCTGTGCATGCTGGACTCGGTGACGCGCTTCGCCATGGCCCTGCGCGAGATCGGGCTCGCGGCGGGGGAGCCGCCCGCGAGCAAGGGCTACACACCCTCCGTCTTCGGCGAGCTGCCGCAGGTGCTGGAGCGCGCGGGGCCGGGCACAAGCGCCACGGCGGGCGACATCACCGGGCTGTTCACCGTGCTGGTCGAGGGCGACGACCACAGCGAGCCCATCGCCGACGCCGTGCGCGGCATCCTCGACGGCCACATCGTGCTGGACCGCCAGATCGCCGAGCGCGGGCGCTATCCCGCGATCAACGTGCTGCGCTCCATCTCGCGCACGATGCCGGCCTGCAACACCCAGGAGCAGACGGACCTGGTCCAGCGCGCGCGGCGCCTGCTGTCGACCTACGAGGACATGGGCGAGCTGATCCGCATCGGCGCCTACAAGAAGGGCTCCGACCCCAAGGTCGACGAGGCCATCCAGTACGTCGACCGCATCGAGTCCTTCCTCCACCAGGACAAGCAGGAGCGCACGAGTCTGGACGACGGCTACGCCATGCTGGCGCGCGCGCTCGACATGCCGTGGGGTGACGCCAAGAACGACCCGAACGATTCCGGCGGCGCCGGCCAGCCCGCGGGCGGCGGCCAGGCCGGCCAGCAGGGCGCCGCGCAGGGTGGTGGCCGGAAGGCGCGCCGACGCGATCGTCAGGGGTGATTGATCGAAGCGCCCGGGCCGTTCAGGCCCAAGCGCATCGGGTCCGGGCGATCCGGCGCGCGGGACCGCGCGAATCGCGCGGGCTGCTGCCAGGAGGGCACGCCGCATGACGGCGCTCAGCGAACTCGTCCGCATCAGCCGCTGGCATCTGGATGAAAAGCGCCAGAAACTCGGCGATCTGGAGCGCCTCGCGGATCGCCTGCGCGACGACCTGCGCAAGCTGGACGACACCATCGCGCACGAACAGCGCGTGGTGCAGGAGGACCCCAGCGCCCGCGAAACCTATTCGGCCTACATCAAGGCGGAAATGGAGCGCCGCGGCCGGCTGGAGCAATCCATCGCCAACGTCCAGAGCGAGATCGAAAGCGCGCGCGAGGAGGTCGCGGAGGCCTTCCGCGAGCTGAAGAAGTACGAGATGGCAAAGGCCAACCAGGATCAGCGCGAGACCGAGCGCCTGAAAAAGGCCGAGGAAAAGCAGATGGACGAAATTGGCCTGCAGCTGCACCAGCGCAACAACAGCGGCTGAACCCGTCGCGTCACACCTCGATGCTGGCGCCGCCCTGGCCGGGGACCGCCATCATCCGCCAGTCCGGCCCCGCCGCGAGCTGGAAGCTGCCGTCCAGGCGCGCCGTGCGCCGCGCTTCCGCCGCGATCGCCGTCAGGTCCGACTGGACGGAATCCGCCAGGGCCGCGCGTGTGCGCAGAATCATGTCGAAACGGCCCGGTTGAATCAGGCCGTCGAGCTGGAATTCGCCCAGCGCGGGCAGTTCGCCCTCGACAATGAAGTGATGGGTGGTCTCCGGCAGCGGGTGCTCGCCGTCGTGCTCGCGCACGAAGAGGCGCATCTGGTGCACCCCGGTCTCCGCCGCCACGGGGAAGGCGAACACCCGCCAGTCGCCCTGGGGCTCGCGGGCGAGCTGGCTGAGCTGGCCGAAGTCCCGCTCCAGCTGCCGGGCGAGCGTCCCGTCCGCCTGCGCGAGCCGGTCCAGCGCCGATCCCAGCCAGTCGCGAACCTCGCCCGCGGACAGCGCTTGCAGGAAGGCTGCGAGCCCGCCCGCCATGCCGGTGCCGGCGGTGGGGATCGCGGAACTCCCCTTTGTGCGCGCCCCGCTGAGGGTGCGGGCGGTCTCCGGCGTCGCCAGCGCGCGGTCGAGGGCCGGCCAGATGCGCGTCAGGCTGGCCGCGTCCAGCAGGTTCTGCGCGGGCGGCTGCCCACCCGCGCGCGAGGCGGCCAGGAGCGCCGCCTGCGTCGGCGTCGTCATCGCGGTGATGCGGGCCTGCAACGTGGCGCCGTTGGTGATGAGGCGCAGCATCACCTGCGTCCCCGGCGGCGGGTCGTAGCGCGTGGCGAGGTTGACCACGCCCGCCTGGGTGCGCACGAGGAGGTGCCCCTGGTTGTTGCGGCCCAGAACGGTGCCCTCGACCGTGCGGCCCGTGGGGGCGCTGCGCAGCTCCTGCGGGGCTTCGGGGACGTCGGCGGTTACGCGCGCCGATGCGGCCACGGGGAGGGAGTCGATCGTGGCCGTGCCGGGGATGGGCGGCAGGATGCGGCCGGTCACGCCTCGTCCTGCAGGCGGTTGACGATGGTTTCCACGTCGCTCGCCGCCGCGGCGTTGGGCTGGCGCTCGAAGATCAGGCTCTGGCGCTTGATGGAATCGCGCACCCAGGCATCCCGGCGGATCACCCCCAGCAACTCGGGCTGCACGTTGAGGAAGCTGTCGCACACCTTGCGCAGCGCGCCGAAGATCTGCTCGCCCTGCTTCTGCGAGGACGCCAGGTTGACCACGATCTTCACGTCCACGTCGGGCCGGCGGCGCTTGGTGAGCTTGATGAAAGCGTAGGCGTCGGTGAGCGCCGTGGGCTCCTCGGTGATGACCACGATCAGCGTCCCGGCGCGGCCCGTCAGCGAGCGCACGGTGCGGTCCACGCCCGCGCCCAGGTCCAGGATGACGCGGTCGTAGCGCGGGGCGATGTCGGTCAGCGAGCGGCCCAGGGTGTCGAGCTGGCCCGGCGCCATCGACGCCAGCGTGCCCGAGCCGGAGCGGCCGGCGATGACGTCGAAGCCGCCCGCGGTCACGGCCTGCACGGCCTGGGTGATGGGCTGCCGCCCGGTGAGCACGCGGCTGAGGTCCTTCTCGGGGTTGAGCCCGAGCTGCACGTCCACGTTCGCCAGCCCGAGGTCACCGTCGAACAGTAGGCTGCGCTTGCCCGAGCGGGCGATGGCGTGGGCCAGGGTGATCGCGAACCACGTCTTGCCAACGCCGCCCTTGCCCGACGCCACGGCGACAACGTTGTTGCCGGCCGGGCTGTGGGCTGCCTTCGTGGCTTGGGCTGCAGGGGTCTCCGTCATGCGCTGGCTCCATTGCCGGAGATGGCGTCCTCCTCGGCGGCGACGTCTTCGGGCAGAAGCATCCTCGCCAGATGGTGTGCGTCCACAGCGCGCAGGCCGGCCCCGATCGTGGGGGCCACCCCCATGCCCATCAGCGTGAGCCGGGCACTGTGGGCCGCGCTGAGCACATCGCCCAACCGCCGCGTGGCGTCGGTCTTCGTCGGAATGTAGTAGAAGACGCCCAGATCCGCGTAGGCCAGGGCGGTCTCCACGGCCTCGACCGGGTCGGTGCCGGCCTGCTTGACCAGCACGCCCGTGGCGCCGCTGACCCCCAGCCACTCCTCCAGCTCCTGCATGGAGTCATGGTCGAAGGGGCCGGCGCCGATGGCGTCGATCACCACGAAGTGGTTCCGCCCCGCCCCCTGGAGCGCCTTCTTGAGCGAGTCGGCGTCGTGCGCCTGCTTCAGGCGGGCGCCCAGGGCCTCCGCGAAGGCCTGGATCTGCGACAGGCTGCCCGCCTTGCCGGTGTCCATCGTGATCATCGTGGCGCCGCCGCCGCGCACGCGCACCTGAGCGGCGAGCTTGGCCGCCGTGGCGGTCTTGCCCGCGCCCGGCGGCCCCATGAGCAGCAGCGGCGTCTTCATGGGCTTTTGCGGCGGCGGGGTGAAGCTCATCTCCGTGGCGATCGCTTCCGCCAGCGCCTCCGTCGGGGAGTTGGCGTGCGTGCGCCCGCAGTGGTCGAGCAGGGCGTCCATCAGCTCGGTGGGAACGCGGTGGTAGTCCAGCGTTTCCGAGAGGATGTTGAAGGCTTCCAGCCCCGCTTCGCCGTCGAAGAAGCCCGTCTGGGCCTGCTCGCCTTCCAGCGCCGCGGTGACCCGGAAGCCGCCGCCGTCGGGGTCCGGCTGGGACGACAGGATGACGGCGTCGTCGCCCAGACGCTCCCGCACCAGCTCCATGGCCGCGGGCAGGGATTCGGCTGTGAACGTCTTCAGGCGCATGGGCGTCAGGCCTTACCTGCCATCAGATCTGTCCCAGCGTCTTGATCCGGGCCCTCGGGTGGATCTCGTTCTGCGACAGCACCGCCGTCTGCGGGCGGAAGCGCTCCACGATCGAGCGAACATAGGACCGGATGCCGGGGCTCGTCAGCAGCACCGGCAGCTCGCCCATCATGGCCTGCCGCTCGAATGTTTGCTTCAACTGGTTAATAAAATCTTGGAGCTTGGACGGCGCCATGGACAGTTGCTTGTCCTCGCCGTCGCCGACGATGGATTCCGCGAAAGCCTGCTCCCACTGCGGCGACAGCGTAATGATCGGGATGTAGCCCTGTTCGCTGGTGTGGTCGTTGCAGATCTGCCGGCCCAGGCGCGAGCGCACGTGCTCGGTGATCATGTTGATGTTGCGCGTATAGCCGGTGGCCTCGGCGACGGCCTCCAGGATGGAGGGCAGGTCGCGGATGGACACGCGCTCCGACAGCAGGTTCTGGAGCACGCGCTGCAGGCCGCCCACACTTATGCTGCTGGGGATGAGGTCGTTGACCAGCTTCTGCTGGTCCCGGTCCAGTTCGTCCAGCAGCTTCTGCGTCTCCGCGTAGGACAGCAGCTCGGCCATGTTGTCCTTCACCACCTCGGTCAGGTGGGTGGTGATGACCGTGGGCGGGTCGACGACGGTGTAGCCGCGGAAGAGCGCTTCCTCGCGCTGGGACTCCTCCACCCACATGGCGGGCAGGCCGAAGGTCGGCTCCGTCGTTTTCTGGCCCTCCAGCGGGATCTCCTTGCCGCCGGGGTCCATCACCAGCAACTGATTGGGCTGCATGTCCCCGCGCGCCGCCTCGATCTCCTTGATGCGGATGACGTAGGTGTTCGCCGGCAGCTGCAGGTTGTCCTGAATACGAACCGAGGGCAGGACGAAGCCCATCTCCTGGGCCAGCTGCTTGCGCAGGGCGCGGATCTGCTCTGTCAGGCGCGCGCCCTCGCGGTTCACCATCGTCAGCAGGCCGTAGCCCATCTCCAGGCGCACCTGGTCGATGGCCAGCGCGTCGGCGATCGACTCCTCGCCCTGGCCTTCCTGGCCGCCGCTTTCCGCGGGCACCTGGCCCTGCTCGCCGGCGGTGCCGGCGGCTTCCGTCGTTTCTTGCTGGCGCTTGTAGCTGAAGAACGCCAGCGTCCCGGCGCCGGCGGACAGCAGCATGAAGGGGATGAAGGGCAGGCCGGGCAGCAGCGCCAGGAGCGCCGTGAGGAAGGCGGCCACGCCCAGCGCGCGCGGATGCCCGCCGAGCTGGCCGAACAGCGCCTTGTCGGCCGAGCCCTTCTCCGTGGACTTGGAGATCAAGAGGCCCGCGCCGGTGGACACCACCAGGGCCGGGATCTGCGTCACCAGCCCGTCGCCGACCGTCAGCAGCGTGTAGGTCTGCGCGGCCTCGGTGAAGGCCATGTTCTGCTGCGCCATGCCGATGATCATGCCGCCGATCACGTTGATGAAGGTGATCAGCAGGCCGGCGATGGCGTCGCCGCGCACGAACTTGGCGGCACCGTCCATGGCGCCGAAGAAGTTGCTTTCGTCCTCCAGCTCCTGGCGCCGGCGCTTGGCCTCCTGCTCGTCGATCAGCCCGGAGGACAGGTCGGCGTCGATCGCCATCTGCTTGCCGGGCATGGAGTCCAGGGAGAAGCGCGCCGTGACCTCGGCGATGCGGCCCGCGCCCTTCGTGATCACGATGAAGTTCACGATCACCAGGATCGCGAACACGATGATCCCGATCACGAAGTTGCCCTGCATGATGAAGCCGCCGAAGGCCTGGATGACCTCGCCGGCGGCGTCGGTGCCCTCGTTGCCGTTGCTCAGAATCAGCCTGGTGGACGCCAGGTTCAGCGACAGTCTGAGCAGCGTCGCAATCAGCAGCACCGTGGGAAAGGCGCTGAAATCCAACGCCTTTTCGATGAACAGCGAGGTCATCAGCACCAGCACCGCGAAGGTGAAGGACAGCGCCAGCGCGATGTCCAACAGCCACGGCGGCAGCGGGATGATGAGGATGACGAGGATCGCCACCACCCCGAGCCCCAGCGCGATGTCGCTGCGGCGCAGGGTGTCCAGCAGCGTCTTCGGCTGAAGCAGATTGGCGAGGGTGCCCGTCTGGCCGGTGCCTTGCTCCGCCATGATCCCCGTTCGCTGCCGGTGCGTGCGCGGTCAGAAGGGTGCGCCGGGCGGCGCTCGACCTTAGGCCGAGGCCCGGTCGGCTTCGTTGGGCGAGGGAACCTTCACACCCTCCTCGCTGTACGCCTTCAGCTTGTTGCGCAGCGTGCGGATGGAGATGCCCAGGATGTTGGCCGCGTGCGTGCGGTTCCCCAGGCAGTGCTCCAGGGTGTTCAGGATGAGGTCGCGCTCGACGTCGGCCACCGTGCGGCCAACGAGCCCGCGAACGTCGCCGTCTTCGCCGTCGTCCGCGTTTGCCGCTGCGCCGCCGCCGGCCGCCGCGACCGCGTTGGCCCCGGCGTCGTCGTCGCCCTGCTGGCTGGCGGGCTGCTCGGCCGCGGCACTGGCCGTGTCGGTGCTTTCGCGCTCGCGCCGCGGCTTGAGCATGACGCAGTCCTCGGTGATTTGGTCGTCCTGTGCCAGCAGCACGGCGCGGTGCATGGCGTTTTCCAGCTCGCGCACGTTGCCGGGCCAGTCGTGCTCGCGCATGGCCTCGCGCGCGCTCTCCGCCAGCTCCGGCTCGGGCAGGTCGTTGGCGGCGGCGTATTTCTCGATGAAGTGCCGCGCCAGCAGCTCGATGTCCTGCGGGCGCTCGCGCAGGGGCGGCAGGTCCAGCGTCACCACGTTGAGGCGGAAGTAGAGGTCCTCGCGGAACTCGCCCTGACGCACCGCTTCTTCCAGGTCGCGGTTCGTCGTGGCGATCAGGCGGATGTTGACCTTGACCGGCTTGTTGCCGCCGACGCGGTCGATCTCGCCCTCCTGAATCGCGCGCAGCAGCTTGGCCTGCAGGCGCGGGTCCATCTCGGACACCTCGTCGAGCAGCAAGGTGCCGCCGTGGGCCTCCTCGAACTTGCCGATGCGCCGGCTGACGGCGCCGGTGAAGGCGCCCTTCTCGTGCCCGAAGAGTTCGCTTTCCAGCAGGTTTTCCGGGATGGCCGCGCAGTTGATGGAGATGAAGGGCTTGTCCGCGCGCTTCGACTTGGCGTGGACGTGGCGCGCCATGACCTCCTTGCCGGTGCCGCTCTCGCCGGTGATGAGGATGCTGGCGTCGGCCGGGGCCACGCGCTCGCCCAGGCGCAGAACCTTCACCATGTTGGGGTCGTGGGTGAGGAAGGAGGTCGTCTCCTCCGCCACCGCCGCCAGCACGGCGCCGATCATCTCCGGGTCCGGCGGCAGCGGCACGTATTCCTTCGCCCCCGCCTTGATCGCCTGGACCGCCCGCTGGCTGTCGTTGCCGATGCCGCAAGCGACGACCTGTACCGAGATGCGCTCGCTTTTCAGCGCCTCCGTCAGCTCCGAGATGTCGAGCGCGGCGTCCGCCATGACCAGATCCGCGCCCTGGCCCTTGCGCAGCGCGTCCAGCGCGGCCGGCACGTCGTCGACGTGCGCCACCTTCGCGCCCTTGTCGAGCGCGATCTGGCCGGCCGTGGCGATGTGGCCTTCGAGCGATCCGACGATCAGCAGTCGCATGGCGTCACCCGTCAGTCGAAGTAGCTCACGCGCTCCGTCGGCGGCAGCAGCGTGTTGAGATAGGTTTCCAGCCGACGCGGGTTTTCCTGGCGCGCCACCGACGCCGCGCCCTGCGCGTAGATCTGGTTCACCGTGGCCTCGTTGGCGGCGTTGCGCTCCAGCTTGTTGGCGATGGGCAGGAAGAGCATGTGCGCCAGCACCGCGCCGTAGAAGGTCGTCAGCAGCGCCACCGCCATCGCCGGCCCGATGGTCGAGGGGTTCTCCAGCCGGCCCAGCATCTGGATCAGGCCGATCAGCGTGCCGATCAGCCCCATCGCGGGCGCGACTTCGCCGGCGCGGCGAAGGATTCCGGCCGAGCGGTCGTGGCGCGAGAGCGTGGTCTGCGCCTCGCGCATCATCACACGCTCCACCTCCTCGCCGGGCGAGCCGTCGATCACCAGCCGCATAGCGCGGGCCAGGAAGCGTTCGCGGCGGAAGCTGCGCTCGTGGTTCTGCAGCGCCAGCGCCCCCTGTTTGCGCGCCACGTCGGCCAGGTAGAGGATGTGCATGGCCGCATCCGCCGGCCGGCGCTGCTGGTAGACCATCGCCTTGCCCATGATCCCGAGGGCGCGGACCATCTCGCGGAAGGAGTAGGAGATGGTCGTCACCATCAGCGTGCCGGCAACGACGATCAGGAAGCCCCGCAGGTCCACGAAGGCCCCGGGCGTGCCGCCGATCACCATGGCCGCCACGATGAGCGCGAACCCGCCGATCACGCCCAGGATCGTGGCGTAATCCAGCTGTGTCCGCCCCGCCTTGCCGCGGCCCGAGCTGTCTTTCCTGGCGTTGGATCGACCCTGCGCCGTCGTGGCGTTGGCCATCTGGTCCTCACCCC
Organism: Limimonas halophila; assembly: GCF_900100655.1. NCBI lineage: Bacteria > Pseudomonadati > Pseudomonadota > Alphaproteobacteria > Rhodospirillales > Rhodovibrionaceae > Limimonas > Limimonas halophila. The sequence goes on from NZ_FNCE01000001.1 coordinate 504,066, forward strand.
GCTGTCCCGGAGACGCCCATGCCGGGTGGGCGCCGTCAGCTCCGGTCCATCTTGATGATCTCGGTCATCGTCACGCCGAGGCGGTCTTCCACGACCACCACCTCGCCGCGGGCGACGAGCCGGTTGTTGACGTAAATGTCGATGGCTTCGCCCACCTTGCGGTCGAGCTCCACCACGGCCCCGCGCCCCAGCTTGAGCAGCTGGCTGACCTGCATGTTGGACTTGCCGAGCACCGCCGAGATCTGGACGGGGATGTCGTAGATCGCCTCCAGTTCCTTGGCGTTGGTGGGCGGCTTGTCCGCGTCGGGGGACTCGTCGTCGTCCTGGTCCTCGGCCGGGGCAGGCTGGTTGGCCTGCTCGTTCTCCAACTCGTCGAGGTCCAGGTTGCTCTTTTCCTCGTCAGCCATCGGATCCTCCGTGCTGCATCAGCCGGCGCGACGCATGCCGTCGTGGCTCGTCGCGTCGGTTCCGCCGGCGCCCTCGGCCTGACCGCTGGCGCCGGCATCCGCGGTGCCGGCGGTCGACGCTTCGTCCCCCGGCTCGATGGTGCGGGTGATGGCGGCGTCGATCTCCCGCCACAGCCGTTCGGTGTCGCGCTCGGCGCCGCCCTCGGCCCATTCCACGCGCACATCCCCGTCCGGCAGCTCGGCGTCGCTGATCACCATGACCTTGCCCTCGTAGCCCGCCTTGGCGGCAAGGGCGTCGATGCGCTCCTGCAGCGCCTCCAGCCGGTTGGGCGCGACGCGCACGACCACGCGCGGCTGTTCGCGCAGGCGGTTGAGGGAGTCCGAGATCAGCGCCTCGATCTCCTTCAGGCCGTAGCGGCGGTCCAGCGCGGGGAAGAGCTTTTCCACGAGCTTCACCGCCACCTGCAGCGCCTCGCGGTCGCGGCGCTCCTCGGCCGCGCCGAGGTTTCCGGCCACGCTGTCCAGCCCGCTCGCGACGCGGTCGAGCGCATTCGCCAGCGCCTGGTCGGCCTGCGCCTGGGCATCCTGCCGGCCGGCTTCGAGCCCTTCGGCGTGCCCGGCCGCGTGGCCCGCGCTGTAGCCCTCGTCGCGGGCCTGCTGGATGTCTTCTTCGAAGTATTCCGGGGCAGGGCCCTCGGGCTCGGCTTCCTCGGCCCCGTCGCCGGCATCGCCGCCGGTGTCCGCGGACTCCGGTTCCGGCTCCTGGGCGTCGAAGTCGGTGTCGAAGAAGAAGCGTTCGAGCTGCGCCATGGCGCCTGCTCCTTTCCCGCCGGCCTCGGCGCGGCGTCAGTAGACGAGCTCGTCCTCGCCCTTGTTGTCGGCGAGCACGATTTCGCCCTGGTTCGAGAGTTCCTTGGCCGTGTTGACGATCTCCGTCTGGGCTTCGTCGACGTCGCGCAGGCGAACCGGGCCCATGGCCTCCATGTCCTCGCGCATGATCTTCGCGGCGCGTTCGGACATGTTGGAGAAGAAGAGGTTCTTGACCTGCTCCGAGGCGCCCTTGAGCGCCACCGCCAGGCGGTCCTTGTCGATCTGGCGCAGCAGCGTCTGCACCCCGTTGGGATCGAGCTTGTTGAGATCCTCGAAGGTGAACATGAGCTGCTTGATGCGCTCGGCGGACTCGCGGTTGCGCTCCTCAAGCGCGTTGAGGAAGCGCGTTTCCGTCTGGCGGTCCAGGTTGTTGAAGATCTCCGCCATGAGTTCGTGCGAGTCCCGGCGCGAGGTGCGCGCCAGGTTGGTCATGAACTCGTTGCGCAGCGTGCGCTCGACGTCGTCCAGCACCTCTTTCTGCACGGCCTCCATGCGGAGCATCCGCATGACGACCTCCATGGCGAAGCCCTCGGGCAGAAGGGCGAGCACGCGCGCCGAATGGTCCGGCTTGATCTTGGACAGGACGACCGCGACCGTCTGCGGGTATTCGTTCTTGAGATAGTTGGCGAGCACCTGCTCGTTCACGTTGCCGAGCTTGTCCCACATCGTGCGCCCGGCGGGACCGCGGATCTCCTCCATGATGGAGTCCGCGCGTTCCGGGTCGAGCACCTTCTTGAGCATGCGCTCGGCGTTCTCGTAGTTGCCGATGAGCGTGCCCGTGGAGGAGATCTGCTCGGCGAACTCGCTGAACAGCCGCTCGACGACGTTGGAGCTCACCGTTCCCAGGTTCGCCATGGCCTGGGACACTTCCTTGATCTCCTCGTCGTCCATGAGCTGAAACAGCTTGGCCGCGTTCTCCTCGCCGATGGCCATCATCAGCAGCGCGGCTTTGTCCGGCCCGGCAAGCGAGCGGTAATCCTCGCGCAGGCGCATGTTCATGGCAGGCAGGCTCCCCGGCTCAGCCGTTGTTCATCCAGCGGCGCAGCACGTTGGCGACCTCCTGGGGATGGCGGTCGACCAGCTGGCCGATTGTGTCGAGGGCGTCGGCGCGCACGCGCCCCGCCACCTTCTTCATCTCCACGCCCTCCGCGCCGTCGCCGTATTCATCTCCCTCGCGGCGCTGACGCGGCTGGGGTGTGCGCGGCGGTTCGGCCATGGCGACCTCCCGGACACCCTTACTGCTGGTACAGCCAGTTCCGCAGGATCGTGACCGCCTCCTCGGGATGGCGCTCGACGATCTCGCTGATCTTGCGCATCGAGGAGGCGCGCACGCGGCCCTCGACCTTGTTCAGGTCCACCAGCTGTTCGGCCTCTTCCTCTTCCTCGTCGGCGCCGAACTCGGCCACCGCGCCGCCGCCGGCGGGAAGCTGCCCCGCGGCCGCGCCGCCCTCGGGCAGCATCTGATCGCCGCCGTAACCGGCCCCGGCGGGCTGCGGTGCGGGCTGTGTGGCGGCGGATTCCAGCAGACGGCTGACCAGCGGTCGCACCACCAGCAGCAGGATCAGCACGGCGACGACGCCCAGCACCAGCAACTCGGCCGCGCGCATCAGCTGCCCCTCGGGCAGGCCGAGCAGGCCGCCATCGTCGGCGGGTTCAAGCTGCTGCGCTGGGTTGTTGAACTTCATGTTGATGACTTCGAGCTGGTCGCCGCGCTCCTGGGAAAAGCCGACGGCGGATCGCGCTAGGGAGGCGATCTTCTGCAGTTCTTCCTGGGAGCGCTGTTCATACACCTGCTCGCCGTTGTCGTTGGTGACGTACTTGCCGTCCACCAGCACGGCGACCGAGAGGCGCTCCAACCGCGGCCCCTGCTTCACGCGCGTGGTCTGGGTGTTGGAAATCTCGTAGTTGATCGTCTCTTCTTCGGAACTCTGATTGCTTTGCTGGAGGACGTTGCCTTCGCCGCCACCGCCGTCCTGGTTTTCCGGCAGCTGGTTGCCAACGGTAACGCCTTCCTGGTTGCGCGTGTCCCGTTCGCTTTCCTGTGTCTCGGTGGTCTGCTCAGAGCGCGCGACCTGTTCGGCCGGATCGTAGTCTTCGGTGCGTTCGGTCACCTGCGAGAAATTCATGTCGGCCGAAACTTCGGCGCGCACGTTGCCCGGCCCGACGTGCCGGCCGATCAACTGCTCCACGGCCCTGGCGATCCGGCGCTCGCGCTCAGCGCGGATTTCCTGCGCGTTCATGGCCATCCCGGCGAGGCCTTCCTCGCCGTCGCCGCGCGCCAGCAGGGTACCCTGCTGGTCCACGATGGAGACCATGTTGGGCTCGAGGTTCGGCACGGCTGAGGCCACGAGGTGCTGAACCGATTGAACCTGGGAATCGTCCAGGCGGCTGTTGCCGGACATGCGCAGCACGATCGAGGCGCTGGACTTCTTGCGCTCCTGGTTGAAGAGCTCGCGCTGCGGCATGACAACGTGCACGCGCGCCTGCTGCACGTTGTTCATGGCGCGAATGGTCTGTTCCAACTCGCCCTGAATCGCGCGCACGCGGTTGACGTTCTGGACGAAGTTCGTCGTGCCCAGCCCGCCCGACTCGTCGAAGATCTCGTAGCCGACGGAGCCCGAACTCGGCAGGCCCTTCTCGGCCATCGCCACGCGAAGCTGATCGACCTTGCCGGTCGGCACCTCGATCCGCTTGCCGCCGCCGGTGACCTGGTAGTCGACGCCGCGCTTCTCCAGCTCGCTGACGATCTGGCTGCGTTCGTCGTTGTTCAAGCCCGCAAACAGCAGCCCGTAATTCTGCGACGCCAACTGGCTCGTCAGATAGATGAAGAACGCGAGGATGCCCGCGGCGACGGCGCCCATGATGGCCAGCCGCGTCGCGCCGAGACTTTTCAGCGTGTCCAGAAAGGTGTTCACGCGTGTCCCCGCCGGTTGATGAACAGCCCATCGTGCGCGCCACTGGTGTGGCCCGCTGCCTCGCCTAACGCGATAAGGTTAGCCGGGTCACTGTAAAAGTGCCGTTAACGCGGGCAATTTTTTCCCATCCCGACGGGGAAGGGTACCACGGACGGGACATGCGGCTGCCCGATCGCGCGCTTCGGCGGCCCTGCAGCCGGTTCGGACGAGGGGTGCCAACGGCGACGGCCGGGCCCCGCGTGCGGGACCCGGCCGGGAGACGGCGCACGAGGGGGCTTGGCGAGGCTATTGCGCCGCCTCTGCCTCGATGTCGTCGTTGGAATGCGGTCGCCGGTATTGCTGCAACCGCGTCGTGCGCAGCCCGCGCATGCCGTGGTCGTCGATCATGCGCTGCCACTGCAGGAATTCTTCCATGGACAGGCGGTAGCGCTCGCACGCCTCTTCCAGGCTGATGAGGCCGGCGCGCACGCCGGCCACGACCTCCGCCTTGCGGCGGGCGACCCACCGCTTGGTGTCCGGGGGCGGGAGGTCGTCGATGGTCATGGTCTCGCCGGACGGACCCACGGTCGCTGGCTTGCCTGCACGCTCGCCATCCATCGCGGCTTCGATCCCCCCGTCGCTGGCCACACAACGCACCGGCCGCGGAGCCTGTGGCGGCCGAACCAGCCGGGCGCCGGCCGCGCCCGATGGGTGACCGCCGGGCCGGCGGCACGCCGCCGGATGGGTGTGTCCGGCCGGTGCTGTTCCCGTTTTCGGTTATCCGGAAGGATGCCGTCCGCATTTTAACAAACGGCTAAACGAGATGGTTAATAACACCACGGTGGTGATGTTAACGCCGCACCGCCGCGTGTGTCGGCAAAGACGCGCCCGGAGGACGAACCTCCGGGCGCGGGCAAGGGAGCGCGATGGGGGAGGTGGGGCCGCTGGATCAGCGCACCGCCTGGTTGAGGGTTTGGAGCATTTCGTCGGAGGTGGTCAGGACGCGGGTGTTGGCCGTGTAGGACTGCTGCGTCTCGATCATGTCCGAGAACTGCTCGGAGAGGTCGACCGTGGAGCGCTCCAGCGCGGAGGACTGGATGTCCCCGGCGCCGCCGACACCCGCCTCGGTCAGGATGGGTTCGCCGGACGCCTGGGTCTGGGCGAAGATGTTGCCGGACTCGCGGCCCAGCTCGGTCTGGCTGTTGAACTGGGCAACGGGCAGCTTGAAGATGTCCTGTTGCTCGCCGTTGTCGAACTGCGCGGTGACGATGCCCTCGTCGTCCACGCTCACGCCGGTGAAGTTGCCGAAGCGCGTGCCGTCCTGCTGAATGTCGTCGACGGTGAAGGCGGTATCGGCCTGCTGAAGTCCGTCGCGGCCCTGGGCGTTGTTGTTCGGGCCGCCGCCCTTGGGTGTGCCGAGGTTCAGCGTGATTTCCTGGCCGTTGGCGTTGGTGGCGTTGCGGCCGCTGTTGAAGTCGATGTTCAGCGAGAGATTGCCGTCGTTGCTGGGGTTGTCGACGCCGGGGAAACCGCCGAAGCCGTCGAAGCTGTCCAGGCTGCCGTCGGGGTTGAACTGGACCGTACCTGTGGCGACGCTTGTGGTGTTGCCGGCCGAGTCCGAGAACAGCCCGCTCGGCGCACCTTGGGCATCATTCGACAGCCGCGGCGCTTCGAGCTGCACCTGCCACTCGTTGGCGTTGGATGTCTTGGAGAATTCCACGTTCAAGTTGTGCGCGTTGCCCTGGGAATCGAAGATCTGGGTGGTGAACTCTTCCTGGGCAAGCTGAGCGTCGCCGGTTTGAGGCGAGCTCGTGTCCGTCACCAAACCGGCCGCTTCGACGAACGCCGGGTCGGCGTCGCCGAAGGTCCCGTTGCCGCCGGTATCGGTGATTTCGACGGTTCCGTCCTCGCTGTCGATGCTCAATTTCCCATTCTGAATGTTGGCGGAAAACGCGTCGCCGCCGGAGTCCGAAATGCCTCCGATGCTGCTGATTCCGCTCACGTCCAGGTTGTTCACTGCATTCTCGATGTCGTCGAGGGAGGCTGCGGTCGGGTCGATACCGGTCAAGGTGATCGTGTTGGTGCCGCCGTCGCCGATCGTCAGGTCGAAGCTGCTGTTGCCGTTGATGCCCGTCCCGCCGATCTGCTCGGCGAACTGGGTGTTGAGCGTATCGCCGGGATTGCCATTCCCGGCCCCCGTCTGCACGGCCGTCTGCGGATCCCTCTGCGCGGGCAGCGTCGCGCCGGCGGAAATCTGGCTGGTCGGGCGGGCCTGACCGGAGAGGCCGTCGACCTCGACGGAGGTCAGGCTGGCCGGGTTCTGCTGGTCGGCGGGCAGGGTGCCGTCCGGGCCGATCTGCCAGCCCTGCAGGACGTGACCGGAGGTGTTGGTGAGCAGCCCCTCGTTGTTCACCCGGAACTGGCCGTTGCGCGTGAACTTCAAGGGCGTGTCCTGATCCTGGTTGATCGCCGTCTCGTTCTTCACGGCGAAGAAGCCGTCGCCCTGGATCGCCAGGTCGGTGTTGTTGTTGGTGGCGCGCAGCTGGCCCTGCTCGCCGACGTTGCTCACGGCATCGCCGAGCACGCCGCCGGGGGAGAAGCCGGCCGAGGCGCCCGAGTTGACGACGAGGCTTTCAAAGGTCGCCTGCCGCTCCTTGAAGCCCACGGTGTTGGAGTTGGAAATGTTGTCGGAAATGACGCCCAGCGCGTCGGACTGGGCCTGAATGCCCGAAACGCTCGCGTTCAGCGCCCCGAAAATGCTCATGGCTCTCGCTCCCTCGCGCTCTCGCCGCGATCGTGTCCGTGATTCCCGTTAGCCGACCGACTGCAGCTCGTCGAAGCCGACCTCGACGCTGCCCATCTTGAGCACCACACCGTCGCCCGTGCGCTCGAAGCCGGTGATCTCGCCGATGGCGCGCGTGCTCGTCTCGACCGAATTGCCGGCCACGTCCTCGGCGACGACGTTCACATTGTAGGCGCCCTCGGGCAGGGCTTCGCCGGCGGCGTTCTCGCCGTTCCAGGTCACCTCGTGGCTGCCCGCGGCCGTCTCGGCGTCGAGCGTGCGCACCACGTCGCCGTCGCTGTTGGTGATCTCGATCTGCGCGGCGGCGGCCTCGCTGGACAGCTCGTAGCCGATCGTGGCTTCGCCGTCGCTCAGCTGGACCTTGTCGCTGCTGGCCTCGGCCCGCTGGCCGATGAAGTTGGCGGCGGACGCGGCCGCGTTGTTTTCCTGCCCCTGGATCACCTGGTCCAGCTTCTCGTTGGTGGCGAGCGCCTGCTCGACCTGCGAGAAGTTGACGAGCTGGCGCGTGAACTTGGACGGGTCGCTGGGATCCGTGGGGTTCTGGTTCTGAAGCTGCGTGGTCAGCAGGTCCACGAAGGTCTGAAAGTTGTCGACCAGCTCGCGGGACCCGTCGGAGGCGTTCTGCCCGCCGAGGTTCAGGGCGTTGCCCTGCTGACCGGAGATGATGCCGCTGGCATCCATGGCCGCGATCCTCCGTTATACGCGGATGTCGAGGCTGCCGTCGCCGGCGACCGCGGGGCCGTCCGCGGCGCCGGTGTCGCCGTCAGCCCGCTCGTTGGCGGTGGCGGTCCCGTGGCCGCCGCGGTCATGCCCGCCGCCGTCGCCGTCCGGGTTGGCCTCACCGCCGTTCTGGCCCTGTTGGTTCAGGTTGAATTCCAGGTCGTCGCTGCTCGCCTGCAGCCCGGCGTCGCGCAGCGCCTTCTCCAGCGCCTTCACGTCGCGCTGCATCATGTCGAGCGTTTCCGCCTTGTCGGCCGTCAGCACGGCGCGCACCGAGCCGTCCGAGCCGATGTCCATCTTGACGTCCACGCGGCCCAGCTCCGGGGGGCTCAGGCGCACGTTCACGCGGTCCTGCCCGGCGCTGGTGGCCTGCTGGATCTGCATGGCCACCTGGTTCTGCACCGACTGCGCCGTGTTCACGCGGGCCTGGGTGCTGGCGGCGCGGGCGTTGGCCTGGGCCTGGGTGGTCTGGTTGGCGTTGTTGCTCTGCCCGGCCTGGTTGCTGCTGTTCGCCTGCCCGTTGGCGCCGTTGCTGGACCCGAGGTCCAGGCTCTGGCCGCCGCTCGTGCTGCTGGTGCTCGTCGTTTGCACCTGGACGTCGGCGGTGAAGGAGGCGCCGCGCTGCGGCTGGCTGGCGGTGCTGGTGTCGGCGGCCTGGGGCTGGGCCTGCGCCTGGCCGGTCTGACCCTGGAGGGTGTCGCCGCCGGCGCCGCCGCTCGGCGTGTTCTGGGCCGCGCTGGCCTGGACGAGTTGCAGGAGCTGCTGAGCGCCGCCCGACACCTGGCTCTGGCTGGAGCCGCCGTTCTGGTTGCCCGTTGTGCCGCCGGTGGCCTGAGCGAGTGCCGCGCGCAGCGTGCCGCCCATGGCCGAGCTGCCCTGGAGCGTGCCGCCGCGCAGCGAGGCGAAGCGGCTGCCTTCGCCAGCCGTGGCGAAACGGCTGGTGAATTGGCTCTCGCTCTCGCCGCCGTTGGCTTGCGCCAGGGCGAGGGCGAAGAAGGAGGTGGACCCGCTGACGCGCGTGCCGCTCGTCTGCGTGCTGCTCGCCTGCTTGCTGACCCTGACCGAAGCGCTGGCGTCGCCGCCGTTGCCCGTTTGCGTGGCCTGGGCGAGGCTCGCCAACACCTGCTGTGAGACTTGCTGATTGGCCCGGCCGCCGGTGCCCTGGGCGCTGCCGGTCTGACCGGCTGCCTGACCCTGCTGGGCTCGGGCGGCGAGGGTGTCGCCCTGGCTGCCGCCCGCGGGCGTGCCGGCCTGACCGCTCCCGTTGAGCGCCTGGGCGCTGCCGTTGGTCTGGCTCTGCGCGGTGCCGGCCGTGCCCGCGCGGGATGCGGCCTGCGTGGTGCTGTTGTTGTTGCCGTCGCCGGACGTACCGCGTGCGGTTGCGCCGTTCGCGGTGGCCGCTGTCGCGGCCTGGGCCTGCGCCGCCGCGTCGCCGTCCGCGCTCGCCGTCTCGCTGCTGTTCTCGCCGTTCTTGCCGGCCGCGTCGGCTTGCGCCGTGGCGGTTTCGCCGCTGTCTTCGCTGCCGTCGCCGGAGCCGGTGGCCGCGCCATCGGTGGCTTGATCGCTCTTGCGCTCGCCGTCCTCGGCCTTCTGCTTGCCGTCGTCCGGCTGCTCGCTGTCGTCGGCTTGCTGGCTGTCGTCCGGGCGCTGCTCGTCGTCGGCGCGCCGGTCGTCCTCGGCCGCGCGGTCCCGGTCGGCGCGGCGGTCCGACGGCTCCGTCTCGCGCGGCGGCTCGGGGTCGCGGCGCGGCTCGGGTTCCGGCTCGTAGTCCTCTTGCCGGGCCAGCTCGGCCGCGAAGTCGCCGTTTTGCGGCGGCGCGGGCGCGCGCCGCTGCTGCTGGATGAAGCGCTCGGCAGGGTCGAACGCGTCGGCGATGGGACTGGACATGGCGGTCGCTCGCTCCCCTGCGCCCGTCGTGCACCGCGCATGGCGCGACGGCGGGTGTTGCCCTGAGCCGTCCACGCGGGACGGCAGGCGAGATGATGCAACCGCCGTGCCAAGATTGCGGGGGACGCGCGCCCGGCCCCTCGCCGCCGGTCTGGCAAATCTTGCTGCCGGGGCAGGGCACGACCTGCCGGGCGGGCGTTGACCGCCCCGATCCCCCGGCGCCATCTACACGGTATGCCCGCGCCCGATCCCGAAACCTGGATCACCGTCACCGACCGCGGCCTCTACGTCGCGCCGGGGGATTTCTACGTCGACCCGACGCGCCCGGTGCACCGCGCCGTGATCACGCACGGCCACGGCGACCACGCGCGCCCGGATCACGGCGACGTGCTGGCCACGCCGGAAACCCTGGCCGTGATGCGCCACCGCTACACCGACCGCGCGGGCGCGCGCCTCCAGGCCCTCGGCTACGGCGAGCCCGTCCGGATCGGCGACGTCACCGTGACGCTGCGCCCGGCCGGCCACGTGCTCGGCAGCGCGCAGGTGGTGCTTGACCACTCCGGCAGCCGCGTGGTCGCGGCGGGCGACTACAAGCGCCGCCCCGATCCCACATGTCCGCCGTTCGAGCCGGTGGCCTGCGACGCCTTCATCACCGAGGCCACCTTCGGCTTGCCGGTCTTCCGCCATCCCGACCCCGACACGGAAATCCAGCGCCTGCTCACCACCCAGCGCCTGTTCCCCGAACGCGCCTTGGTGGTGGGGTGCTACGCGCTGGGCAAGGCGCAGCGCCTCATCAAGCTGTTGCGCCACGCCGGCTACGAGCGGCCCATCTACGTCCACGGCGCGCTCATGGGGCTGTGCCGGGTCTACGAAGAGCTCGGCATCGATCTCGGGCCGCTGGAGCCCGCGACCGGTCAGAACAAGAAAACCCTGGCGGGCGAGATCGTGCTGGCGCCGCCGCCGGCCATTCAGGACCGCTGGGCGCGCCGGCTGCCGGAGCCGCTGCCCGCCATGGCTTCGGGGTGGATGCGCGTGCGCCAGCGGGCCCGCCAGCGTGGCGCCGAGCTGGCCCTGGTGATTTCCGACCACGCCGACTGGGACGAGCTGACCGAAACGCTCGAAGAGGTGAACGCGCCGCGCGTCTGGGTCACGCACGGCAGCGAGGAGCCGCTGTGCCACTGGGCGCGCCAGCGCGGCTTCGACGCCAAGGCGCTCGCCGTCGTCGGCTGGGGCGAGGAAGAAACCGACCCCGAAGACCGTGCGGAGGTGGCCGGGTGAGGGGCTTCGCCGATCTGCTCGACCGCCTCGTTTTCACGGGCTCGCGCAACGCCAAGCTGCGCCTGATGGGGCGGTATTTCACGGAGCAACCGGACCCGGACCGCGGTTACGCGCTCGCCGCGCTCTCCGGCATGCTGGATTTCCGCACCGCCAAGCCGGCGCAGATCCGCGACCTAGCCGGGGAGCGCGTGGATCCCGTGCTGCTCGGCTGGTCGCACGACTATGTCGGCGATCTGGCGGAGACGGTGGCGTTGATCTGGCCGCAGCAGCCCGGTGCCAACCGCGAACCGGACCTGCACGAGGTGGTGGAGACGCTTCAGGCGGCGGGCCGGCAGGACGTGCCGGGCCACATGGCGCGCTGGCTGGATGCCCTGGACGCCACGGGCCGCTGGGCGCTGCTCAAGCTCATCACCGGCGGGCTGCGTGTGGGTGTGTCCGAGCGGCTGGCGAAGACCGCCCTGGCGGAGACCTTCGCCGCCGACCTTCAGGCCATCGAGGAGGTCTGGCACGGCCTGGAGCCGCCCTACCGCGACCTCTTCGCCTGGCTGGAAGGCCGCGCGGCGCGGCCTGCCGTGGATTCCACCGCCGTCTTCCGGCCGCTGATGCTGGCACAGCCGCTGGAGGACACGGGTGTCGAAAGCCTGGACATCGAAACCTACCGCGCGGAATGGAAGTGGGACGGCATCCGCGTCCAGCTCGTGGCGGGTGAGGGCACGGCGCGCATCTTCTCCCGCACGGGGGAGGAGATCACCGGCACCTTCCCCGAAATCGCCGACGCCATGACCTTCCGCGCGGTGCTGGACGGGGAATTGCTGGTCGCGCGCGAGGGCGAGGTCGCGCCCTTCAACGACCTGCAACAGCGCCTCAACCGCAAGCGCGTGAGCGCCAAGCTGCTCAAGGACTATCCGGCGCACGTCCGCCTCTACGACCTGCTGATCGAGGACGGCGAAGACCTGCGCGGGCTGGCCTTCGACGACCGCCGGGCGCGGCTGGCGGCATGGCACGAACGCGTGCGGCCGCCGCGCATGGACATCTCGCCGCTGCTGGACGTCCGCAGCCTGGAGGATCTGCGCCACCTGCGCGAGGAGGCCCGGCAACGCGGCATCGAGGGGCTGATGCTCAAGCGCGGCGACAGTCCCTACGTCGCCGGCCGCCCCAAGGGCTCGTGGTACAAGTGGAAGCGCGATCCGCTGGCTGTGGACGCCGTGCTGATGTACGCCCAGCGGGGTCACGGCAAGCGCTCGTCCTTCTACTCGGACTACACCTTCGGCGCGTGGCGCCCCGAGCCGGATGGCGACGGCTGGGAGCTGGTGCCCGTGGGCAAGGCCTACTTCGGCTTCACGGACCAGGAGCTGCGCCAGCTCGACAAGTTCGTGCGCGACAACACCGTGGAACGGTACGGGCCCGTGCGCGCGGTCGCGCCCGAGCTGGTGCTGGAGGTGGCCTTCGACGCCGTCCACCGCTCCACGCGCCACAAATCCGGCGTGGCGATGCGCTTTCCCCGCGTCGCGCGCATCCGCTGGGACAAGCCCGCAAGCGAGGCGGATACCCTGGCGTCGCTGGAGGCGTTGCGGGAGGACTGATCGGAGGACCGGGTCAGCTCGGTCTGTCGTCCAGGCCGTTGAAGAATGCGGCCACGTCTTTCGTGGTCTCGAAGGTGCCGGCGTACCAGCGCTGCCCGTGCGGCGTGCGCACGGTCAGCATGGGCACGGCGATCGCGCCGGCCTTGAGGGCGCGCTGCGGTTCTTCGCGCACGTCAACCACGTCCAGGTAAGCCTGCGAATACCCAGCCTGCTCCAGCGCTTCCAGCACGGCGCGGCGCGCGCGCTCCGAGCCGGGCGTGCCCGCGCTCAGGAAGAGCGTGCACGGCGCCTCGCCGCCGCGGTCGTCCGGCGTTCCCTGTGCTGATGTGGACGCCATGTGCTCTGCTTCGCTCATATGGGGCGCCGCGTCACGGGCGCTTGGCCCGTCTGCGTCTCGCTGATCCGGACCCCGTCGTCGCCCAGAACCAGATGCAGAATGTCGTGCGAGTGTTGCGTGCCGCGTGCCTTGATGACCGAAAGCGCGCGCCCTCGTGACACCCCGGTCAGGGTGTAGGACAGCGAAATCCAGCTGTCCGCGAGCGTGGAGATGGCGCTCGCCGTGAAGTCGCTGTCGGGCTCCACCAGCGAGGTGATGACGGCCGTGATCCCCTTGGACTTCAGCATGTCCACCATGCGCTCGGCGACGCCGCGGGCGCGCGGGGAATCGTAGCCCTTCATGAATGCCGAAACGGGATCGATGACGACCACGCTGGGCTGCACGCGGTTGATGGCGCGGCGGATGGCGATGTAGTTCTCCTCCGCCGTCACGCCGAGGCCGCTGAGCGACAAGCCGGAGATCGCGCCGGTTTCCTGGTGGCGGTCCAGGTGCCGGTTGAGCGATTGCACGTCCAGCACGATCTGCTGGAAGCTCTCGTCGAACGCCACGTAGAGCGCGCGCTCTCCGTTGTCGGCCGCGCGCTCAACAAACGAGGCCGCGAGGGTTGTCTTGGCCGTGCCCGGCGCGCCCGAAATCATCGTCACCGAGCCGCGCAGATAGCCGCCGGAGAGCACGTCGTCCAGGTCCGGCACGCCGGTCGGCACGCGTTCGCGCGACAGGTGGTGCTGAAGCGCGCTGCGCCCCACGAGGGCCGGCACGATGCCCTCTTCGTCGATGACGTAGGGCACTTCGCTGCCGCCGAAAGCCGAGCCGCGGTACTTGACCACTTGCAGCGTGCGCACCATGGCGCCCGTGGCCGTGCGCCGGCGCAGGGCGATCACGCACTGCGCGGCGAACTGCATGAAGGTGTCATCGGCGGAGGCGACCACGCCCTCGTCGTCGCCCTTGGCCGTGATGAGCACGGTCACGCCCTTGGACGTCAGCGTGTTGAGCACCCGATACAATTCGGCGCGGCGGCGCGCCACGTCGCTCAACCCCGACAGAACCTGATCCAGCCCGTCGAGCACCACGAAGTCCAGCGCACCCTGGTCGGCCATCGCCCCGAGACCGGCGGTCAGGCCGTCCAGCTCGAACTCTCCCGTAACGAGGGCTTCCAGCGTCGGGCGCCCGTCGAAGAAGGTGAGGCCGTTGCCGACGAGGGCGCTCGGATCCCACGTAAAGCTTCGGGCGTTGGCGAGGATCTCGTCCTCGCCCTCCTCGAAGGTGACGAACGCGCACGGCGTTCCGCGCTGGGCCGCGTTCGCCAGGATCTGAAGCGCGAACACCGTTTTGCCCGCCCCGGGCGCACCGACGACGAGCGTGGCGCGGTGCTTCGGCAGGCCGCCTTCGGTCAGGCGGTCCAGACTCTCCAAGCCCGTGGAGATCTTGGGAAGCTGGTTGGTCATGCGCGTCCTGCGGCGATCCGGTTCGAAGCTACGCGGGACTTGATCGATGAATGTACCACGAAAATGGAAAATGGACGCCGAACCGCCTCGTGTCGATGGGGCCCGTTCGAGCCATTCATTCGCGGCGTGGCACGGGCCTCATGGGCGTTACTGGAGCCGACTACAGACAGAGCGTATGCTGGCTGCCGGCCGCGTCGTCGAAGAGGTCGATGTTGCGCCCGGCCACGCGCCCATGAAAGGCGCCGGACGGCGTCTTTCCGGTGAATTCGTCGTCGTCGACCAGATGCAGCGCGATCGCGGTCCCGTGCGCGTCTTCCAGGCGGGGCAGGGTGCCCGTGAGTCGCAGGCCGTCGGTCTCGTCGGTGATGTCGACCCGGTCGTCCTCGATGCTGCCGGCGACGGGAAAACGGCTGCCCACGTCGAAGTCGAAGATGCCCTCGACGCTGTAGCCCTCGATCACGACGCCGGTTAGATAGGCCACCAGTCGCCGTTGAACCGGGGTGAGGGCCTGCTGCGCCATGTCAGAAGTTGCCCCATGCGGGCTTGTGCGCGGTCAGCTGCGCCTCGCCGGCCTCAAGGTCCGGCGTCTGGCCCTCGTCCAGCTGGTCCAGGCGCATCAGGGCGAGGCCGACGCCGTCGACGGCCGAGCGCAGCGTGCCCGCCGATTTGCCGCCGCGCCGGATGGCCGTGCCGGGCTCGGGCATGGGCCCCTCGATCGTCACCGGCACCAGGCGCTTCTTGGCCAGGCCGCGATACTTCATGCGCGCCGTCAGTTCCTGGCCCAGAAAGCAGCCCTTGTCCCAGTCGATGCCGTGCAGCTCGTCAAAGCCGGATTCGATGAGGGTAGCGCGCTCAACCTCCAGGTCGCGACTGCCGTCGGGCACGCCCAGGCCGAGGCGCAGCTTGTCGTAAGCGCTGACGTCGTCGCTGACGGCGAACCCGGCTTCGCGAAGGGTTTGTTCCATCGTGGCCCGGGGAAGCACGGCGCGCGCGCCCAGTTGGCCCAGGCGCGGATCGGTGAAGGCGACGCCCTCGCCGAAGGGGCGCGTGAAGCCCTCCAGCGCCGGCAGGTCGAGCAGGCCCAGGGCGCGCTCGCCCAGAAGCGCGACCACCGCCAACTCTTCGCTGCGGTCCGTCATCGTCGCCCGCGAGCGCAGCTTGTAGAGGGACAGCCGCTTGCGCAGATGCTCCAGGCGCTCGGCCTCACAGTCCAGCCACAGGGCGCCGTCCGGCGCCTGCGCCACCATGAACTCGTGCAGGAATTTGCCTTGGGGCGTGAGAAACGCGGACCAGATCGCGGTTTCCGCGTTCACGCGCTGGACATCGTTGCTGGTGATGCCGTTGAGGAAGCTGACGGCATCCTCGCCGCTGATGTCCATGACCCCGCGATGGGGCAGCGGAACGGCCACGGGTGGCTGTGCCATGTCCGGCTCCAGTGCGTTTGTTGAACCGCCCGATCCGGCGAGGTGGTTGCCGGTTCGCCGCGCCGCAAGGCTCGACGCCGCGCCCGCGCCGCGTCAGGCTCGGCGGGGAATCCAGCGGGCCACAGTCCACCACACCAGCAGCCGGCGAGGCACGCGCAATGAGCGAGTCCTACGATCTCGTGATCACCGGCGGCACCGTCATGACGCCCTGGGGCGCGGCCGCCTGCGATGTCGGCGTGCGCGATGGCCGGATCGCCGCCCTGGGCGATCTTCCCAACGCCGCGGCGGCGCAGACCATCGACGCGGTCGGCCTGCACGTCCTGCCGGGCGTAATCGACAGCCAGGTCCACTTCCGCGAGCCCGGCGGCGAGCACAAGGAGGATCTGGCGACCGGCACGCGCTCGGCCGCGCTCGGCGGCGTGACCACGATCTTCGAGATGCCCAACACCAAGCCGCCGACAACCTCGGTGGAGGCACTTCAGGACAAGTTCGACCGCGCGGCCGGGCGCGCCTGGGTGGACCACGCCTTCTTCGTCGGCGCCAGCGCGGAGAACGCGCATCATGTCGACGAGCTGGAGCGGCTGCCGGGCTGCGCCGGCATCAAGATCTTCATGGGCGCCTCGACCGGGCCGCTGCTGGTCGCCGACGAGGCCACGCTCGACACTGTGGTCGGCCGCGTTCGCCGCCGTTTCGCCGTCCACGCCGAGGACGCCGCGCGCCTGGACGAGCGGAAGCCCCACGCCCAGGCCTCGCCGGCCGATCCCAGCGCGCATCCGGTTTGGCGCGACCCCGAGGCGGCGCTGCGGGCCACCCGCCGTATCCTGGCGCTGGCCCGCCGGCACGGCGCGCGTGTGCAGGTGCTGCACATCTCCACGGCCGACGAGTTGCCGGAGCTGGCGCGGGCGCGCGACCATGCGACCGTCGAGGTGACGCCGCAGCACCTCACCCTGGAAGCGCCCGACTGCTACCGCCAGCTCGGCCCCAAGGCGCAGATGAACCCGCCGGTGCGCGATTCCCGCCACCGCGCGGCGCTGTGGAACGCCGTTCGCTCCGGGCTGGTGGACGTGATCGGCTCCGACCACGCGCCCCACACGGCCGACGAAAAGGACGCCGCCTATCCGGACTCCCCCTCCGGCATGCCGGGGGTGCAGACCCTGCTCCCGGTGATGCTCAACCACGTGGCCGAGGGGCGGCTGAGCCTGGAGCGGCTGGTGGACATGACGGCCGCCGGGCCGGCGCGGGTCTACAACCTGGCCGGCAAGGGCCGCGTCGCCGAGGGCTACGACGCCGACCTGACCCTCGTGGATACGCGTGCCGACCGCACGATCGACGCCGACTGGCTCGCGTCCAAGGCAGGCTGGTCCCCCTTCGAGGGCATGCGCGTGACGGGCTGGCCCGTGGCCACCGTGCTGCGCGGGCAAGTCATTGCGCGCGACGGCGAAGTCCTGGGAAGTCCGCACGGTCGGCCCGCCCGCTTCCAGGAGACACTGGCGCCGGGGACGGCCGGCTAAGCGCGGCACGTGTGTTCGTCGGTGATCATTTTTAACCGAAATTAAGACTCTCTCAATTTTTCCGTGGGCACACCGTGGTCTCGCCGGCAGACCGGTGAAAGGAAAAACTGGGGAGGTCAAATGTTTGGACGAGCCCGTCTGGTTATCGGGGTGACTGCGGCCGCGCTTGCAATGCCGTCGGTGGCCGCAGCGAACGAAGAGATCACGGTCGCCTCGCTCACGTCGTGGCCGCCGTTCTCGGGCAAGGAGCTGCCGAACAAGGGCTTCAGCAACGACGTGGCCAAAACCGTGCTGGAGCGCGCGGGCTACGACGTCACGGTCAAGCTGATGCCATGGAGCCGTGCCAAGAAGATGACGGAGCGCGGCAAGTTCGAGGTGCTCACGAGCGTCTGGCACAACGAGAAGCGCGCGAAGACACTCGCCTTCACGGACGCGATTGCCCGCAACGAACTCGTTTTCATCTCACGCAAGGGCTCGGGCTTCACCTACACGGGCCTGGACAGCCTGAAGGGCATGACGGTCGGCACCGTGCGCGGGTACGACTATCAGGATGCTTTTCTGGACACCGATCATTTCCAGCGGGAAGCGGCCGAGAGCTTCAAGACCAACCTGAAGAAGCTCGCCGCCGGCCGCATCGACGCCGCCGTGGGCGACCGGCTGATCGGCAAGTATCTGGTCAGCAACAAATTGAGCAGCCTGAAGGGCGAACTCGCGTACAGTGACAAGGCGCTTTCCTCCAAGAAGCTGTACGTGACCGTCAGCCGGAAGGCGGAGAACACCGAGCAGCTCGTCAGTGATTTCAACGCGGCGTTGAAGGCGATCCGCGCGGACGGCACCTACACCGAAATTCAGGCGCGTCACGGCCTGCAATAAGGTCGGCACCACAACCGTTTCCCCGGCCGGGCCGTCCGCCAGGACGGTCCGGTCTTTTCGCCGCCGCCGCTCGCGCCACATCGCGGGCGGACGGACACGGGAGCGGTCATGGAACAGGGTGCATTGCCGTCGATCCCCGAGGGTGGCGTGGCGGTCGTGCTGGGCGCCACGGGCGGCCTGGGCGCGGCGATGGTCGAGGCGCTGGGCGCGAGTGGCCGCTTCACGGCCGTGCGGGGCTTTTCGCGGTCGAGCGATCCGGCGCTCGACGTGACGGACGAGGCCAGCGTGCAGCGCGTGGCCGAGGCGGTGGCGAACGCGGGCGCGGCGCCGCGGCTGATCTTCGACGCCACGGGCGTGCTGCACGACGCGACGATGCAGCCGGAGAAGAGTTGGCGGCACATCGACCCGGCGGCGATGCAGCGCGCCTTCGCCGTAAACGCCACGGGGCCGGCGCTGTTGATGAAGCACCTGCTGCCGCTGCTGCCGCGCGAGGGCAAGAGCGTCTTCGCCACGCTCTCGGCGCGGGTGGGTAGCATCGGCGACAACCGCGCGGGCGGCTGGTACGCCTACCGCGCGGCCAAGGCGGCGCTGAACCAGCTTACCCACACGGCGGCGATCGAGCTGGCGCGCCGGCGCGGCGAGGCCGTGTGCGTGGCGCTGCATCCCGGCACGACCGACACGGCGATGACGCAGCCCTTCAGCAAGCGGGGCCTCACGGTGCGTTCGCCCGAGGTCGCGGCGGGCGAGCTGTTGGCCGTGCTGGACGGCCTGACGCCCGCCGAGAGCGGCGGTTTCTTCGACCAGCACGGCGAACCCATCGCGTGGTGAGTTATCCTGTGGCCGCGAGGCGGTCGGCTTCCAGGTTCACCCAGGTCAGCTCGTGCTTGTTGTGGTGCAGGTGCATGAGGCGGCTGCCGGGAATGGCGGCGAAGGCGGCCTGGGCGTCGAAGTCCGTCTCGCCCTGGAACTTGAGCGTGCACACGAAGTTGCGCACGCGCCCGGCGTCCAGCCAGCGGTGCACCAGCTCCAGCAGCTTCGCCGGCTCGCAGGCGATGTCGGAGAACAACCAATCCACGTGACCGACATGCTGCGGGCGCAGCCCAAAGGCGCTGTCGCGGCGCGCCGCGACGCCGGGCATGGCCGCCACGGTGTCGGCCAGGGGCGCCTTGTCCACCGCCGTCACCCGCGCGCCCAGCTTGGCGAGCACCCAGGTCCAGCCGCCGGGCGCCGCGCCCAGGTCCAGGCAGGTCTCACCGGGGGCGGGTTGGGCGCCCACAATGAGCGCCGGCTGCGTGCCCAGCACGGTGAAGGCTTCCCACAGCTTCAGGTAGGCACGGTTGGGCGGCCCGTCGCGGTCCTCGACGAACCGCGGCTCGCCGTTGGGGAAGGGGCTGCCGGTCGTGGGCGCGGCGAGCATCCGATCCGGTGCGAGCAGCGTCCAGCCGCCCAGCGGTGCGGTGGGCGGCGCGTCCCCGAAGGTCAGCGGCTTGGCGGAGACGTGGGGCAGGTGCTCGGCGATCAGGTGCGCGCGGCGGTGCAGCTCGGTGGGCAGCAGCCACCACGAGCGTTGCAGCGCGCGCAGGTTTGCCGCCGCCTTCTTGATCGAGGGCGCGGGCAACTCGCGCGGGTCGTGCCAGGTGTCCTGCGCCCAGGCCGCGCGGTAGCCGGTGGCGTCGGTGACGATCAGCCGGCCGTGCGTCGCCCGCACCGGCACGCCCGCCCGCGTCAGCTCGGTGTGCAGCACTGGCTCGAACCCGGCCGGCGCGACGAAGGCCCTGAGATCGCTCATGCTCGGCGTTGGCTCCTGCCGTCCGGTGCGGCATGTAGGGGTGGCAGGCGGTGGTGCAAGGCGCGGGCGTTCCGTGCCGTGGCGCCGTGACGTAGGATGCTCATGCGGTTCAGCACGCGGAGCGGATGCGATGGCCGATCAGCCGATGCTCTTCGCGCTCGGCGACGACGCGCCCTTCGGCCGCGGGGTGGCGAGCCACCTGGGGACCACCCTGGGCCACCACGAGGAGCGCCACTTCGAGGACGGCGAGCACAAGGCCCGCCCGCTGGAGACGGTGCGCGGGCGCGACGTCTACGTCCTCCATTCCCTCTACGGCGACGGCACGGCCACGGCCAACGACAAGTTGTGCCGGCTGCTCTTCTTCTGCGGCGCCTGCCGTGATGCCGGCGCGGCCTCGGTGACGGCCGTGACGCCCTATCTCTGTTACGCGCGCAAGGACCGGCGCACCAAGGCGCACGACCCGGTCACGACGCGCTACGTCGCCGCGATGATGGAGGCGGTCGGCATCAGCCGCGTCATGGCGCTGGAAGCCCACAACCCGGCCGCCTTCGACAACGCCCACCGCATCCCCGCCGACCACCTGGACGCCCACCGCGTGCTGGCGAACCACTTGGCGGCGCGGGTGCGTGGGGACGTCACCGTCATCTCCCCGGACGCCGGCGGGATGAAGCGCGCGGAATCCGTACGCCGGCACCTGACCGAGGCGCTGGGCCGCGAGGTCGGGCGCGGCTTCATGGAGAAGCACCGCAGCCGCGGCGTGGTCACGGGCGACGTGCTGGCGGGCGAGGTCGCGGGCACGACGGCCGTGATCGTGGACGACCTCATTGCCTCGGGCGGCACGCTCCAGCGCGCGGCGCGCACCGCGCGCGAGCAGGGCGCGACCGGCGTGATCGCGGCGGCGACGCACGGCCTCTTCGTCGAGGACGCGGACGCCACCCTGGCCGACGACGCCTTCGACGCGGTGATCGTGACCAACAGCGTGCCCGCCTTCCGCCTCACCGCCGAAGCCGCGCGCGGCAAGCTCACGGTTCTGGACGTTACGCCGCTGGTGGGCGCGGCCATCGCGCGCGTGCAGACGGGCGGCTCGCTGGCGGAGCTGCTGGGCACGGAAACCTGACGCTCAGGCAAGCGTTTCCGCGTGGCGCTCGGCGATGGCGAGGTAGGTCGCGGTCCGGTCGCGCCACTTGTCCGGGTTGGGCACGGCTTCGTCCAGGTGCCAGAGCGACAGCTTCGCCCGCAGCAGCGCCCGCTTTGCGCGGTAGAGGGCGACCAGCTCGGCCGGCGGGGCGTCGTCCGTGCGCGCGGTGTAGGCGTTCAGGATGACGGGGCCGACCCAGGTCGCGCCCAGGCGTTCGCATTCCATGCCCAGGAAGGCGATCTCTTCCACGGGATCGTTGTGGCGGAAGGCGCTGTTGAACTCGATGCAGTCGATGACGGCGGGCGGCGGGCCCAGGTGAACGTGCTCTGGCCGCAGATCGCCGTGGCCGTCGACAAGCCGGGCCGCGCGGCCAGCGAGCAGCTCGCGCCGGTCGCCGATCGCGGCGTCCAGGGTGTCGGCGAGGGCGCGGATGCGCGCCGGGTCCACGGGGTGTTCCGGGCCGTTCAGCAGGTCGTCGCGGTTGGCGGCGAGCGTGCTGCGCAGGCCATCCAGGTAAGCGTCCGGGTCCTGCGGCATGGGCTGCCGGTCCCGGTAGAAGCGCGCCAACAGGTCGGCGGCATCCGCCAACGCTTCGCGCGGCACCTCGCCGGTCAGGATCGCATTCTCCAAAAAACCGTCCGCGGGCAGGCGGCGCATCTTCACCAGCCAGTCCACGACCTCGCCGTGGCTGTCGAGCGTCAACGCGCCGTCGGGCCGCTGGCGCAGCGTCACCACGCCCAGGTAGGTCGTCGGCGCGAGGCGGCGGTTCAGCTCGATCTCCGCGCGGCAGACGCGGCGGCGCGCGTCCAGCGTGGTGTAGTCCAGAAAGTCGAAGCGCACCGGCTTCTTGAGCTTGTAGGCGTGCTCGCGCGTCAGGAAGACCCAGGCCATGTGGGTTTCGCGCGTTTCCACGCTTTCCGGCGCGTCCGCATAGATCTCCGGCTGGCTCAGGAACGCGACCTTCTCGGCGAGGCCGGGGCCTGTGGTGGTTGTGTCGTCCGCCATGCGGCGAGCCTTGACGCGGATTAAAGTGGGGCTCTTGCAGCTTCGGTAGGGTACGGACCCAGCTTGGAGCAGGAAACCACACCCCGCCGGAAGGGGCGACGATGTTCCGCGACCGCGCCGATGCCGGGAAGCGCCTGGCCGCCGAGCTGGCCCGGCAGTCCCTGACCGATCCCGTGGTGATCGCGATGCCGCGCGGCGGTGTGCCCGTCGGGCTGAAGATCGCGCGCGAGCTGGGTGCGCCGCTCGATCTGGTGATGGTGCGCAAGCTGGGCGCGCCGGCGCAGCCGGAGCTGGCGATGGGCGCCGTGGCCCGCGCCGGGGCGGAACGGGAGGTCGTCACCAACCGCGAGGTCATCCGCGCCTTCGGGCTGGGGCAGGACGCCATCGACGAAGCCGTCGCGCGCGAGATGGCGGTGATCGCCGAGCGCGAGCGCACCTACCTCTCGGGCCGCACGCGCCCGCCCATCGAGGGGCGCAGCGCCATCGTCGTCGACGACGGCATCGCCACGGGCGCCACAGCCCGCGCGGCCATCCGGGCGGTGCGCCGCCGCAACCCGGCCGAGGTGGTGCTGGCGGTGCCGTTGGGTCCGCCGGACACGATCGCGGCGATGGACGGGGAAGCGGACCGCGTGGTGTGCCTGGACCAGCCCGAGTGGTTCGCCGCCATCAGCATGGGCTACGCCGACTTCCACCAGGTCGGCGACCGCGAGGTGGTGGCGGCGTTGGACGAGGCGGCCCGGAACGCGGGCGAGGGATCAGCAGGTTGAGTGGATGAGCGCGCCCGCCGCGTGCGTTTCCCGCAACCGGTTGTATTCGGCCACGGCGTCGTCGGTCTGCAGCACGTGGACCGGGATACCGCGCTGGCGCAGCAGGTCGAGCGTTTCCCCGCAGGTCCGCAGACGCTCGTACACACCCTTCGACAGCACCACCACGCTCGCGCCGTGATCCAGCAGCTCCTGCACGTCGGCCGGCTGGATGCCGGGCTCGTGGCGCGTGCCCGTCTCCCTCCAGTCCCATTCCCGCGCGCCGCCGGGATACAGCTTGGCGTCCCGGAACGTCCGCCCGTCGGCCATCTCGACGCGGCCCCAGGCGTGGCGGGCGATGCGGGGTGCGGCAGCGGCCATGGCGGCCTCCGTCCACGGCGATTTCACCGCCGACAGCCTACCCGAAGCGGACCAACGCTCGGAACACCGTCTTCCCCGCGTCAACCACCGTCTCCGGACGCACGGTTCACCAGAACTGTTTGCCGCGACGCGACCGGGGACCCGTGATCGACGCTCAACTCCACGGGCTGGACCAGCGTCCAGGCATCCGTGTCGCCAAGTCTGAGTTCGTAATCCCCGTAGCGCAGACGATCGAACGCGAAGAAGCCCCCGTACGAACTCGTGGTCGTCGCCACCGTGTCGCCGTTCGGATCCACCAGCTTCAATGGAATACCGGGAATCGGCTCTTCGGACTCCGCGATGCGAACCGTGCCGTCCACGGCGCCCGTTCGGTTCACCGGGATCGTCAGCTTGGGCGTCCGGCCGGCGCGCGGAACGACGCGGTAGCCCTCGTGCTTGGGAAGCCAGAAGGGGTTGCGCAAGGAGCGTGTTCG
Source organism: Limimonas halophila (assembly GCF_900100655.1). Taxonomy (NCBI): domain Bacteria; kingdom Pseudomonadati; phylum Pseudomonadota; class Alphaproteobacteria; order Rhodospirillales; family Rhodovibrionaceae; genus Limimonas; species Limimonas halophila. The sequence goes on from NZ_FNCE01000001.1 coordinate 527,627, forward strand.
GATCGTGATGGCCTGGTCGTCAAGGGTGTTGAAGCCCCGCAGCGTCGCGGTGCCATCGGCGTCCGTGGGCTCGGTCGCCGACGGATCGCCGCTGAAGCGCACGCCCTTGAGCCGGCGTTCATCCGCATCCGGCTCGCCGTCGTTGTCGTCGTCCAGGAACACCTCCGCGGCCACGGCCCCGTCGTTGCTGACGCCCTCTTCCGCCACCTCGTAGCCGCCGTGGCCGGTCGGGCCGAAGCCCACGTTGAGCCGCAGCCCGACGGATATGCCATCGTCTTCGTTCCAGCCCGCCGTGCCGCTGAGAAGCACCGGCCCAAAGCGCCGGGTGATGTCGGCTTGCCCCGTGAATTCGTCGTTTTGAAAGCTCTGGCGCACGTCGACACCCAGGCTGAAATTGCGTCCGTGATCGTAGCGCAGGTTCAGCCGCGCATTGTTCGCGGCCAGCGGAAGAGCGTAGTCGACACCGGCGCGAACGCCGATCGGGCGAAAACGGCGGCTGAGGCTCAGGTTCCCATCGACTTGCCCGGTGTCGTTGTCGCCGAGGTTGCGGTCGAGGCTGTTGCTGATCCGGAGCCGGTCGATCCGCAGGCGCTGCGTGCTTTGCACGCTCAAGCGCGTGCTGCCGCCGCGGTCGCGGTTGAAGCGCGAGGAGACGCCCAGATTCATGCGCGTGAACCCGAAGTCGATCGGGGTGTTCGTGGTCAATTCGGCGTCCAGCTCGGTCGCGTTGTCGTCGAAGCCCAGATCGGGGCTCTCCAGACCGCTGAAATAGCCGAGCTGCATGTTGGTGCGCACGGGCCCGATGCGCCGCAGCGCCTGCACGTCCGCGCCGAAACCGCCCTGCGGGCTGGCGAGCGCCCGCACCTGCGCCGTGGCGCCGCCGAGCGCCGCGTTGACGCCGCCCACGGCGTATTGGCGGGTGCCCTCGCGCGTGGGCACGGAGGTGAAGGCGCCGAAGCCCGACAGGCGCTTGGAAAACCCGTGGGCGACGATGCCCGTGGCGGAAAGGCCGGCGCGGTCCTCGCGGGTTTCCTCCCCCACCGGGATGAAGTCGCTGCCCACGTCCACCAAGGAGGCGCGGGCGATGGTCTGGCCGGGGCGTGCCAGCGCGCGCGAGGTGTTGATGCTGCGCACGCGCTCGCGTTTTTGACCCTGTGGACCGTAGAGCACCACCCGAAGCCGGTTGTTGCCGAACAGCAGCGGCACGTTCTCGAATTCGTAGCGGCCGTCGTCGCCGATGCGCTGGAATTCCAGCAATTGGCCGTTGCGGTAGAGTTCCGCTTCGAAGCCGGTGGGGGCGTTGCCCTCGACCGTCGTGGTGTCGAACTGCTCCGCGCGTTCCAGCGGGAAACCGGAGATCGTGATGCCGCGGCCGCGGCCCAGGCCCCCCACGCGCGTCAGGGCGCGCCGGCTGACGTCGCCGAACTGGACGTCCTCGACGCCGAACGGCAGCGGTTCGACGATGTCCGACCGGCGGAAGGTCAGGCGGGCGTCGGTGACTTCCCGCGTGCTGTCGGTGCGAAGGCGCACGCGGCCGCTGGACGACATCCCGAGGAGATCCTGCGACCAGTCGATCTCGTGGTTGGCTACCGTTCGGCCCTGGTCCACGCTGACCTCGCTGTTGAGGTCGACGGCCGGGTCGCTCCAGGTTTCGTAGGGAACAGAGACCGGTTCCAGGTCTTTTTCCGGTGGTCCGCGGCGGCTGAGGAGGCGTTCGCGGCGTTCCTCGCGCTCGCGCTGTTTCTGCACCGGCAAGGGCTCCGCCGGGTTCACCGAGACCCGTAGCTGGGCCATGTCCACCTGGAGGTCCACGGGCCAGGCTTTGTTCAGTGCCTGCCGCGCGACGTAGAGTTCGCCGCGCGTGGCGAGCTGATCGGTCAGGAACGCGTCGCGGCCGACCTCGAAGCGTTTGCCCTCGCGGACGATTTCGCCGGCCTTGGCGTCGAAGGAGACCGTGCGGTCCTTGGCGAGGAACCAGCCCTCGGCGAAGGCGTTGTCCGGTTCCACCTCGATGACGAAATCGAGCGCGTCGGCCATTGCCCGCAATGGAAAATAAACGCGCCCCTCGCTCTGCCGTGCAAAGACGGACTGGCGTAGGATCAAATCGCCCGCGACGACCTGGACGGGCAAGGGGCGCGCGTTCGATTGCGCGCGAACGGATGTCGCGGTCAGGACGACCGCGACGATGAAAATGACCAGGCCAAAACCCCTTACCGCTGTCGGATCACGGAACACGGACCTCGGTCTCGGCCAGCAACGGGCCCTGCCGGTTGTTGTCCGTGTGCTCGAACAGCCGGTAATGGATCGTGCCGCCGGACAGGTCGATGTCCTCGGGCGGGTTCAGCTTGTGGTTGAAAACCCGAACCGAAACCTCGGGGTAGACGCCCAGCCCGCGCAGATCCCTGAGAACGCGTTCTTCGCCCTGCGGGCCGGTCCAGACCACCTCGCCGTCGGCGTAGATGCTGCGCTTGCCTTCCCGATTGACGGTCACGCGAAGCGTGGGCGTCCCGTTCCGATCGACGAGCTTGGCGTCGCTGATCGAGACCGCGGCCGACAGCTCGCCTTGGCGGTAGATCACGGGCAGCGTCGTTTGACGAACCGTCCGCAAGGTCACGGAGATGTCGTCGTTTCCGGTATCGACGTTTCGTTGCTGCGGTTCCTCGGTGACGACGAGGTGGGAGCGGTATTCGCCCGGCGGCAGATCCTTGGGCGGGCGCACCATGAAGCGGATGATCTGCCGGCCGCCCGGTGGCACGACGGCCTGACGCGGCGCGTAGATCGTGAAATCGTGGGACGGCTCGATGCCCTCGGGCAGGTCCTCGCCGTCGGGAACCTCCTTGAGGAGGCCCGTCTTCGGCTCCATGCGCATCAACTGCCACTCGAAGCGCACCCTGTCCGGCTCCTCGCCGGAATTGAAGATGCGCAGAACGGCCGTGCGGTTGCGCTCGGACAGCACGAGCCGGGTCGGCGCGAATTTGAGCGCGAGCACGGGCGTCGTCAGCATGACCGCTGCCAAGCCCGCGAGCAGACCCGCCTGAACCCGCATGCGCATCCCGGATCTCCCCGAATCGCGACGCCTGGTCACGTGTTTCACCATCTTTTCGGTAAACGAGCGGCCGAAACGAATCGAACCCGCGGGCGGCCGATACCGCCCGCGGGTCCGAAACGCGCGCAGTTCCGGCTTAGATGTTCGTGACCTGGATCACGAGATCGCCGCTGTAGTTGCCGTCGGCCAGACCCGAGGTGACCTCGATGCCGCCGCCGATGCCGATGCCGGTCTGGCTGCTGCCGGTGAGCACCGTGCTGAGCGACACCGTGCCGGGCGTGGCGGTGGTGGTCCCGCCGGTCCCGGTGGCGGCGGCGCTGGAGATCGACAGCGCCGAGACATTCAGCGTGTTGGTGCTGTTCGTCGTGGTGATCAGCGCGTTCAGCGTCATGTTGAGCTGCGCCGTCGAGGTGCCGGCCGTGTAGTCGAAGGCGCCGGCGGAGGCGCCGCTCGTGCTCAGCGAGCCGCCCGTCGTGCCGTCCGGCGCGACGGTCACGTTATCCGTGCCCGTCGCCGGGGCGGTGAAGCTGCCGAAGCCGAGGTTCTGGGCGTTGGTCACCGTGGCGGCGGCGACGACCGTGGCCGTGCCCGAAACGGTGGACGTGGCGGCCACGGCGTGGCCCGCGGTCAGGGCGCTCAGCGCGACGATGGCCGTACTGGTCAGTGCAAGCTTGCGCACGTTCATGGTTTGGCTCCTTCCTGCCAATTGGGCGGCCGGGTGAAACCCGGCTCCTCGCGTTCGTGACGTATGCGCCAGGGTGCCTTCGACACATTGGTTGCACAAGGCGCCGTCACACCGAGCGATCCGAGAGCGCATGTCCCCTACGGGCCGATCCACCGGACCGCTCAATTTCGAGATATTTGTACCCCTTCCCCGGTTAAGAAAAGGTAAACCATTGATGGGGTGCTACCTCAGGTTGTTTCGCTTCGCGGTGGCGCGTGGTCGCCGAGCGCGGTCAGGAGGGGCTCCAGCCGTTGCTCGAAGCGCCGCCACTTGGCGACCGACGAGCCGTAGATGGGCTGGCGCACCTGCATCTTGCTGGCGGTTTTGACGGGGCGCTCGGTTTCGTGGAAGGCGAGGCAGGCGTCGTCCCATTCCAGGCCCACGTGAGCGATGAGCCGGCGCGCCATGGTTTCCGTGTCGGCCACCACGTCCTCGTAATCCACCTCCAGGAAGCGACCCGGCATGACCTCGCGCCAGTGGTCCATGAGATCGGCGTAAAGCCGGTACTGCTCGCCCAGCTCGGTCAAGTCGAAGGACCAGTGCTGCCCGCGCGCGAAGTTCTGCTTGAAGCAGGAGAAACAGGTGTCCACGGGGTCGCGGCGGCAGTGGATGATCGCCGCCTTCGGCATGGCCGCCACGATGGCGCCCAGGTTGGCGAAATTGCCCGGCATCTTGTCGGTAATGCGCGCGGCATGCGGGGCATCCTGGCGCACGGTTTCAACGTAGCGCGGCCCGATTCGCGCGATCGTGTCCCGGTCGAACGTGCCCGTCTCCTGCATGATGGTGTTCATCAGTGGCAATTCGCCCGCGCCGTGGACCTCGGGGTGCGAGGAAATGATCTGCTCCACCAGCGTGGTGCCCGAGCGCGGCATGCCCACGATGAACACGGGAACGGGCGAGGGGTCGCCGGCGCCGGCCATCTCGTCCAGCCACTCGCGGGTGAAAACGGTCTTGATCCGCTTGACGCGCTCGCGCTGCGCCACCTGGTTGAACACCAGCCCGCGGCGGCGGACATCGTTGGCCTCCTGATAGGCGTCGAAGGCCTTGTCGTCCTCGCCGATCTGCTCGTAGGCCTTGCCCAGCGCGAAACACAGCCGCCCGCGCATGATGGGCGAGCGCGCGCTGTTGTAGAGCGCCTCCATGGCCCGGAGATCCGGGTCGTCCGGTGTGAAGCGCTTGCTGTTCGCGAGGGCGATGTAGGCGCCCGGCGTGTTGGGATCGATTTCGAGCGCCTGGCGCGCGTAGCGGTCGGCTTCCTCCGTCCGGCCGAGGATCTGGTAGAAATCGCCCAACCAGACGTAGGCCTGGGCGAAGCGGGGGGCGATCTCGATGGCCTTGTGCGCGGCCGCTTCAGCCTCGGCGTTGTTGCCGGCCCAGAAGTGGGCGGCGGCGAGGGCGTGGTGCGTCCACGCCAGATCGGGCTGCAGCTCGACCGCTTGACGCGCTTCGTCGATGGCCTCCTGGTACCGGCCGGCGAGGCTGAGCGCGCGTGCTAGCTTGGTGCGGGCCTGTGCTGAGTCGGGCGACAGCGAAACCGCGTGATTGACGACGGCTTCCGCCTCGTCCGCCCGGTCGGCCGCGATCAGCAGTTCCGCGTGCAGGAGGTGATAGTCCACCTCGTCGGGCGCGAGGTATACGGCCTGCTGGATGGCGTTTTCGGCCTTGGCGAACTCGCCCTGTTCGCGCAGGGCGTTGCTTAAATGCGCGTGCGCTTTGGCGTCGTCCGCATCGAGCGCAAGCGCGAAGCGGTGCGCCTTGGCCGCGTCCTCGAACCGGCCCTGGAGCTGGCGAGCGACGCCGAGGTTGTTGATGGCATCGCTGTAGTCCGCGGCCAACTCCGTGGCACGTTCGAAGGCGCTTTCCGCTTCCGCCAGCTTGGCCTGATCGAGCAGGGCGTTGCCGAGGTTGTTGTGCGCGAGCGCCGACTCGCTGTCGAGGGCCAGGGCGCGACGGCACGCCGCTTCGGCGTCGACCGGGCGGCCGAGGTCGCGGTAGGCGTTGCCCAGGTTGGCGTGCGCCTTGACCGCCTCCGGCTGGCGCGCGGCCAGATCCTCCCAGACCTCGACGGCTTCATGCAGACGGCCGCTCGTTTGCAACGCCCGGCCCAGGTTCAGCGCCGCGCTCGTGTGCTCGGGGTCGAGGGCCAGCGCCGCGCGGCAGCGCTCGATGGCTTCGTCGACTTCCCCGATGGTCACCAGCGCCAGGCCCAGGTTCCCGAGCATCCCGGCGTTGTCCGGAGCCAATTCGAGCGCCCGGCGCCAGTCGGCGACAGCATCCTCTGGCCGGCCCATCTCATGGGAGACAACGGCGTGAGCGTTGAGCACACCCGCATCGTCACCCTTGGCGGCGAGGGCCTTGTCCAGCAGGTCGCGCGTCTCCTGGCGTTTGCCCCGCGACCAGCACACCAGCGCCAGTTCGAACTGGGCGTCGGGCTCGTCGGGCGTGCTCTCCAGAATGTCGCGATACGCGCGCTCGGCGACGATCAGGTTGCCCGCATTGCGGTGTTTGCGAGCAAGTTGGAATGCCTCTTCCAGGGGAACCTGGCTGCTCGAACTCATGGCGTTCGGGCTCTCCTTCCTGGCGTGGCGCGTGGCGGTTCCACGAGCGGCCCGCGACGCCCACCGCTGTCACGTGATTTTGTGTATTCTACCCCGATAGAGTGCACGCAAGCGGCATTCAAGGAAAGCGGCTCAGCCGTGTTCTTCCTCGCGCACTTGGCGCAGGGCGTCGTGGTAGGCGCGCATCAGCTCCTCGCCGCGCAGGGCGCCGATGAAGCGGCCGCCGCGGCGGTCCTCCACGACGGGCAGGCTGCCCATCTTGGTCAGCCCGAAGAGGTCGAGCGCCTGCGCCAGGTCGTCGTGCAGCGTCAGCAGCGGGGGCGGGCGCTCCATGATGTCGCCGGCGGTCAGCGCGGCCCCGCCGGGCTCGTGCTCGTCCACGTTCGCCAGATCGCGCACCGTGACCACACCCTGTAGGCGCTGGCGGTCGTCCAGCACGAAGACCACCGGCACGCGCGAATGATGCAGCCCGGCGCGCAGCTCCTCGACCGGCGTGGTGCGCTTGGCCGTGGCGCAGTCGAGCGTCACCAGCCGGCGCACGAGCACGCCGTGCAGCACGGCGTCCTCCTCGCCCCCGCGCAGCGTCACGCCCCGGTGGGAAAGCTGCTTCTGGAACAGTGAGCGTGCGTAGAGATCGGTGGCGAGCTCGTTGGCGATAACGGTGGCGAACATCACCGCCACGGTCAGCTCGTAGTTCCCCGTCAGCTCGAAGATCATCAGGATGGTGGAGATGGGCGCGCCCAGGACGCTGCCGGCGACCGCGCCCATGCCGACCACCGCGTAGCCACCGTGGCTCGCCGCCACGCCGGGGGTGACTTCCGCCACCCCGATGCCGAACGCGCCGCCCAGCATGGCGCCGATGAACAGCGCCGGGGAGAACACCCCGCCGCCCCAGCCGGTGCCCAGCGAGATGCCGGTGGCGAACACCTTTACTCCGGCAAGCAGCAGCAGCATTTCCCAGGCGTAGGCTTCCGCCAGCGCCTGGTTGGTGGCGTGGTAGCCGACGCCCAGCACGTGCGGCAGGCCGAGCACCGCGATCACGCCCAGGCCGACGCCCCCGGCCGCCGGATGCAGCCACACCGGCAGCCGCAGGCGGTGCAGCACCGGGCGCACGTTCATCACCGCGAAGATCAGCGCGATGGCGGTCAGCCCGCTCGCCACCCCCAGCAGCGGGTAGGCCAGGAACTCCCACGAGGACGCGATGCTGTACTGCTCGATCAGCTGGAAGGTGGCGTGGCCGCCGAAGTAGGCGCGCGAGATCATCGTCCCCGTGACCGAAGCGATCACGATGGGGATGAAGGCGCGCATGGCGTAGTGGCCCAGCACCACCTCCAGCGCGAAGAAGACCCCGGCGATGGGTGCGTTGAAGGAGGCCGCGACGCCCGCCGCCACGCCGCAGCCGAGCAGCGTGCGCGTGGACGCGCGGCCCAGCGCCTGCCAGCGCGCGATCTGGTTGCCCAGCATCGCGCCCAGGTGGACCATCGGTCCCTCGCGCCCGACCGAGCCGCCGAAGCCGATGGAGACCACGTTCACCGCCGCCGCCTTGAGCCCCGTGACGAAGCCCAGGTCGCGGTTGGGATCGGATGCTGCGTCGATGACCTCGGGCACGGCCTGGGGCCGGCGGTCGGGCATGAAGCGGTGGACGAAGATGCCCACGATCAGCCCGCCGACGACGGGCGCCAGCAGGATGCGCCACCACGGCTGGCCCACAACCAGCGCCGCGATGGCGGCGTCGGGAAAGCCCAGGGCCACGCTCTGCGCGCCTTCGATGCCCAGGCGGAAGAGCACGGCCGCCGCCCCGGCCGCGGCCCCGACGACAACCGCCAGCACCAGCAGCAGCACGCGCTCGTGCCGCGCCGCGCGCTTGGACGTCAGGCGCATCAGCCAGCGGCGCATCCGGGGCGCGTGCGGGATGTGCATGCGGGCGGGGTCCTTCGCGCTGTCTGCGAACGTGCGGATGGATGCGCGATTCAGCCCGGCGGTGCAATCACCGGGTGCGCCCCCGGCCCACGCGGAAATGCATGAAGATGCCGATGCCCAGCAGGATCACGGCGCCGCCCGCGTACTGCGTCGCCACCGGCACCTCTCCGAGAACGGCGTAGGCCAGCGCCGAGGCGCCCACGGGCTCGAAGAGGATGGCGACCGCGATTACCGACGCGCCCACCCACTTCACGCTCCAGTTCAGAATGGAGTGGCCGAGCAGCGTCGGCCCGACCGCCATCGCCAGGAAGATGACCCAGTCGGCCGTGGGGTAGCCGCCGAGCGCGTGGCCCTGGGCGAGGTCGTAGACCAGCAGCACCGCCGTCGCCATGCCGTAGACCAGGAAGGTGTAGGGCATGAGGTCCAGGCGTTGGCGCACCGACTGCCCGACCATGAAATAGGCGGAAATCAGCATCGCGGCGAAGAGCGCCAGCGCGTCGCCCGTGAAGGCCTCCCCGGCGATACGCAGGTCGCCCCAGCCGATGATCCCGCTGCCCATGATCGCCAGCACGCCGCCCAGCAGCGCCGGCAGCGGCAGCCGCTCGCCGAACAGCAGCCAGGTGCCCACGAAGGCGAAGAGCGGCTGCAGGGTCACCAGCACGGTCGAGCTGGCCACGGTCGTCAGCGCCAGGGATTCGAACCAGGCGACGAAGTGGAACGCCAGAAACACGCCCGCGATCAGGCACAGCCCCAGGTCGCGCGGGCTCACGCGGCGCAGGGCCTGGCGGTGCCAGCCGAGCACGACGGGCGCCATGAGCGCCACGGCGAAGGCAAGCCGGTAGGTGGCGATCACGGGCGCGGGCGCGGTGGCGAGCCGCACAAGGACGGCGCTGGTCGACACCGCCGCGACGGCGAGCGCCACGCCCGCATAGGCGGCGGCGATCGGTTCCCGGGAAACGGTGGATTGGCTCATGACACGGGAGGCAAGCACATCATGCTTCCGGGATCGACCCTGGGGTGACTGGGCGGCGTTGACGCCCGACCGCGCACCGGCTACCCGGCGGACGCCCGGTTCCGGAGTTTTTCGTGCGCAGCTACCTCTCCTTCATCGCCGCCAACCCGTGGTTCCTGGCCTTCGGCTTCCTGGCCGCCTTCTTCTCCAGCTTCGGCCAGACCTTCTTCATCGCGATGTTCGGGGGCGAGCTGCGGGCGGCCTTCGACCTCTCCCACACCGCCTACGGCGCGCTCTACTCGGGTGCGACCCTGGCGAGCGGGCTGACGCTGACGGCCTTTGGACGGCTGATGGACCGCATGTCGCTGGAGCGCTACACGCTCGCGGTGTGCGTGGCGGCTGCGGCAGCGTGCGTGCTCATGGGGCTGACGCCCTCGGCCGTGTGGCTGGTGGTGGCGTTCTTCACGCTGCGGCTGACGGGGCAGGGGCTGCTGTCGCACCTGTCCAGTACCGCGATGGGGCGCGGCTTCACCACCGCCCGCGGCAAGGCCGTGAGCCTCGCCGCGCTGGGGCATCCGGCGGGCGAGGCCGTGCTGCCGGCGCTGGCGGTGGTGATGATCGGCGCGCTCGGCTGGCGCGGCAGCTGGCTGGCGATGGGCACGGTGCTGCTGGTGGGCCTGCCGGCGCTGATGCTGTGGCTGCTTCGGCGCGGGCGCCCCGAGGGCGAGAAGCGCGCGGCGCGCGAAGCCAGCGCGACCGCGCGCGAGCGCGACCGCTCCCTTGGGGGCGTGGCGCGCGACCCGCTGTTCACGGCGCTGGCGCTGTGCGTGTTGGTGACCCCGGTGGTGATCACGGGCATGTTCTTCCACCAGGTCGCGCTGATGGACGCGAAGGGCTGGAGCCTGTCCTGGCTGGCGACCTGCTACGTGGCCTTCGCCGCGACCACGACGCTGAGCGGCCTGATGGCGGGCTCGCTCGTCGACCGCCTGGGCACCCGGCGCGTGCTGCCGGGCTATCTGCTGCCGCTGGCGGCGGGGCTCGCCATCGTGGCGGTGGGCGAGGCGCGCTGGGTGCTGCCGCTGTACCTGGCGCTCGCGGGCGTGACCGCGGGCGCGAGCTTTACCGTGCTGGGCGCGCTCTGGGCGGAGGTCTACGGCACCGCGCACCTGGGCGCGATCCGCGGGCTGGTGCAGACCCTCGTCGTGCTGGGCAGCGCCGTGGCCCCGGTCCTGGTCGGCTGGCTGCTGGACGCCGGGCTCGGGTTCCCCGGCGTGGCGCTCATCTTCGCCGCGTACGCCATGGGCGCGGCGGCCTTGTTGGCTGGCCTGCAGCCGGCTTTGCGCACGCGAACGGCGGCCTGACCGGTTTTGCACCCGCTGCACGAAACCACACCGGGAATTTTAACCGAACCTTGATTTCCGGTATGGTGGTTTAACCCGTTCACCGGCGCGGGATGACGCGCCGGGGGTGTCGTGCGTCGTGGGTCCGCATGAGCGTCGCCGTTTTCACACTGCTGCCCGGGGTGTTCCTGATCGGGATCGGGGTGTACTGCGTCGTCGCGAGCGTCCGCACGCGCACCGCCTGGTTCGCCGTGGTCGCCGTCTTCGTCGGGCTGATGGCGGTTCATCAGGCGTTCGAACTGGCCGCGTGGCTGGAAACCGGCGTGTTTCCCAACCCGATCAAAGGCGAAATCCCGGAAACCACGGTGAACCTGCTGGGGGCGGCGATCGCGCTCCACCTCGTGCGTTCGCGCATGGCGCTGCAGCGCCAACTGCGCGAGCGCGAGCAGGCGGAAACGATCTTCCAGACTGTGCAGGACGCCATTTTCGTGCTGCGCGCCGCCGGCGACGGGCTGGTGGTGGAACGCACCAATCCCGCCTTCCGGGCCGCGTTCCTGCGCGGCGACGATCCCGGAACCGGGGTGCCGCTTGCTCAGATGGTGGCCGCCGGCGTCGCCGCCGCCATCGAACCGGTGGTCGGGGAGGTCCACGCCGACGCGGCGGCGGAACGGGTCGTACAGCTCGATGTGCCGGAGGCGGGCTCCTACTGGCACGTCCGGATCGTGCCGGTGCCCGGACGCCGCGGCCCCACCCGGTTTGTCGGCGTGGCGCGGGACGTCTCGCGCCAGATGTGGGAGCAGCACCGCCGCGAAGCGCACCTGGAGGACGAGCGGGTGCGCGCCGAGCGGGCCAACGCGGCGAAGACCAGCTTTCTGGCCCGCATGAGCCACGAGCTGCGCACGCCCCTGAACGCCATCCTGGGCATGGCCGAGGTTATCCGCGACCGCGTCATGGGCGACGATCTGGACCGCTACAGCACCTACGCGGCCGACATTCACACCAGCAGCGAACACCTCCTGGCGCTTATCAACGACCTGCTCGACATGTCGCGCCTGGACAGCGACCGCTACGAACTCGACCCGCGCCGCGTCGACACGGCGGAAGTGCTGCGCCACGCGGGCAGCATGGTGCAGGCCCAGGCCGACCGCGCCGGCGTCCACCTCGACGTGGCCGCCGAGGCGCCGCCGCTCCTCGCCGACGAGCGCGCGCTGCGCCAGATGGTCGCCAACCTGTTGACGAACGCGGTCAAGTTCACCGAGGCGGGGGGCCGCGTGCGCGTGCGCGCGGCCACTGATGCCGCCGGCTGGCTGGCGATCACGGTCGCCGACGACGGCGTCGGCATTCCGCCCGAGGATCAGGCGCGCATCCTGGAACCGTTCGAGCAGGGGCGCGAGCGCGTCTCCGCCGACCGGGCCGGCGGCACCGGGCTCGGCTTGGCGATCTGCCACAAGCTGATGCGGCTGCACGACGGCGAACTGCACCTGGACAGCACGCCGGGCGCGGGGACGACCGTGACCCTCCGGTTCCCGCCCGGCCGCGTGATGGCGCCCTCTGCCGCCGAGCGCGAAGTGACCGCCTAACCTCAGCCCTCGGGAATCACGCCGCAGTAGGCGCGCGTGCCGCCGTGGCTGTGGGCGTGGTCGCCGTGGCCGCCGTCGTCGGCCGTGCGCGGGCCGTAGCGGTCGGGCATGGCGTGGATCATCAGCGCGTGGCCGCGCACGTCCGACACCGAGAGCCGGGGCGCCAGCACCGGGATGGTCGAGCGCCCGCCCGGCTCGACGTAGAGGTTGGGCAGGTCGCCGAGCGCCCCGGGCAGGTAGGGGCCGGTGTACGCGCCCGTGCCTTCGGGGTCGTAATGACCGCCGGCCGCCGCGCCCGCGACCATCTCGCCGTCGCGCTCGGCCGGGGCGCAGGTACCGTTTTCGTGCACGTGCGCCGCGTGGGGCCGGGCCTTGCCCATCCCCTTCAGGTTCGGGATCACCAGCAGGCCGTGCGGGCTGTCGCGCAGCGTGATCGTGCCGACGGCCTTGCCGGTTCCCTCGGTGCTGATGCGATGGATCGTGACTTTGGCGCCCTGCGTGTCGCCGCTTGAACCGGCGGCGGCCGGCTGCGGCGTCGCCATCGGGGCTGCCAGGATCGCGGCCGCGCTCGCCACGGCGCCAAGCGCGGCCGCGGGGCGGCTCGTCGTCCCGCGGGTCATCATGCCGCGAACCTAGGCAGCCCGGCGTGGGACCACGATGGGGCGGCCTGTCGCAGCGCTCAGCCGGCGCTGCGGCGCACGAGGCCGCGAAGGCCGCCGACGGTCTGCGCCAGCGCGAACAGAATCGCGGCGACGACCACGATCGCGGGGCCGGAGGGAATGTCCCAGGTCATCGACCCCGCCATGCCGCCGAGCACGGCGAGCACGCCCGCGCCCGCGGCGTAGACGGCCATCGTCTCCGGGGTGTCGGCCAGCCGCCGCGCCGCCGCCGCGGGGATGATGAGCATCGAGGTGATCAGCAGGATGCCCACGATCTTCATGGCGATGGCGACCAGCACGGCCAGCATCAGCATGAAGGCCAGGCGCACCAGCAGCACAGGGATGCCCTCGGCGGCCGCCAGCTCGGCGTGCACGGACACCATCAGCAGCCAGCGCCACAGCGCCACCAGCGCGCCCAGCGTCACCGCCCCGGCGCCGTAGATCCACAGCAGGTCCGTCCAGCTCACCGCCAGCACGTCACCGAAGAGGTAGGTGAGCAGATCCACGCGCAGGCCGGTGAGGAAGCTCAGGACCACCAGCCCGGTCGCCATGCCGCCGTGGGCCAGGATGCCCATGAGGGTATCGTCGGCCAGCACGTGCTGGCGCTGGAGCAGCACCAGCAGCAGCGCCACCACGATCGCCGCCGCCGCGATGCCGAACATCGGGTCGATGCCCAGCACCACGCCCAGCGCGATCCCCAGGAAGGCGTTGTGGGCCAGCGCCGTGCCGAAATAGGCCATGCGCCGCCACACCACGAAGCACCCCAGCGGCCCGGCGACGAGCGCCACGCCCACGCCGGCCATGATCGCCCGCCAGACGAACGCGGCTTCCCAAATCATACTGGGTCGGCCTCCTGCTGGTTCATACGGACGCTCATTGAGCGGAACCTACGACAAGTCGAGGATGTACCAGCGGAGTCTCGCCAGGGTCCTTTCTCCTTTCAGGAGAAAGACAGAATGAGGCCATGAGTTCCGCTCATTGCGCATACGTATCAGCTCTCGGGAAGGCCGGTACTGGGCACCTCGCCTGTTGGGATCATTGCGGCTCGGTCTCCGGGCACGCGTCCGCGCCCGCCTCGGCGGGCACGACCTCGCCGCTGGGGGTGTGCTTGTGGTGGTGGGTGTGCGCGTAAACCGCCGCCGCGCGCGCCGCCGCCGTGCCGAAGAGGTGCAGGTATTCGGGGTGCTGGCTGACGGACTCCGGCTGGCCGCGGCAGCAGACGTGATGGTTGAGGCACACCACCTCCTCGGTTCCCCGCATCACGAGGTGGAGGTCGTGGCTGACCATCAGCACCGCGAAGCCGTGCTGCGTGCGCAGCCGGCCGATCAGGTCGAAGAGGTCGAGCTGCCCGCCCAGGTCCACGCCCTGCATGGGTTCGTCCAGCACCAGCAGGTTCGGCCGCCGCAGGAGTGCGCGCGCCAGCATGACGCGCTGGAACTCCCCGCCGGACAGGCTCTGCACCGGCTTGTCCTGGGTGTAGCCGACCCCGACCTCGCTCAGCGCCGCGCCGATGGTGTGGCGCGCGTAGCGCTTGGGCAGCCCCAGGAAGTGCGCCACGGTGATCGGCAGCGTCCAGTCCAGCGCGAAGCGCTGCGGCACGTAGCCCACGCTCAGCCCCTTGCGCCGGTGCACCTTGCCGGCGTGCGGGCGCTGCAGCCCGAGCACCACGCGCGCCAGGGTCGTCTTGCCCGCACCGTTGGGCCCGATGATGGTCACCGTGCGGCCGGGGGCGAGGTCGAGGTCCACGTCGTCCAGCACGCGCGTTCCCGAGAAGCCGACGCGCACGCCGCGCACGCGCACCAGCGGCTCGGCGTTATCCGTGGCGGCCATTTGCGGGCTCCGACGGGGCGGGTTCTTCAGGGCGGCAGCCTGGGCAGGTTCCGCTGATCTCGACGGTCTCGCGCTCGACCGCGAAGCCGACGGCTGCCGCCTCGCGCGCGATGGCGCGATCCGTGCGTGCGTCCGCGACCTCCGCGGCCGTGCCGCAGTGCCGGCAGATCAGGAAATGCCCGACGTGCTCGGTTCCGGGGTGGGGGCAGCCAATGTAGGCGTTCAGGCGCTCGATGCGATGGATGAAACCGTGATGCAAGAGGAAGTCGAGCGCCCGGTAGACGGTCGGCGGCGCCACGCGCCCGCGCTCCTGCGAGAGCGCGTCCAGCACGTCATAGGCGCCCACGGGCCGGTGGCCCTGCCACACCAGCTCCAGCACGCGCCGGCGCAGCGCCGTCAGGCGCACGCCGCGCGCGTCGCACACGCGCTCGACGGCGTCGAGCGCCGCGCGCACGCACTGCGCGTGGTCGTGGTCGGCTGCCGGGAACGCCCGGGGCGTCGGTGCCGCGTGGGCCATTGTGGGGTCCCCCGTGGTGTGCTCGCCGGTCGGCGTGGCCGTTGACGGCTTGTTCAGACCGTTGACAGCGGGAAGCTATAATATAACGTATCTGGCTCGCAAGGCGTCGACGGAGACGGGATGGGGGCGATGCGTCGCGGTTTTCGGGCCAGCTTGGTTGCATGCTTGGCGGTGCTTGCCGGGGTTGTCGCGGGCCCGGCGGCGGCTGCGCCAAAGGTGGTGGCGAGCGTCAAGCCGGTCCACAGCCTCGTTGCCAGCGTCATGGACGGTGTGGCGACCCCGGAGCTGCTGGTGTCCGGCGGGCAGTCGCCGCACACCCATTCGTTGGCGCCCTCGGACGCGGCGGCGCTGTCGCGGGCCGATCTCGTCGTCTGGGTGGGGCCGGCGCTGGAAGCCTTCCTGACGCGGCCGATGGCGAACCTCGTGGACGCCGACGCGCGGCTGCGGCTATCGGAAGCCGACGGCGTACGTCTCTTGGAAACGCGGACCAGCGGCGTCTGGGACGGCGGTCACGGGCACGACCACAGCGGCGACGGCGGCGGTCACGCGCACGGCGAGGGCAAGCGCCCGCCGGCTGACCGCACGGACCCGCACATCTGGCTGGACCCCGCCAACGCCAAGGCGGTCGTGCGCGCAGTGGCGCAGCGGCTGCAAGCGCTCGAACCCGCGAACGCGGACGCCTACGCCGCGAACGCCGCCGCGACGCGCAAGCGAATCGATGCGGTCGACGCCGAGGTGCGCGAGCGCATCGCGCCGGTTCGCGACGTGCCCTATGCCGTCTTCCACGACGCCTATCACTACTTCGAGCGCCGCTACAGGCTGAACGCGGTGGGCAGCATCACGCTCAGCCCCGAACGCCGGCCGAGCGCGCGGCGGCTCCAGGCCATCCGCGAGACGGTGGGTGAGCGCGGGGCCGCCTGCATCTTCCGCGAGCCCCAGTTCGCGCCGCAGCTGGTGCGCACCGTGGCCGAGGGGACCGACGTGCGCGTGGGCGTGCTCGACCCCCTGGGCGCGGCCATCGCGCCGGGGCCGGATCTCTATCCCAAGCTCATGCGCGGCCTCGCCACCTCGCTGCGCCGCTGTCTCGGCGGCAAGGCAGCGGATTGAAGCCCGGCCAGGAAGCGGGTACCACCCGGTCAGTCGTTTCCTGGCCGCGTGGGCGTGAGCGATGGACCAGCGCTATCTCTTGATCGTCGGCTCGCCGCGATCCGGAACCACGCTGCTGACGGCGATGTTGGGCCGTCACCCGGCGCTTGCCGTCACCAACGAGGACAAAACCCGCGCCTGGCACAACGTCGTCGGCAAGCCGGTGGTGGGCGTGAAGCTCTGCGTGCCCAATGACATTGAGCTGGATAGCAGCTGGCGCACCGCGATCCGGCGGCGGCTGCGGCGGATCGCGATGTACAACCGCCACAACCTCGGCATCCCCGGCCCGCGCATGAAGGTGAAGAGCATCTATTCCGTCCGCGACTTCCAGCGCTGGCCGGACACGCAGATCCTCGGCATCCTGCGCGATCCGCACGAGGCCGTCGCGTCGATCCGCGAACGCGGCGGCCACGGCGAGGGCGAGGCGCGGCACCGCTGGACGCGCGCCGTTGAGGTCATGCACCAGGTCATGCAGGAGACGCCCGAACGCGTCCGCGTGGTCGATTTCGACCGGCTGGTTCGCGAGCCGGAAAGCACGATGCGCGGGCTGTGTTCCTGGCTGGACGTCGCCTACGATCCCGCCGTGATCGGCGGGGAGACGCCGCACTACCGCCTCACCGGCATCGATCCGGACAAGGCCGGCAACCGCGGCGAGGCCCGTTTCGACCACCCGGTGTTCGACGACACGCCGGGCCTGCGCGAGAAGTACCGCGCGCTGGTCGCGGCCGCGGCGCCGGGCGGGGAGGCCGCGGCGGCGTGACCCTTTCCCTGCGCCACGGCGCGCACCTTGGCGGGCGCGTGCTCCACGAAACGGCGACGACGCTGCGCCACGCCGTGCCCGGGTTGGTGCGAACGCCGTTTTGCGGCGGCGGAGAGTTGGTGCGCGCGCAGGCCCAGCTGATCCGGCACGTGGCGGCCTTCCGCGAGTCCACGACCGCGTACGCGCGCCTGCGCCGGCTGATCGCCCGGCACGGCGACGCGGGCCTGGACCTCGCGCCCGATCCGCCGCGGCCCGAGCGCTTCGTCGTCTTCATCGGGCAGAGCCGCAGCGGCCATTCGCTCGTGGGCTCGCTGCTGGACGCGCATCCCGAAATCGCCATCGCGCACGAGATGCACGCGCTCAAGCACCTCGCGGCGGGCGCGGCCTTCGACGACGTGCTCGCGGCGGCGGCGCTGAACGCCCAGATCTTTCAGCGCCTGGGCCGCAGCTACACCGGCTACGACTACGCGGTCGCCGGCCAGCATCAGGGCACCTGGACGCTCCTCGTCGCGGCGGGCGACAAGAAGGGCAACGGCAGCACGCGCGTGCTTCAGCGCCGGCCGGACGCGGTGGCGGCGGCCGAAGCGCGGCTGCCCGTGCCGGTGTGCTACGTTAATGTCGTGCGCGATCCCTGGGACAACGTGGCGACCAAGGCGCTGCGCACGGGCCGGCCGGTGACGGAAGCCGCGCGCATCTTCACCGCCAACGCGCGCACGATCGCCGAGTTGACCGAGCGCGCGCCCGAGCGGGTGAGCACGCTCCACCTGGACCAGCTGATCGCCGAGCCGGCGCCGGTGCTGCGGCAATTGATCGCTTTCCTGGGCGCGAGCGCGCCCGAGCGGGCCTACCTGGATGCCTGCGCGGCCCTGCTGTTCACGAAGCCGAGCCGCACGCGCGAGCGCGTGACCTGGTCCGCCGAAGCGGTGGCGGAATTGGACGCGGCCTGCCGCGACATTCCCTTCCTGCAGCGCTACGCGCGCGGCGCCGAAGCGGACTCCGCGCCAGCATAGGCGAGACTCGGGGGCACGGCGGGTGCCACGCCGAGCATCCGGCGCACGGCAGCCACCGAGCGGATCAGGGCGTCAAGTTCGCGCGCCGGCGGCTGCTCCACCAGGAGCTGCCCGTCCGACGTCCACGACGCCAGGCCACCCGCCACGAGCGCGCGGTGCACGGCGGCGATCTCGCGCGGCGGGGTGACGATGCCGCGCCGCGTCAGGGCAGGCAGCGCCGGGCGGGCCAGCGCGGCCGCACCCGCCAGGACCCGCGCGCCCAGCCGCATGGGCAGCGGCACGACGTGCACCGGCTTGCCCGTGGCGCAGGTGTCCGACAGCGCCGAGACGCTGTCGCCGCTGACGACGAAGCGGTCGGCCAGCGCCAGATACGCCGTGAACGGGTTGGGCTGGCTGCGATCGCGGTCCCAGCGATAGACGTTCGCCGGCACGCTCAGCGCCTGCTCGGCCGCCGCCGCGGCGTTCGCCGGGGTGCGTGGCCCGGTCGTCATCAGTACCGAGCCGCCGGCGCGGGCCGCCAGGGCGTCGGCGGTCGCCGCGATGCGCCGGGCCGTCGCGGTGTCCAGCCGGTGCGAGGACGAGGGGCCGCCCAGGATGCAGCCGATGCGCGGGCGCGGCAGATGCGCCAGGCGGGGTTGCCATTCCGCCGCCGCGGCCGCCAGGGCCTGGGTGGTGACGCCGTTCAACGGCAAGAGGTTGTGCAGCACGTTGGGGGCTTGGGGCAGGCCGTACTGCGGCGTGGTGATCACGAGGTCGAACCACGCCAGCGGTGCGCGCGGCCGGCCGATCTGCACCAGCCGGGGGCTTCCGTTCGCCTGACGCTTGATCCAGCGCGCCACCGGCACGCTGCGCTGCCCGGTGCCGATCACGACGTCGGGCCAGGGCGGCCGCAAGTGCTCGCCGCCGCTGCGCAGCGACCGCGGCGAAGCGCCCTGCAGCCCTTTGGGCACATGGTGCCACGGGTTGTGGGCCAGGGGAATTTCGCGGTAGGGCCAGCCCAGGGCCTCCGCGAGCTGCCGGGCCTGGACGTTATCGCCCGTGCGCGCGCCCATGAGGACCCAGATGCGCGGCGGCTCACCCGAGGTGGCGGTGGTTCGCGCGGTCTCCCCGGCCTGGTCGGGCCGCGCCCCGATCTTGTCCGTCGATGGCCGCACGCGTCCGCCTCCAAGCGGGCTGCCCGGCCGGGATGCCCGGTCGGGCGCGGGCGAGATCAGGTCAATTCGTGGGGAAGCCGGCGAACCGCTTCCCGGAGCCCGTCGTACGCCGTCGCGAGCTGGTCGTCCGTGATCCCGAACGGCGGCATCAGGTAGACGACGTTGCCCAGCGGCCGGATCAAAAGCCCCTTCTCGCGGAAGAACCGCTTCAGCCACGGCCCCGCCGCCGAGCGGTACCCGCCGGAATCGTCGCCCAGCTCCACGTCGAATGCCATCAGCGTGCCGTAAACGCGCGGGCGCGTCACCACGTCTTCCTTCATCAACTCCGCCAGGGCGTCGCGGTGCTGTTGCTCGATGTGGGCGCGCTGGCGCGTGCAGCGCTCGCCCTCCAACAGGTCGAGCGAGGCCAGCGCGGCGGCGCAGGCCAGCGGGTTCGCCGTGAAGGAATGGCCGTGCAGGAAGGCGCGGTCGATGCTCTCGCCCAGGAAGGCGTCGTGGATGTAATCCTGTGTGACGGTCAGGGCCATGGGCAGGAAGCCGCCCGTCAGCCCCTTGGACAGGCAGATCAGGTCCGGCGTCACCTCCGCCTTGAGGCAGGCGAACTGCTCGCCCAGGCGCCCGAAGCCGGTCATGACCTCGTCGAAGATCACCAGCACGCCGTGGTGGTGCAGGCGGTGGGCGACCGCGCGCAGAAACTCGGGGCGGTGCATGCGCATGCCGCCGGCGCCCTGGACCAGGGGCTCGATAATGGCGGCGGCGGTGCTGTGGCCGTACTGCTCCAGGTGGGTGTCCAGACGCGCCAGGGCCTCCTGCTCGCGCTTCTCGATCTCGGTGTCGCCGTCGAAGGTGGGCGGCACGGGCGCGACGTCCACCGGGAAGAGCAGGTCGTTGAAGGGGTCGAAGAACTGCGAGGACACGCCCGCCGACATCGCGCCCACGGTGTCGCCGTGGTAGCCACCGTCGAACGCCAGGAAGCGGGTGCGCCCGCTGTCGCCGACGTTCTGGCAGTACTGCAGTGCCATCTTGAGCGCCACTTCGACGGCCGTGGAGCCGTTGTCGGAGAAGAAGGTGCGGTTCAGCCCGCCCGGCAGGATGTGCGCCAGCCGCCGGCTGAGCTCCGCCGCCGGGGCGTGGGTGTTGCCGGCGAAGATGACCTGCTCGACCGTCTGCGCCTGGCGGTGGATGGCCTCGACGATCTCCGGCTGGGCGTGGCCGTGCAGCGTCGTCCACCAGGACGAGATCATGTCCAGGTGCTGGTGGCCCTCGGTGTCCTCCAGCACCGCGCCGTACGCGCGCGCCACCGGGATGGGGTCGGGCGCGGTGCCGGCCTGGGTGAAGGGGTGCCAGATGTAGCGCCGGTCGCTGGCGAGCAGCTCTTCAGTCGTGGTCATCGCGGGGCTCCGCTGTCGATCACGCCGGTGGCGGCGAGGCGGTCCATCAGGCCCGGCTGGGTGTCCAGCGCCGCCGCCACGGCCGCGGCGTCTGGCGTTTCCATGTGGGGAATGGGCCCGAAGACCGGCGTGGGCGCAAGGGCGTTGAGGGTCGCGGCGTTGTCGCGCTGGATCGCCGCGGCGTCCGCATCCGCCGGCACGGTTTCCGTCAGGATGGTCGCGGCCACGGGAATGCGGCGGGCGCGCAGGGCTTCCAGCGTCAGCAGGGTGTGGTTGAGCGTCCCCAGCCCGGCGCGGGCGACCAGGAGCGCCGGCAGGCCAGTCGCGGCGACGAGGTCGGTCATGAAGCGCTCGCCGTCGAGCGGCACGAGCACGCCGCCCGCGGCCTCGCACACCATCGTGCCGTACTGGCCGCGCAGCGCGGTGAGCGCCCGCGTGATGACGGCGAGGTCGACTGGCCGCTCCGCCTCGCGCGCGGCGAGGTGCGGGCTGCACGCGGGTTCGTAGCAGCACGGCGCCATGCGCGCGTAGGTTTCCGCGTCGGGCGCGAGGTCCGTCCCCGCCAGCAGGGTGTCCAGGTCGGGCGCCCGCCAGCCGGTTTCGGTCCGGGTCGCGCCCGTTTGGACCGGCTTCATGGGTGCGGCATCGACGCCGTGCCCGCGCAGCCAGCGCAGCAGGCCGGCGGTGACGATCGTCTTGCCGGCGTCGGTGTCGGTGCCGACGACGAAACAGCCGCTCATGCGCCTTTCTCCGCCACCAGGATGAGCACGCGGAAGGTCAGGGTGGCACTGCCGTCGGCGTCCGCGTAGGCTGCCAGCGCACGCCGCAGCGCGCCAACGCTCGCCGGCCGCCCAGCGTCCGGCCGCCGCGCCGTGGCGCCGAGCGCGCGCAGGGTGCGCAGGGCCGCCAGCGCGTCCGGGCACTGCTGCGTCAGCGCCGTTTCCGCGTCCGCGATCGGGGTGGCGCCCGCGCCGCGGACGGCGTTGCGGTACGTCGCGGCGGCCGGGTAGGCAATCCCCGGCCAGGGGCGGCCCGTCTGCCGGCGGTACGCGCCCGCCAGCGCGTCCAGGCTGCCGGGCAGGGGCACGCACGCGGCCACCAGCCCGCCCGGCGGCAGCGCGGCGGCCCAGCGCCCCAGCACGCCGGGGCCGTCGGGCATCCAGTGCAGGGCGAAGCTGCTGGCGACGAGGTCGGCGGGCCGCGCCGGGGCCGTGACGGCATCGGCGACGGCGAAGCTGTGCTCGGGCCAGCGCTCGCGGCAGCGCGCAACCATGCCCTCGGCCATGTCCAGGCCCGTCACGCGCGCGCCCGGATAACGCCGCAGCAGCGCCGCCGTGAGCAGGCCGGTGCCGCAGCCCAGATCGACCATCTCGCGCACGTCACGCCCGGCGGGCAGGCGCGCCGTCAGCGCGTCCGCCGCGTGGCGCTGCACGGCCGCCGCCGCGTCGTAGGTCTCGGCCGCCGCCGAGAAGCGCTCGGCGACCGCGCTCGGGTCAGGCGCCAGCGTCACGGGCAACCTCCGTCAAGGCGGCGGCGATCGTCTCCGGGTGGCTGAAGGGCAGCGCGTGGCCGCCGTCGAGCGGGATGAAGCGCGCCGCCGGCATCGCGTGCGCCAGCCGTTCGCCCGCCGCGACCGGAACGATGGCGTCCGCGCGGCCGTGGATCACGGCCGCTGGCACCGTGACCGCCGCCGCCGTCGCGCGCAGGTCCGTTTCGGCGAGGTGGTCCAGCCCGTCCGCCAGCCGCGCGCGCGGCACACCGGTGGTGGCCCGCTCGCGCCAAGCGTCGGCGGTTTCGCCCGCCTCGGGGGCCGCCGCCCGCCGCCAGAAGTCCGCCAGCACGCGCTCGGGATCGCGCGTTACGCCCAGGCGCATGCTGCGCAGACCGCGCGCGTCCGCGCCTGGATGGTCTTCATCCGCCAGGAAGCGCGCGGGCGTGCCCACCAGCACGAGGCCCGCGACCGCGTGGGGCTTCCTCGCCGCCGCCGCGAGCGCGAGCTGTCCACCGAGCGACCACCCCACGAGCACGGGCGGCGTGGCGGCCTGGTCGAGCATGGCGTCCAGCGCCGTCGGCGGCTCGCCGAGCGCGTCCCACCACGCGCACATGACCCCCTGCCATTGCCGGCACACGGCGTTGAAGGCGCAGGCGTCGCTGCCCCAGCCGGGGATGTAGAGCGGCCACGTCATCTCTCGCGCGCCACCCCGCAGACGTCCGCGGCCTCGGCGAAGGCGTCCGCCGCGCGGTCGAGCAGGCCCGCGTCGTCGTGCGCCAGCGTGACCGACACACGCAGGCGCGCGGTGCCCGGCGGCACCGTGGGTGGGCGCATGGCGCCGCAGATGACGCCGCGCTCACTGAGCGCGTCCGCCATCGCCCGCGCCTGCTCGTTGTCGCCGATGTGGACGGGCAGGATGGGCGACTGCGCCGCCGGAACCCGGAAGCCGCGCGCCGTCAGCCGCGCCGCCAGCCCGCGCGCCACCGCCAGCAGCCGCGCGCCCATCCGGCCGCCGTCTTCGCGAATGCGCCGCAGGGCCGTCTGCGCCGCCGCCGCGCTCGCGGGCGGCAGGCCCGTCGTGTAGATGAAGGCGCGCGCGTGGTTGATGAGGTAGGCGCGCAGCCGCGCGTCGCAGACCGCGAAGCCGCCGTAGCCGCCGACCGCCTTGCCGAAGCCGCCGGTGAGCACGTCGGCCCGCACGCCCGCCGCCGCGCACGCTCCCGCGCCGCCGGGGCCGAGCACGCCCAGCGCGTGCGCTTCGTCGACGATCAGCAGCGCCCCGTGCCGCCGCGCCACGGCGGCGATTTCGGCGAGCGGCGCCACGTCGCCGTCCATGCTGAACACGCTGTCGGTGACAACGAGCGCGGGCGCGCTCTCGCAGCCAGGGTTTTTGCCCAGCAGGGCGTCCAGGTGCTCGGGATCGTTGTGGCGGTAGCGCTGCCAGCGCGCCCCGGCCAGACGCACGCCGTCCAGAAGGCTGGCGTGGTTCAGGCGGTCGCAGAACACCGGCGTCCCCCGCCCGGCGAGCGCGCTGAGCACCCCCAGGTTGGCGAGGTAGCCGCTGCCGAAGACGAGCGCGCTCTCGCCGCCCATGACGGCGGCCAGCTCGGCCTCCAGGGCCTCGTGGACGGGCAGCGTGCCGGTGACGAGGCGCGAGGCGGTCGCCCCGGCGCCCCAGGCCCGCGCGGCTTCCGCCGCCGCGTCACACACGACAGAGTCGCGGGCAAGGTCGAGGTAATCGTTGCCCGCGAAGTTGATGCCGGCGTCCCCCTCCGCTGCCGGCCGGGTCGTTAGGCTGCGCAACAGCCCCTGCTCGGCGCGCTCGCGAAGCGCCTGATCCACCCAGGTCCGGTTTGCGCTGTCGCTGGCGCTCACGCCACCTCCGGGCTCAGGCCGGCTGCGCGGCGGTCTCGTCCGCGCCCGCTTCCTCGCTCGTGCCCGCGTCCTCCGGCTCGATCTCCACCTCGAAGCCGAGGTCCTGGATCATCGCCGCCGTCTCCGAGGCGAGCTGGCCGTCGGTGGTGAGGTAGCCCTCCACGAACACCGAGTTGGCCGGGTAGAGCGCCAGCGGCTGCAGGCTGCGCAGGTTGACCTCGCGCCCGCCGGCCACGCGCACGTCCGCCGCCGGCAGCAGGAAGCGCGCCAGCGCCAGCACCTTGAGGCAGTAGCGCGGGGTCAGGCCGCTGTCGATGTTTTCGAAGGGCGTGCCCTCGATCGGGATCAGGAAGTTGAGCGGCACGGAGTGCGGCTCGATCTCGCGCAGGTGGAAGAGCATGTCGACGATGTCTTCGTTGCTCTCCCCTTGGCCGACGATGCCGCCCGAGCACAGCTCCAGCCCCGCGTCCTGGGCGTTCGCCAGGGTCGCCACGCGGTCGGCGTAGGTGTGCGTGGTGCAGATGTTGGGGTAGTGCCGCTCGGAGGTGTTGAGGTTGTGGTTGAGGCGGTCCAGCCCCGCCGCCTTCAGGCGCTCGGCCTGATCGCTCTTGAGCAGCCCGATGGACAGGCAGGTGTCGATGCCGACCTCGTCCTTGATGCGCGAGATGACGCGGCAGAGGTTGTCGATCTCGCGGTTGGTCGGCCCGCGCCCCGAGAGCGCCATGCAGTAGCGCCGCGCGTCCAGATCCTTGGCGTGCCGGGCCTCCTTGAGGAACTGCTCGTCGTTCCACATGCGGTATTTCTCGATCGCCGCCGTGGAGATCTTCGACTGCGCGCAGTAGTGGCAGTCCTCGGGGCACAGCCCGCTCTTGACGTTGCTCAGCCGGTGCACGTGCACCTTCGACCCGCGCCGCTGGCGGCGCACGCGGTAGGCGGCGTGCAACAGGGCCAGCAGGTCGTCGTCCGACGATTCCAGGACGGACAGCGCCTGCTCGCGCGTCAGCGCGTCGCCGGCGATCGCCGTCTCGGCGAGGGTGTCGAAGCTGGGCTCGGGCATCGGGTCGGTCCTCTCGGGCGCGCCCCGGTTCGGCGGGGCGGTCTCAATTCTCACGCACGTGGCTCGCGGGGATGGGCCGGGCCGGGAACCCGGCGCGAACCGGACGCTAATTCAAGCCCGCGCCCGCGTCCATGCTGGTTTTCCCACGCGTCACCGCAGTTTTCGCGCGGGTTTTTTCGCACGCGCGCCGCATCTCCGTGGAACTTTTGCGGCGCCGGCCTGTCGGACCACATAGACGCGCAGGATGCGCGAGCCCGGGGGGCCGATGCCCGACGACACTTTCCGCTGGATGCTCACATGCGAGACGCCGCGCCTGCGCCGCTTCGCCACGGCGCTGACGGGTGACGCGGAGCGCGCGGACGATCTCGTGCAGGACACGCTGGAACGGGCGCTGCGCAAGCGCCGGCTGTGGGCCGGGACGGGCAGCATGCGGAGTTGGCTGTTCAAGCTGCTCTACCGCGTGCACCTCAACCAGCGGAGCCGCGCGCGCACCGAGGCATCGGCCCTCACGGCCGTGGAATACCGGGACACCGGCAGCATGCCGGCCAACCAGGACAGCCACGTCGAGGTGCTCAATGTCTCCGTGGCCCTGCGCGCGCTGCCGGCGGAGCAGCGCGACGCCGTTCTGCTGGTGGGCCTGGAGGGCATGGCCTACGACGAAGCCGCGGATGTGCTCGGCGTCCGCGTGGGAACCCTGAAGTCGCGCCTCTACAGGGGGCGCGAGGCCCTGTGGGCGATCCGCCGGGGCGACGTCGCGGCGACGCAGACGAAGGTGCGCTCATGACGACCGACGATTCGATCACCGATCTGGACCTGCTGGCCTACGCCGATGGCCGGTTGGACGCCGGACGCGCGGCGCGCGTCGAGGCCTACCTGGCCGAGCGGCCCGCGCTGCGCGACCAGATCGCCGATTTCGCCCGGCAGAACGCCGACCTGCACGCCTGCTTCGACCGCTACGCGGAAGCCGAGATTCCCGAGCGCATGCGGGCGGTGCTGAACGGTGCGCGCACGGAGCGTCCGCGCTGGCCGTCGGCGGCGATGCGCGCCGCGGCCGCGGTGGTTCTCATGCTCGCGGCCGGGGTGGGCGGCTGGTACGCGGGCGCCGGCGGCATGCTTCAGCCCGACGGGTCGCGCGATCTGGTCGCGCGCACCGCAAGCCTGCACGAGGGAGAGCCGGCGACCGAGCCGGTTTCGGCGGGCACGCCCGAAGGTACGGCTGTGCTGGACTCGCTTCGCGAGCGTGCCGCGCTGCCGGCCCGGGCGCCGGAGTTGCGCCGGCACGGCTACCGCCTGATGAAGGTCGAGCGCGTCGAGATGCAGGGCACGCGCGGCGTGGTGCTGCACTACGACGGTCGCGGGGAGCAGCGCGTGGACGTGGTGCTGCGCCCGCGCTGGGACGAAACGCCGGCGCGCGTGGAAACCACCACCCGCGGCGACGTGGGCCTCGCGCACTGGCGCGAGGGGCCGCTGGAGGTGGCGGTTGCCGGTCCCCGCGACGAGCGCGAGTTGCGCGATCTGGCGCAAGCGCTGCGGCGATCCCTTCGCGCTTCGGGCAGTGGTGCGCCCTCGCAGCTGCGGCCGGACGAACCTTCACTGCAACGCAAACAGGAGGTTCAGGCCGCCAACGATCCGGACACCATGGTTCTTTCGCCCAGCCTGTCGCCGCAGCCGGCGGCGATCGGGGAAAATGTCCAACCGTGATGGAACTTTCGCCGCGCCGGCCTGTCCTCACGATGGATAGCACCCAACGGTGCAGGCCGCCGTCGGCCTGCGACGGTGGCCGATAACCACTGCAAAGGAGTTTCTGAATGACCCGAGTTGCGACCCGTTCCCTGGCCGCCGCGCTCACGCTCGCCTTCGCTGCGGCCGCCGGTCAGCCGGCCCTGGCGCAGAGCGACAACAGCGGCAATTCCGGCGGACAGAGCAAGCAAGACGTCAAGACGGACTGGAGCGAGAAGAAGCTGGAGCAGTTCGCCACCGCCGCGACCGACGTGAAGGAGGTCTTCGAGGAGTACCGCCCGAAGATCAAGAACGCCGAGAACGCCGATCAGGCGAACAAGATGCAGAAGCAGGCCAGCGACGATGCCGCCAAGGCGGTCAAGAGCTCCGGCCTGAGCGTTCAGGAATACAATCGCATCAATCAGGCGATCCAGGCGGACAAGGGCCTGCGCGACCGCGTGATGAAGATCATCCGCAAGCAGCAGGGCCAGGGTCAGGGCCAGGGCCAGCAGTAAAGCGGCGGCGCTGACCGGGTCGCGGTGGCCGAAACCGCCGCCGCGCCCGCGTCCAACTGCCTCGTCCCCCGACCCCCGCCGCGGGCCGGCACGGTGCTGCCATGCCGGCCCGCGGTCTGTTGTGGCCTTGGCGCGCCCACCTCGGCATCCTGCCGGAACGGGCGCGGCCGCGGCCGGTTCCGCGATCGGCCGCCCCAGCCGCGGGGCGCCTGACGCCCCGCTCGCGCGGCGTTCGGATTGTCACAAGCGGCGAAGGAGATGCGCATGGCCCCGCAGCGCGGAGGTGCAAGCCGCGATCCGGTCCGTCTGGCCATTATCGGCCTGGCGGCCCTGGTGGTGCTGATCCTGGTCATCGGGTTCGGGGTCGTGCGCGACGCCGGCTTCTTCGGCATGGCCGACCCGGTGCGATCGATCGTCTTCCCGGATCTGAAAGGCCAGCTGGAGCGCGTCGAGCGCGTGGAAGTCGCTGGCCCGAAAGGCGAGGTCACGCTGACTCGCGACGGGGATGGCTGGTCCGTCGTGCAGAAGAATGGCTACCCCGCGCAGGCCGAGCAGATCACCGCGATGCTGAACGCGATCACCGGCATGCCGGCGCTGCAGCGGTTGGATACCGGGGAAGCGCAATTCGACGGCCTGGGCGTGGCCGCGGACAGCGAAGAGGGCACGCGCGTCACGCTGTCGACCGGCGAGGGCGAGCGTCTGCGCACCATCCTGATCGGCATGGAGAAGGCGGCGCCGGGCGCCGAGGACCTTGAGGCATATTACGTACGGGCGAGCGACAGCCAGACGGTCTGGCTGGCGGACGCGGATTTGGCGTTCCCCGCCGATCCGATGGCCTGGCTCGATACCGAGGCCTTCGCCGTTCCCCGCGCGCGCATCCGTGCCGTCAAGACGGCGCCGGCCAGCGGCCAGCCCGTGCACATCCGCCGCGACGGGCCGGAAGACGCCACCTTCGCCGGGGTCGGCCTGCCGTCGGACATCGAGTTGGAAGGTGACTGGGTGCTCGGCGAGCTTGTCGTGCCCTTCCAGTCCGTGCAGTTCTCGGACGTGCGGCGCGCTGACGAACCGCTCCAGCCCGGGGGTGACGAGCAGGGTTACGTTACCACCTTCGACGGCGTGAAGATCTGGTATACCCTCGAATCGCGCGACGGCGGGCAGTGGGCGCGCTTCGCCGTGGAATCCGTCGCCAAGACCACCGCCGACGCCGAGCAGGGCGCGGCAGAAGACGGCGAAAACGGGCCGCCCGTCACGGCCGAAGACCTGAACACGCGCCTCAGCCGCTGGCAGTTCCGCCTGCCCGAGTTCCACGCCCAGCGCATGAGCCGGTCGATTGCCGACCTGCCGCGCAAGGGCGTGGGGGCGACCGAGGGCGCGACGACAGCGCCGGCGGACGCGGATGCCGAAGGCGGCGGCGACTGACCAGCCAGCCGCGGGTGTGCCGTCCGGCCGCGATCGCCACGGCGCGCATCCGGCGACGGAGGCCCGTGACGCATCAGAGCGGTGCGGCCTTCGGCGTCCCCGGGGCGTGAGGATCGGGCAGGGACGCACCGGCCGCCCATCACGATCGGCGCTTGCGCCGCGGTGCCCGGCCGCCCAGCCAGTTGGTCAGGCCGGTGATCGCCAGGGCCACCGCGGCCAGGCCGACGAGGTCCACGACGAGCACCCCGGCGGTGCCGAAGAGCCGGCCGCTGTGCAGGTCCAGCAGCAGGCGCGACCACGGAATGTGTGGGCGCCCCGCCAACTCAGCGAGGCGGGCGCGCACCTCGGCTGGCGGCTCGCCGGGCTGCGACCAGGTGTCGGGGCAGGACGTCTCGGACCAGGAGACGACGCCCGGCCCGGCGCGGTGGCAGCCGTTGGCGGTGCGCAGCACCACGCCGCCGTCCTTAGCCCGCGCCAGCGCCGTCGGTTCGCCGGGCAGCGCCGCCGCGCCCAGACTTTCCACCAGCCGGCCGTCCGGGGTCAGCAGCACCAGGGACGTCGAACCGGCGGCGACCAGCACGCGCGCGCTTGCCACCGCGCCGACGGGTGGCCCGGCGATGTCGGTCACGCGCTCGCCGTCCAGAACCAGCGTGCCGCCGGCCCAGCCGAGCCAGCGCCCGTCCACGCGGTAGGCGCGTGTCCGCGCCGCTGCGTCGTCGTGATACAGGCGCAGCAGCCAACCCCGGTGCAGCTCGGCGTCATCCAGGCCCAGGGTTGGGCTGTGGTTGATCAAAACGCCCGTCACGGCCAGCAGCACCAGCACCGCGCCGGCCGCCAGCCCCACCCAGCGGTGCAGCTTCAGGTTCCAGGCGCGCAGGCGCTTGCGCCGCCGGTCAGCTCTCGCCATCGCCGCCGTCCGCGCCGGTCACGGCGCCGTGTAGGACGAGCGCCATCTCGGCGATGTTGGTGAGCGCGCGCACGCTCAGCGTGGCGCCGGAGATGCCGTCGATGTAGCGGTCCAGCCCGTCGCGCGCGGCGTTGAGCGTGGCGCCGTCGAACTGCTGGGTGAAGAAGTCCTCGCGCACCTCCCAGCCGCGGCTTTCCCGGTAAATCAGGACCTTGATGCGCTGCACCGCGCCGTCCTCGACGACGACGCCGGTGGTGATGGGTTCGTGCTTGCCGATGCGTTCGAGGATCCAGGCCGTGCGGTCGCCCCGCTGCCAGTAGCGCATGCGCAGGCTGTTGGGCTCGTCGCCCAGCACGCGCTTGAGCCCGGCTTTCACCTCGCCGGTGATCCAGAGCACCTCGTCGCTCGGCGGCTCGCCGTCGAAGGCGCCGGCGATGAAGGCGTCCGGCTCCTGGTACACGTCCGCCGCCCACGCGGGCAGGGCGAGTGCGAGCAGCGCAAGCCCGATCAGAACCGGGCCGGTCGGGACGGAACGCATGACGGCCCTCCTTCGGGGGTTCGGGGCCGGACGGCGCGGCCGCCCGGCCCGCATGCGTGGTCAGAACTGCAAGCCGAGGGCCAGGTTGAAGCTGCCCTCGTCGTCGCGGCTGTCTTCGTAGGTCTGGTGGGCGTAGTTGGCCTTCAGGACCATGTTGGGATCGAGCCAGTAGTTGGCGCCGACGTTGAACTCGGTGAAACGGCTGTCGATGGCGTCGCGGCCCGCCTGATCGTCGATCATGGAGACGCGGCCGAAGACGCCCAGCTCGCCGGGGCCGACGTTCTGGAAGGTGTAGCTGGGCTGCAGGTACCAGCCCCACTGCTCGTCGCGCCCGAAGCCTTCCAGCGACACCGTGGACGCCGTGCCGTCCTCGTCGAAGTCGATCTGCTGCTGCACGTCGTCGTGGAAGTCCCAGCGCGCGTACATGGCGCGGAAGCCCCACGGCCCGCGTTCGATGTCGGCGTGGGTCTCGAACAGCGTCGCCTCGACGTCCTCGCGGTCCTGGGTCACGTCCTCCTGGTACTGTCCGGTCGCGGACAGCGTCACGCCCGGCATCCCGGTCCACTGCAGGCGCAGCGTCCCGGCGCCGGATTCGGCCGTGGCGTTGGAAGCGGACTGCGTGGACGCGGCGGCGTTGAAGGCGTTGCCGGCTTCGCCGCCCTCGGCGCCTTCCGCGCCGGTCAGCGAGGCGTCGAGCCCGGTGTGGATCATGGCGTCGTAGCTGAAGCCGCCGCCGAGCTGACCGCGCACGCTGGCCGAGGCCTCCCACCAGGTGGTGGGCAGGATGCGGCGCTCCACGATGGGCCGCTGCGTGCCGTAGAAGGTGTTGGGCTCGTGGGTTTCGTTGATAACGCCCACGGGGATCAGCTCGACACCGCCGCGCACCTCGTGGTTCTGGGCGATGTCGTAGGCGGCCCAGAGCTGCTCCAGCTCAACCTCGCCCTCGCTGTCCTCGCCGCCGAAGACGAGCGCGTTCTCCACTTCCAGTTCGGAGAAGAAGCGCAGGTCCTCGTTGAACTGGTGGCCGACCTCGAGGACAAAGCGCTTGGCGGTGGCTTCGGCGTCGCCGTTGCCGACCTCGCCGCCTTCGCCGCCTTCCAGGGCGTTGTCCCCGATGTAGTGGACCTCGCCGTAGCCGCCGATCTGGGTGTTCTCGAACCAGCCGGACGGCCCCTGGCGGGCCTCCTTGGCGACGTTCTGAACCATGTCGCCGGTGGCTTCGACCTTGGCCTCGGTCTCCTTCTGCTCGCCTTCCAGCTGGTCGATCCGCTCCTGCTGCTGCTGGATGATCTCCCACATCCGCTCGCGGGAGGGCAGGTCGTCGGTCTGCGCCCGGGCCTGGCCCGCCGTCATGGCGGCGGCGACCAGGGCCGAGGTCATCAGCAAGCTGCTGCGTCGCATGGGATACCCCCTTGGTTGTAGCGCCCGCCGACCGTGATGGCCGGCGCGCGCCTCCGTAATGCGAATGCGACGCATTTGCAACACGCCTTCTGTCCGGTTACAACCCGGCTGTGGCTTGCGGCGGACGCGCCGCGCACCGGGGCATGTCCCGCTTTGACGCGGGGCGCCGGAGCGTGCCGCGACCATCTTGAGAATGCAAAGCATTTGCAATAGCGTCCCGAACGCCGGGTGGCCGGATGGCCGGCCGGCGCGGGGAAGGGGGAGCCCATGACGCTGCACATCGACCAGGAAAGCGCGCCCGCGACGAGTCGCCTGCGCGCGTTGCTGCACGCCGGCGCGCCCATTCCGGTGATCGACGCCTACGACGCGCTCTCGGCGCGCATCGTCGAATCGGCGGGCTACCGGGCGATCTGGGCCTCGGGCCTGGGTATCTCGGCGTCCTTTGGGCTGCGCGACAACAACGAGGCGTCGTGGACGCAGATCCTCGACTCGCTGGAGCTGATGGCGGAGGCCACGAGCGTTCCCATCCTGGTCGACGGCGACAGCGGCTTCGGCAACTTCAACAACGTCCGCCGCTTCGTGAAGAAGATCGGCCAGCGCGGCCTGGCGGGCGTGTGTATCGAGGACAAGGCTTTCCCGAAGGCCAACTCCTTCGCCGAGCGCACGCACGAGCTGTGCCCGGCTGGCGAGTTCTGCGGCAAGATCCGCGCGGCCAAGGACAGCCAGCCTGACGACGACTTCGTCGTGGTCGCGCGCACCGAGGCGCTGATCGCCGGGCACGGGCTGGACGCGGCGCTGGCACGGGCGGAGGCGTACCGCCACGCCGGGGCGGACGCCATTCTCGTCCATTCCAAGGCCACGACCGCGGAGGAAGTGGCCGCCTTCGCCGCCCGCTGGGGCGGCCGCGCGCCGCTCGTCGTCGTGCCCACGACCTACGCGGATACGCCGGCTGACACCTTCCAGCGCATGGGCGTGTCGCTGGTCATCTGGGCCAACTTCACGCTGCGCGCAGCCATCCAGGGGATCGAGAACGCCTGCGCCGCCCAGCAGGCGAACGGCGGCGCGCCCGAGCCCGGCGACGCGCGCTACGCGCCGCTGAAACGCGTCTTCGAGCTGACCGACGAGCAGGAGCTGCGCGCGGCCGAGCAGCACTACATGCCCGCCGCCGAGGACGGTCCAGCGCCCGCGCGCCTGCGTGCAGCCGGGTCCTGAGGGGGCAGGCGATGCACGAACCCGGTGCGCTGCTCGACACGCTCGCCGCCCACGGCGTGGATTTCGCCGCCGGAGTGCCGTGCTCGCTCCAGGGCGGGGTGTTCGCCGCGCTGGAGCAGGGGCGCGCGGATATCCCCTATGTGGCTGCCAGCGGCGAAGGGGAGGCGGTCGGCATTGCCGCCGGCGCCTGGCTTGCCGGGCGGCGGCCGGCGGTGCTCCTGCAGAACTCGGGCCTGGGCAACACCGTGAACCCCCTGGCGGCGCTCACGCAGCCCTTCGGGATTCCAGTGCTGCTGTTGGTGTCCTGGCGCGGGCAGCCGGGCACGGGCGACGCGCCGCAGCACGCCGTCATGGGCGCGGCGACCCACGCGGTGCTGAGCGATCTGGGCATCGCGCACGAAGAGCTGGCGGAAACCCCGGACGGCGTGGCGGCGCAGCTCGCCCGCCTGACGGCGTGGATGGACACCGAACGGCGCAGCGCCGCCCTGATCGTGCCGCCCGGCCGGATCGCCGAGCACGACGCGGGCACGGCATCACGGGTGAGCGCGGTCGCGGACGCGGACCCCGCACGCCGGGAGCCGGCCCCGCACCGGGATTTTCGGGCCGGCGGAGCGCCGCCCGCTCGTGCCGAGACCCTCAGGGCCGTCGCCGAAACCTTGCCGCCGGAGGCCGCCGTCGTCGCCACCACGGGCAAGATCGCACGCGAATGCTACGCGCTCGCCGACCGGCCGCGGAATTTCTACGTCACCGGCGGCATGGGCAGCGCCGCCGCCATTGGGCTGGGCATCGCCCGCGCGCAGCCGGCGCGGCCGGTCGTGGTGCTGGACGGCGACGGCGCGGCGCTCATGCGCCTGGGAACACTGGCGACCGTGGGGGCACAGGCCCCGGCGCGGCTGACCCACGTGCTGCTGGACAACGGCGCGCACGATTCCACGGGCGGGCAGCGCACCGCCAACCCCGGCGTCGACTTCGCCGCCGTCGCGCGCGCCTGCGGCTACGCCGCCACGGCCGCCTGCGACACCCGCGACGGCCTTGCCGAGGCGCTGCGCGCACCGGACGGCCCGGCGCTGGTCCATGCGCACGTGGCAACCGGGGCGCTGCCGAAGCTGGGCCGCCCACAGGAAACGCTGCCGGAGCTGGCCGCGCGCATGCGCGCGCACCTGACCGCCACGGAGGACTCCCCCGATGCCTGACGCCGCATCCGCCCGCGAACCCGCGCCCGACGCCTCGGCCGCGGCCGAACCGGGCGGCTGGCCCGCCGTGAACGTGCCGCGCTCGCACGCGCCCGGCGTGGTCTGGCCGGCCGTGCCGGACTGGCGCCAGGCGGTGGTCCTGGGGCTGCTGCACCAGTTCAACCAGGCGCAGTGGTGGTCGCCGGACGACCTGTGGCACTGGCAGCGCGCCCAGGCCGCGCGGCTGATCCTGCACGCCCAGAAGCACGTGCCCTTCTACCGCAAGCGCCTGAAGCGGGTGCCCATCTTGCGCGACGGCACCGTGCCGGAAGGGGCGTGGCGCCGCATCCCGTGGCTGCGGCGCGAGGACATGCAGAATCAGTACGAGGCCCTGTGCAGCCAGGCGATCCCCGAAGGCCACGGGCGCGTGTCCGCCGTGCATTCCTCGGGCTCGACCGGCCGGCCCATCAAGGCGCTGCGCACGCAGCTCTCGGTGCTGTTCTGGGAAGCCTTCACGCACCGCGACCACGACTGGCACGGCCGCGACCGCAACCAGACGGTCGCCGTTATGCGCCACGCGGGCGAGGGGGACGACCCCTATCCCGAGGGCACGCGCGCCCGCAACTGGGGCAAGGAGCCCACGGCCGTCTACGACACGGGGCCGTGCGTGGCGCTCAACCTCAACACGCCGTTGGATCAGCAGGTGGAGTGGCTGCAGCGCCAGCAGCCCGCCTATCTGCTCACCTTCCCCTCGAACGTCGAGCGCCTGGCCCGGCACTGCCTGGAGACCGGCGCGCGCATCCCGACGCTGCGGCAGGTGCAGCTCATCGCCGAGGTGGTGCGCCCCGAGCTGCGCGAGCTGGTGCGGGCGGCCTGGGGCGCCGAGGTGGTGGACACCTACAGCTCGCGCGAGGCCGGGTATCTGGCGCTCCAGTGCCCCGAGCACGAGCACCTGCACGTGCAGAGCGAGGGCGTCATCGTCGAGGTGCTGAAGGACGACGGCACGCCCTGCACCCCCGGCGAGATCGGGCGCGTCGTGGTGACGCCGCTGCACAACTACGCCATGCCGCTGATCCGCTACGACATCGGCGACTACGCGGAAGTGGGCGAGCAATGCCCGTGCGGCCGGGGGCTCCCGGTGCTGCGGCGCGTTCTCGGGCGCGCGCAGACCACCTTCGTGCTGCCCGACGGCAGCCGGCGGTGGACGCTGCTGTCCAGCGGCGAGATCCGCGAGCTGCTGGCGATCGGCCCCATCCGGGGCTATCAGTTCGTGCAGACAACCACGGACCATGTCGAGGCGCGGCTGGTCGCCGACCGCGCGCTCACGACCGACGAGGAAGAGCAGGTGCGCGGCTGGCTGCGCCACAAGCTGCAGCATCCCTTCGCCGTCACCATCGCCTATCGCGACGAGCTGCCGCTGACGGCCGGCGGCAAGTTCTTCGACTTCATCTCGGAGGTTGCCGCGCCATGACCACACGGCGGACGCTTCTCGGCACGCTCGGCGGCCTCGCCGGCGCGGCCGTGTTGCCCTGGCCGCTGGCGGCGGGTGAGCGCGCACGCCGCGAACCGCTGACGTTCATGGGGGTGTCGGGCCGCGTGACCCTGGCGGACCCCGGTGACGGCCGCGTCGAGGCCGCGCTGGCGCAGGTGCGCCGCGAGCTGCGGCGCCTGGAAGCGGCCGTGAGCCTCTACGATCCAAACAGCGAACTCTCGCGCCTCAACCGCGACGGCCGGCTGGCCGGGGCCTCGCCGGCGCTGCGCGCGGTGCTGGACCGGGCGTTGGCGGTCGCGCGGGCCACGGACGGCGCCTTCGATCCCACGGTGCAGCCGCTGTGGGAACTGCACGCGCGTTTCTTCCGCGATGCGAACGCCCCCGCGCCCCCGCCGCAGCTGCTGCGCGAGCGCGCGGCCGGGCTGGTCGATCATCGGCGCGTGCGCGTGGACAGCGATGGCGTGGCGTTCGACCGGCCCGGCATGGCGGTGACGCTCAACGGCCTGGCGCAGGGCCGCGCCACGGACCTCGTCACCGAAACGCTGCGCCGTCATGGCCTGCACCGGCACCTTGTGGATCTGGGCGAATTCAGCGCCCGCGCCGGAAACGACGGCGAGCCGTGGCGTGTGGGCGTGGCCGCGCCGGCGGGCGGGCGGCTGACGCTGGTGCGCACTGTCCCGCTGACGTCGGGTGCGCTCGCCACCTCGGCAGGCTACGGCACACCCTTCGACGCCGAAGGCCGGCACCACCACCTCTTCGATCCCGCGACCGGCGGCAGCACCACGCGCCACGCCAGCGTCAGCGTCACCGCGCCCGACGCTGCCACCGCGGACGCGCTGTCGACCGCCTTTTCGGCCATGCCCACGGGCCGCATCGCCGCCGTGGTCGCGGACCGGCCGGGGCTGGGCGCGCTCGTCGTGGATCACGCCGGGGCGGTAGAAACCTTCGGCCGCTTTGCGGCGGCGTGACGGGCTCAGCATGGCCGACGACGACGCGCCCATTCTGCTGACGCCGGGGCCGCTTACGACCTCCGCCGGCGTCAAGGCGGCGATGGACCGCGACCACGGCTCGCGCGATCCGGGATTCCTGGCGCTGACGCAGCGCGTGCGCGAACGCCTGCTGCGTGTCGTCGGCGGCGATCCGGCAACGCACGCAGCCGTGCCGCTCGCGGGCAGCGGCACCACGGCCGTGGAGGCCATGGTGCTATCCCTCGTGCCGCCCGACGGGCGGCTGCTGATGCTGGTCAACGGCGCCTACGGCGAGCGCATGGCGCAGATCGCCCGCGCGGCCGGTCGCGACGTGACGACGCTGACCTGGCCGGAAGACAGCCCGGTCGATCCCGGGGCGGTGGACGCGGCGCTGGCCGCCGATCCGGCCATCGGGCACGTGGCCGTGGTCCACGTCGAAACCACCACGGGGCTGGAAAACCCCCTGCATGCGATCGCGCGCACGGTCCAGGCGCGGGGGCGGGCGCTGCTCGTGGATGCGGTCGCGAGCGTCGCGGCCACACCGTTGGATTTGCAGGAAACGCCCGTCCACGCCCTGGCGGGCACGGCGAACAAGGGGCTGCAGGGCGTGCCGGGGCTGGCCTTCTGTGTCGCCCGGCGCGATGCGCTGGACGCGGCGGACGGTCGCGCGCCCAGCCTCACGCTCGATCTGGCCGCGCAGTGGCGGCGGTTCCAGCGCGATGGGCAATGGCGCTTCACGCCGCCGACGCACGCGGTCGCGGCCCTGGATCGCGCCCTGGACGAGCTGGACGGCGAGGGCGGCGTGCCGGCCCGCATCGCCCGCTACCGCGACAATTGCGCCACGCTGCGCGCCGGCCTGCGCGCGCGCGGGTTCGTGCCGCTGCTGCCCGACGCGCACCAGGCGCCCACGATCGTTACGGTGCACCGGCCGCCCGAGCTGGCGTTCGATGCGCTCTACGACGGTCTCGCCGCGCGCGGATTCCTCATCTATCCGCGCAAGCTGACCGCGGCCGAAACTTTCCGCGTCGGCTGCATCGGCGCCATCGGCCGCCGCGAGATCGAGGGATTCCTCATTGCGCTCGACGACGTGACGGCGAGCCTGCGCCCATAGCTTGCAGTTGGACGCCGCCGCGACCCCATGCACTCGGATGGGCGAGCCGCGCACACCGCTCGGATCGACGTACCTGATCGGGATTACAAGTTGACGAATGCCGCGCCGACAACCGCGCTGGCATCACTGACGCAGGCCATAAAAATGGCTGGGGGACCAGGAAGCGCTCCCTCCACCGATAAATTCTTTGTTTTTCAATTTCTTAGCGAGTTGGTCCATCCTTGTGTGGACAAGCGCTGTGGACTCCCGCTGTGTCATTGCCACGTCCCCTCACTGGGTGGCTTATTCGTGATGCGAAGCCCATGGCTAGGACTACCCAGAGTACACGGTAATTGATGGCGCAAAGTTAGAATAGCTCGTTCGGGGTCTCGATAACGTTGCGGGCGACGTGCGGGGTGACGCCCTGTTCGCGCAGCTCCGCCACAAAGTCCTTGGTGTCGTAGCCTTTGTCGGCGCCGAGCGTTCGCCTTGCGTGTCGGGCATGTGCAGCGCGGCCATTCTCTTCGTAGGCGGGGTGCGCACGTCCACGACGCGACCGTGCCTGTTCTTGGTGAACACACGATCCATGTAAGCGAGTCCCGATGTTTGGCCCGCGGCTTTGTGGAACAGATGTAAACCCGGATCGGCGCTCGAGCGGCTGGTGGCGTTAGAACGGCGTTCGCCGCGGAAAAACTCCGCCCATGTTGCACGGGTCGGTCGCCCCGCAATCCCAGGTCCGTAACCGCAGTTGTCGTTCCCACTCTCACGATCGACTGGATAGAAGTTCCCAACCAACACCTAAGCTTGGATCAGCGCGCCGCCGACCGAGCGATGGTCCAAACTCAACAGCGCCTTCGCGCGCTCATTCTCCAGTACCACCGTAAGAAGTTATTCGTTATTTTGACTCAGAATAAGTCACATATCGCGGCTGGGGATGTTGTGCTCCTGGGCGCCCTCGGCACCCACGGCGTCCGCGTAGATGGCCGTGGTGCTGAGCTGCGCGTGGCCGAGCCACTTCTGCACCATGTTGAGCGGAATACCGGCCTGCATCGCCGCCACGCCGAAGCCGTGGCGCAGGCCCTTGGGCGTGGCCTGCGGGCCGTCCAGGCGGGCCTCGTGCATGACGGCCGCGACGTGCCGCCAAGCGGTCGGCCGGCTCCACGACCATAAGCACACGCCGCGCGCGACTGCGCCGCTGCAGTTGGCGGACGTCGTGCACCAACTCCAGCGCGTCGAGCACACTGGTTGGCACGGGCACGGCCCGATACACGGCAGACCGGCGCTCTTCAGCCGTTAGGTGCTTTCGCGGGCCTTGGGCGTCGTAGAGTTCCAGGTGGGCGGGCGCGTGGTCGGTGCGCGCGGTCATGTGATCTCCGTGTACGCATGCCGCGCCTTTACGGCCGCCGCATGCTGCAGTGCGCGCAAGGCCGCCTCCGGGTTGTGGGTCGGCATTGAGGGAGGGTGCCGATTGGCCCCGTAAGTTAGTGATGCACATGACTTTCCAGGGGTTAGACGCTGACGCCGATCGACACGCAGGCGCTTCTTTGTGCTTCACGCGGAGGCTCTCGCGGTTACATACGACAACAAGGCGCCCGGCAATTCCGCCCGGCGGAATATTGGCCGATACCCAGCACACACCTCCCCCGCGTTTTTTCTTCCGCAGCGCAAACGGGCGGCAGGCATCTGCGCGGTCGGCAGCAGGCACAGCAAGCATCAGCAGAGCGCGAACAGCAACTGCGAACGAGCGCCAGGGCGGGGGAGGACCCTTCGCTAGACCCGGCCCATGTGATCCTGTTCGCGAGGTGGTGGCGAGCGCCGGGCACTGCTTGCTCTCGGCACGTTCAGGCTGTCGGCCGCGGCTCGCCGGCGGGCATGGTGCGCGTTGCTTTCAGGTGGCTCGCTGCAGCGCTGTCACCGGCACCGGTGGAAAACGCGGCTGGCAAGGCCAGCGTGGTCGTGGCGGAGCCGATGCTCGCCAAGGTGTAAGCGCGATCGACCCAGTCCGGCCGCGCCGCGCGGGTGTCAGCTGACCGCACTGCGCCGTCCTGCGGCGCGTCCAAGATCGCGGGCAGCGGGGCGGCTTTTGTATTCGGGGACAGCAAGGTGCGCCTGTCGCGCAGCTTCGAGAAAGTGGGGAAGGGCAACAAGGAGAACGGGGTTGGCGATCCGTGTCGCCCCCTTCGCCACCACGATGAAGAACCTTTGTGCACGCGCATTTTCCTATGCGCTTCCCACCGCTGGGAGATGAAAGTGTATTCGCTTCACTCACCGGCCAAGGGCTTGTGCCAGAACGTTCCTGGCGTTTCGCTATGACATCTTGGGGAGCTCCCTTCGGAGACGCTCGTGGGACACGTAGGGCTTTGAGAGGGTGGGTATGCAGAGTTCGAACGGTGTTCATCAGGCTGCATGGGGTTTTCCAGATGCAGTGTGACGACGTGACCCAAGATCATGGCTATGTTTCTGCTTTCCCTGAATAATTCGACTTTTTGCTTGATGAATGAATCAACGCGTGTGGTGATTCAGCGGCTCTCGTGGATTAGGGTTGACGGAAATTGAAAACATAATATAGATCAATTATTTATGAGCTATGATTTTGATAGGCTGCATTTTGCAGATTCATCAACGAATCGAGCGACCTCTTTATTAATTCAGGTAGACGCGTTGTTTCTGCATCACTGATGCACTGTGTTGACAAGATAAAGCTGCGCTCGAAGCCGTCTGAGCCGCCTAGCGAACGAGGCGATCAGGGCCGGGTCTAGCGCGTGCCTGCCACCATCCAATCGCTGCATCTCGCGCTGATGCGAAACAGCCACGTAAGCGCTTACTGGGGCGCCTCTGGCTTTCAGGGGCGGGCCCCACGTAGCCCCCAACCCCCAAAGGCCCCTCAGCGGCGAAAAAATCGGCCCTGGCGGGCATCTCTGCGCGCGATCAAACCCCGGCTCTAGTAGCCGACGCAGCGAACGCTGCCATAGCCGGTCGGGAAGCACTCGATGTCGACGGTCGGCGTGGGCGGCGTCTTCCGGGGCCGGGCCGGCGTCATCTCCGGCACCTCGGCCTGATGAATGCCGTCCCTGGCCGAGACCTCCAGGTAGAGCGATCCGTTCCGGCCGAAGCTGTAGCTGACGCTCGTATTGCTGCTCGGCGCGTCCCAGATCCCCTGACAGCCGGCGTACGAGCCGTCCATGCTCTCGAACCGGAGCCGGCACAGGGAATCGTCGACCCAGGGCCTAGCCGCGAAGGTCTCCGCCAGGGCCGGGTGCGAGAACGCCGGGTCGGTCTTCGACGTCTCCGGCCAGGGCGTGTCGGCGAGGGCCGGGCCGAAGGGCAGGGTGAAGGCCAAGCCGAGGGCGAGGGCATGCCGAGAGCGTGATCGGTGCCGGGGTAAGCTGTCCATCCATCATTCTCCTGTCGGTGAGGGCTTCCAACCTTGCGGCGCGCAGCGCCGCGCACAAGAAAGATAGATCCGTCAGGATCTATCTTTCTTGCTAGTCTTCTTAACTCTCTCTTACTTTCTTTCTTCTATAAGAATCTCTAATAGTATATTTATTATATAATATAAGAGTATCTTTATTATATAGTATCTAGAATGTGCGCACGCGTGTGTGTGCGAGCGCGCCCACGCGCGCGAACGCGCGGGGTTAGTGTAACCCCGATCGCGTCGGCCGGGGAGGAAAATCTCGGCCGGCATTCCGGCCGCCACCGACGTGACCATCGACGTTGCCACCGTCGGTATCGTCTCCGCTGTGCTCGCCGAGGAGCTGGAAGCTCGCCATCGACGCCCACGCTTGGATCAGCGTGCCGTCGACCGAGAAATGCTCCCGGCTCAACAACGGCTTGCCCCGCTCGTGCTCCAGGATCGCGGTGAGAAACCGTTGCTCCACCTCCGTGGCGACCAGCCGCTCACGGTTCTTGGCGTAGACGCTGGAATGCCAGACCGCATCCTCGATCCCCAGGCCCACGAACCAGCGGAGCAGAAGATCAAAGTCGAGGCGCTCCATCATCTGGCGCTCGGACACAAAGTCGCTGGCCGAAGGCCAGCTAACAGATGCCGTGGTGCAGCTGGAGCACCAGCGCACGCATCAGCCACTCCGGGGGAATGCTCGGCCGTCTGCGATCGCTATAGATCGCTTCGAACGTCGGCGACAGTTCCTTGAGCGCGTCATCCACCACGCCCCGGATCACCCGCAGCGGATGATCCAACGGCACCCGTTGTTCCAGATCCACGTAGCTGAACAACGCCCCGGACCGGCTGTCGTCTCCGCGCATGACGTGTCCCCCTATGACCCCTGCTGACCCTAGGGAATCACGCCTAACCCGCATCGTCAGTACGGATTTTAAAGCAAACTGTTAATAGATCACAAAACAGGTTCTGCACCATGATTCCAAAATACCATGACTCAGATCGAAATTTTATAGCAATGACAACCGTTTATTCCGCAAATGTCTATTCGCTTTTCCACGCTGAAGTCGATGTAATCGGCGACAATGCCGAGGGTGCAATCGCCGACAACAACACTGGAATGCTCATCGAAGAGATGAGTAAGTACGTTGGGGCCGAAAAGAGCCTGTTGCTCGACTGGCAGTACGAGGATGGCTGTATGCAGCTTCAGCCCGTCAAAGTTCCCGAAGACTACGAGGCTCCTGGCTTCTCGCAGATCGTCAGCTCGAACCAAGCGTCCAAGGCCGAAATCGAAGCGGCCCACGATCTCTATGGAGAGGACGGCGACTTCGAGGTGAACGTGGACAACAACGCGCAGCGCAGCGAAGCCGACGACGCTGTATGGGTTCAAGTCTGGGTACGCGTTCCAAACGACCATATCCGCGCCTGATCCTGACGACGAGGATCGTGTGCGCTCTGCAGGCCGTGTCGTAAAACTGCCGGGCCGAGCCGACAGGGGCGTGGCCCGGCATGTTCTACCACGTCCGGTCACTCGCTGATGCCAAAATCAACCGACTCCCGTGCTTCTTGGAAAGCGTGAAACGCACCTTAACTCTCGTATAATGGGTGTTCGACAATCGAGACAGCATTCGTAAAGCAGAACTTACATGCGCATCCCCCGGAACAGTGTGATCGCCGGTGTCACCGCTTCTCGTGTGAAGAAGACAATACAGAGCATCGGCGAGCAGCGGGCCGCGAGCACCCCCGAACTGGGAAGTCGCCTCGGGCT
Organism: Limimonas halophila; assembly: GCF_900100655.1. Taxonomy (NCBI): domain Bacteria; kingdom Pseudomonadati; phylum Pseudomonadota; class Alphaproteobacteria; order Rhodospirillales; family Rhodovibrionaceae; genus Limimonas; species Limimonas halophila. Next base: position 570,239 of record NZ_FNCE01000001.1, read on the forward strand.
CACAGAGCCCAAGCTGAGCCGGACGCTCCTGGACCTGGCGCGGCAACGGTTCCTTGTCTACTCCGTGCACAGCCAGGGGCAGGATTGGTGGACTGTAGGGCAGGGCGGTCTCCGCCTCGCCTCTGCCCGGATCGGGAACCCGATCACACGCGCGCAAGCTGACAGGCTGCTGGAAGGTGCTGTCGGGGCGGCCAGGGCGATCAACGCAGATGACCGCCATGCCTACCTGGTTGAGCGTCTAGCCGTGTTTGGCAGTTATCTTCAGCGTGATGCGGACGAGCTCGGCGATCTTGATGTCGCTGTTTCCATTACCCCTAAGCCAAATCCGCCAGGACGCTCGCTGATGCGCGAAGCCAAAGACCGCTTTTCCGCGCGCTCCTGGTCCGAGCGCGTGTACGCGCCATACCGCGAGGTGCTGCAAAGCTTTCGCGCCGTTGGCCAGTCGCTGTCGCTTCATGCGCTGGAGGAGATCGCTGCACTCGGCTGCACTTACGAAGGCGTCTATGCCTACGATGGTGAAGCGGGCCGCGAACTCGATCCCGCGGCGGTCGCCTGGCCAGACGAACAAAAGGCACTGGCCATCGAGCCGGACCCCATCATTATCCCGATGTCACCGGCCTGCATTGCGCCCCGGCCGGCACCGCCCGCACCGACAGATCCGGACGCCGGTCGTCCCCTGCGGCCGCCCGACCGCAAGGGAGCGCCGGCAAGCCAGCTTGATCTCACCGTCCAGCACCAGTGGGTGCAGGGTTATCCCGTCTCGGAAATCCGGCAGTTCCACGCTTCCGGCCTCGACGCCTGGACGGATGACCGTCTTCGAGCCTGCATCGCCAACCTCTATGACGCACAGTGAAGGCGCAGCCCCCTGCATTACCTGCTATCGGCTGGTGCGAACCCTCAGATCGCCTGTCGCCGCATCAGCTCTTAGAGATCGCAACCGGGCACCGGTTTAGCCCCGTGCCGAAAAATGGCGCGAGTAGCGGCCGCTGGACGTGGATGTCACCAGTGTGCAGCAGGCTCCGAACACTTGGCGCCAGGGCGCACTCACGCTGCTGCGTTCAGCAATCCTGCAATCCCGGATTTGTCAAGCCAGCCAACCCATTTGTCCAGAAAGATCAGGTAATTCTGGAGCGACACCCGCAACACCAGACTATCAGTAGGCGAATTCGTATCGCGGTCGATTCGCCTGCTAACGAAAGCGAGCATCGCGACTTCGTTTTCTCTGGCATGCCTTCCCTCCTTGTCCAAGTATACGACGCCACCATGAGCCAGCGCGTTGCGAATGATACTTGACCACTGATTGCATGGCATTTCATTCGCGGCTTTCTCAGCTTGTTCTGTGCCCAACTCTTGAATCAATTTGAAATCAAGGCCGTGACGGAGACTGGGACTCTTATCAGAGCTGCGTTTTGCCGACGCCCAACTGTTTTTTTCGAAGAACGGAGCGTTTTGGAGCTGGCCTCCGCCTAAGCCCCTATTGATCGCGTCAGTGAGGGATTGGTCCAGGCCACGGTCATCGATGGATGTTGGGTTCCCCCTTCGGCCTGTGCGGTCAATCAGCTCGATGGGCAGCAGCACGATCGGGGTGGACATCGCAAGCACGAAGGTCGCGGTGAGTGTACCGCCATCTGGGTCTCGTGGGTCGTGGATCGTGTCGAGCTGATGCCAAAGACGGTTGATCAGGTGCAGGCAGCGCCGCGGGACATCGCGGCTGAAGTGCTCGGGCTCGGCCATGGCTGCAGAACCAATGCTGTATAGGGACGCGCCAGCGTTTCCTCGCTGGCCAGGCACAGCCATCCTGGGTCGCAGACACCATCGGCGTCCATGCCGGCGTTCAGCTATCGGCATCCAAGCGCGTCACGTGGTGGGGAAGGAACCACTCGCGATGACCATCCTCAAAGACGAGCAACATCCTCCCACCCGCCGGACCGATCTCAGCGTGTCCGACAGCCCCGGCGCGCAGCAGCGGCACGTGGCTCGTCACGCGATACCGGCGAGCGGCCGGGGCCGCATCGGAGGAATTCGGTTCTTCCGCCCAGCTGAGAGCGTGGGTTCCGTCAGCGTTTCGGATGAGGCTTAGCGGGTACCGCACCGTTCTGAGGTGTTTGCGGTCACAGCAGGCTTTCAGCCCCATCCGCAGGGGAACCTAATAGCCCCACCCGATCAGCCCAGCGGGGAGGTGAACCGCCCCGAGCTTCCCGAAGGCTTCAGGATTTGGGAGACTGGAGCCTATGGGAGCGAACACGACGAGAAAGCCGTACCCGGCGGAGCTGCGCGAGCGGGCGGTCCGCATGGTACGCGAGCAGGAGGGAGAGTACGCCTCGCGATGGGCGGCGCTCACCTCGATCGCCGGGAAGTTCGGGTGCAATCCGGAGACGCTACGTGGCTGGCTGCGCCAAGCTGACCGCGACGATGGCGTCGCGACCGGCGTGACGACGGCACAGCGGGACCGCATGCGGGAGCTGGAGCGGGAGAATAAGGAGCTCCGCGGGGCGAACGAGATACTGCGCAAGGCGTCGGCGTATTTTGCCCAGGCGGAGCTCGACCGCCGATCCAAGTCATGATCGCGTTCATCGACGATCACCGCGCGGTCTACGGGCTCACACCGATCTGCTGGCAGCTGGCGATCGCTCCGTCGACCTATCATGCCCACGCGGCCCGGCGGGCCGATCCGTCCACGGCGCCGGCGCGGGTGCGGCGGGACACATGGCTACGCGCGGAGATCCGGCGGGTCTGGGAGGAGAACTTCCAAGTCTGCGGCGTGCGCAAGGTCTGGCGGCAGCTGCTGCGCGAGGGCTTCGTGCTCGACGCGCTGGAGCAGGCGCTCCATGCCCGCCAACCGGTCTCGGGTTAGCAGACCCTCGTTCACCATAGCGATCGCGGCGTTCAATATCTGTCGCTGAAGTACACCGAACGCCTCGCGGAGGCAGATATCCAGCCGTCGGTGGGCAGCGTCGGCGACAGCTACGACAACGCCCTCGCGGAAACCGTGATCGGGCTCTACAAGACCGAGGTGATCCGACGCCGTGGTCCGTGGCGGAGCCTGGAAGCCCTGGAGCTGATGACCCTCGAATGGGTCGATTGGTTCAACCAGCAGCGTCTCCTCGAACCGCTCGGCCACATCCCACCCGCAGAAGCCGAGGCCGACTTTTTCGAGCGAGACAATCAGGCGGCCATGGCCGCCTGATTGTCCAAACCCCACAGCCTCCAAGGAAGCCGGTACAGTTCAGCGTCGTGTATAGCACCCGAAGTGGATCGTCGGACCCAAGATCGCTTGCATGCGTAGAAGCCGAAGCGGTCCCCCGGCCTATGCGGGCGGTGAGCGCCCACTTTTGGCGATGGGCGGGAAGCTGCCCCCAGCGCCGACCGGTATGCGGGCACGGCGGATGGTCCACCGCGGATCGGGCAAGGGGCGCGGCGATGGGGCTTCGGGTGAAGGCCATGCTGCCGGATAGCGTTTCCTGGCCCGTGCGTGGCCGCTGGGGCTGATCCGGGGCTTGGGGGCTGTCATCCCAGCGCCCGGCACGCAACGGGTCTCAGCGGGCGAAAAATCGGCCCCCACGGCGATTTCCCCGGCCGGGGCATCTGCGGGCGTTGCGGCGGGTGGGTGATCGGCCGTGCCGGCATCGGCGGCGGGGTGCGCGGCAGACGGGGCCGGCGCTGGCTTGTGCCCGGTCGCGGGGGGAAGGCCCACGCGTGGTTTGGCCGGGGTGGTGGCGGGCGCTTCGGCGCCGAGGGGCAGGCCGGTGGAGGCGTCGTGGAGATCGGCGCGGAAGCCGGTGCGGGCGACGGCTTGGATGGCGCGGCGCCAGCCCTGGGAGATCATCACAGCGCCCTTCCTGGCCTGTTCGGCGGGGGTCTTGCCGAGATTGCGGGCGGCGCGGAAGTAGCCCCAGAGAAGGCCGGGCAGGCCGCCGCGGTTGTTGTCGGTGGGCTGGTTGTGCGACTTGCTTGAGGAGCGGGTGACGTGCCGGCGCTGGCCGACTTTGTTGAAGGCGGTGAGCGCGGCCGGGGTGGCTTCGATGCCCCAGACGATGTGGATGTGTGGGCTTTGCACATGCTGGCTTTGGTCGACGACGATGGCGACGTAGTCGGTGATATCGAAGCCAAGGCGCGCTAGCGCGCGCCGGATGCCGGAGATCACGTTGCGCGGATTTTCGGCTTCGCGCTCGGAGATGTCGTAGGTCGAGAAGACAAACTGGTCGATGGGCTGCGCGAGCAGGAATTCGAGGAGGAGAGCGAGCTCCTGATTGATGGTCAGGTTGCGGCCGCTCGACGGGATCTTGCCGTGGTTCGCCCGGGCAGCACGCATGGGCTTTGCGGCCTTCTCCGGGAGAAAGCGCATGGGAGGGGTCATGGACGAGCGCACAAGGGCGTGGTCGGCAGGGTAGCGGGCGCGGGTCGGTGCGGTGTGCGTTGTCATGCTCGGTCCGGGTCAGTGCGCGTTGCTTGGTTCGTTCGTTCGGTCACTCAGTCGGTCGGCAGAGCTTCAGCCCCCATCCCTTCGGCAGAGCTTCAGTGCCCATCCCTTGGCAGAGAGCTGAAGCAGTCCCCGTAGGGGAGGGCGGATCGAAGTCCCTCTCCTCCCTTCCTCCCTTCCTCCCTTCCTCCCTTCCTCTGCTCTTCCTCGGAGAGTCCTTCCTGCGAGAGAGCGAGAGAGTGGGAGGAAGGTGAGAGCGGGGCGCGAACTCGGGCTGTCTCGGTGCGACGCTTGTAAGCTCTCGCGCTTGCTATGGTTTTTCGTGGTCTGCTGAAGCGCGGCTGCAGAAAAAATATATCCTGGGGAGACGGGCTGAGGTGCCTTCGCGGCGGGTGTCGAGTGGCGCGTGATCAGCGGTCTTATCCTCTGTGGGCTGTCGTGGGGAAGCGACCGGAGCCGGAAGGGAGAACGGCACACACTGGAGCAACAGTGCCCGTCGCCTTTCGCGGTCCACTGGTTTCTGACAGACCTGTTTTCCGGATGACGTGAGAATATAATTAAGCACTGACTGGATCGAGTCAAATTTCGGCGATATGGGAAGCAGATTTTTTGTTTTTTCGATGATCGCATAATTGCAAGAAGAAGCGAGACCCGTAAAGAGATCGCCCTGCGCTAGACCTTTCCCATTTCCCTGTAATCGCTGCAGCGTTAAGAATTTCCCATGACTTGTTGACGGGGGTAAGAAGAAGCCAATATCGGGTAAATGCTTGCTTTTACGTTACCGCGCGCCTGCATTTACAGGGCGCAAGGCAGGCAAGACTGCACCGCTGCACGGGAACCAGCCTGATGAAAGTAAGGCCCGTTTGGGCGGGCGGCGCCGCACATCGGCGTCGACACAGATGCAGCTTGGCTGCACACGCTGAGGGACAGCTGCGGAAAGAGCGGGATCGCCAAGGTGGCTTTGCCGGTGCGCGATGCCTGAGAGAGCCCGTGTCCGTATATGAAGGACTGCGATCAGATCCGGGACCGCAGCAGCGTGAACGAACGCCGAACATCGATCGTTGGGCAACATGCACAGACGAGCAGGAGCAAGTCAGCGTCGATAAGTTCGCATGCACCCCGCTAGGGCCGAATGTGAGGTCGGCAGTTCACGCTGAATCGTTCCCTGAGAGGGTGGAAGTCCGGTATTCTTTCCTGTGCTAGGGGGGTCCTGTTCCGCCGCCTCCTGCTCGGGCGTGACGTGCGGGCTGGGCGCGGCGGCGCCGGGCTTGCCCATCAGCGCGTCGATCAGGTCGCTCCAGCCGTAGGCGCGCAGCACGGCCCGGTCGATCTCGTCGTGGATCTCCTTCGACTTGCCCGCCAGCCTGGGATCGTAGGCGTCTCAGGGGCGGCGGCAAAAATTGGTATGGGACGCAGGTTGGTGCTCAGCCCCCCCTTTCTCCTCCGAAGTGGGCGATATTTTCGTTTAAGTTAGGGGAAAGATTTGTCTTGAAGATTGGTGATTTGCTTGTCAGAATCATCATTATAAAGATTCCACTGCATAAGTGGCTGAGAAGATAGTCAGGGTTTCCTGTAGATGAGCCGCCGGATAGGCGGCGCCTTGGCTGGCGGGGCCAGCCAAGGCGCGTTGCAACGCCCATAGTAAGGGTTTTATGAATACTTGACTCAGCCCGATGCATTGGCATCCTTGAACCAGATCACGGTCAGCAACCGTGCAGCGCACCGAACAGGTGGCGGCCGGCATGGTCATAGCTAAAAAACTGCAGCAGCACAGCAGCAACCACGGAGGGTTGTCGCGCTTTCGAGTGCAAGCTGAAAAATACACCCGGAGCCGGCCTGTGAACACCGGGTCTGCAACCTTTCCTCCTTCATGACGGGTCGCGAAGCACACATGCGTTTTGATCCTGAATCCTTCCCGAGTGATGTCGCCAAAATGGCGAGTGGGAATCCCGATCGTCCGGCCGCTGAGGGAACTGCGTTGAAGCGAGCGCTGGACACGGTTTTTGCCGTTCGTGTGGCGGAAGAACCGTTCACTGTTTCCGACGGTCATGCAGGGGCGTTCATGACCATTCTTCTGAATGCCCATGACACGAAGGCACGGACAGGAGAGCGCCAGCAGCGCAAAATCGACAGCTTTGAGAGCCTGCAAAGCCGTAACGAAGCCAAAGCGCGCGCCGAGCGGGTCACGGCGGATCGTCTCTCGGGCATTATCGCCGAAATCGGCAGCTACCTTCCCAGCGTGCTGGACCCGAGCGTCGCCAAGGTGCCCCCGAAGGTCGGCAGCAAGATGCCGGTGGCCCTCGGCGGACACGCAAAATCCGGCGTCAGTCCGATTTACGCGACGGCTGCGACGACCCACGCCCGCGTTCCGCTCTCCTATGCCGGCAGCGCGGCGTATCTCCCGCTCGCCAAGCTGTTGTGCACCCGCGTCACGGATGAGCGAGGCGAGACTGCGATGCTGATCGAGCGCATCGCGAACGGCGACGTGTTTGCGAATGCGCTGGCGGAACTCGGGGTTCCGGCTGATGCACTCGCGACCGCGGGCGAGATGTACCGCCGCAAGCGCGACCACGGGCTGTCCGACGTCTCCGCGATCGACGGCGATCACATGAAGGCGATGTTCGTGCCGGACGGCGCGGGCGGGTACGTTCAGGTCACGCCCGTCCCGTCGGCGGCGATCTATACAGAATTGCCGCAGCGCATGCGCGAGCGTCAGCAGCGCGGTTCCGACGGCTCCGCGACGGCGTTCGTGCCGCGCACGGCCGTTGTCACCTCAGCAAAGCCGCAAAACGTTGGGCTTCACGTTCAGTACCAAGGCGGCCAGCTGACTCGCATTCGAGCGAGCTATTATCCAATCGAGCACGCTGGCATACAGCGGCGCATCACGACTTGGAAGAACGGCGCCCCGCTCTTCTACGCCGGCTTGCTGCGCGGAAGTCACGCCGTCCAGCGTTTTGCGCGGCTTGAACGCGATCCGGACCCGAGCGCGCCCGGCCACGGGTATTCGACACATGAGATCCGGTCCGCGCTTGATCGCTACGCCGGGGACATGGCGCTCACGCTGGCCAAGTACCTGCGCGATGTCCGCGATGAATGCGCTGCTGATCCGGGCAGTCTGGGCGACAAGGCGGAGTACGCGTGTAGCCCGGCCGTTCGCGACCTCGTGCTCTTCCAGGACCGCGCGGCCACGGACGACGACCGTGAGGCCCTCATACAAGAAGCCCTCCAAGCCGTCTTGCGCGCCCTCATGCGCGTCGATCCCGCGCTCTTCCGAACGCGCGCCCACGACGAGCGTGTGCGCGATCGCTTGACCCGCCGCCTGAAAGCCGCGCTGGAGCCCGAACTCCCATGAGCATCTTCGCCATCGGCCCGTTCACGGCCGCAGATGCGGCCCTGGACAGCAGCCCCGTTGTGGCCGGACTTCCGAGCATCACCGCGCTTGCCGGCGTGGCCGACGTCATCGCGCGGGCGGGTGGGCAACCAGCCGCCAACTTGCCCGTCGCGCTGCTCCTGCACCGCGTGACGCCCCACAGCGGCATGTTCCGCCCCACGCCCCAGCCGAGCGGCGAGCCCGCGGAGGCGCCTGGGCGCCTGTTCGGTCAGGTGCGCGCAACGATTTGCCTCGCCGATCCAGCGGACACGCTGTTCTCCGACACCGTGCGCCGCGCAGTCCAGCGGGCGCGGTTCGCGGGCGCGCGGATGGAAGGCGACGATGCACCCGTCCCGCCGGTTCGAGCATGTGACGATCTCGGCGAAGCGCTGAGAAGCGTGCCGCCCGGCCATCTTTTGGCCGACCGGACCGACATTCTGGAAGATGCCACCACCCATGCGGCCGATCCGCTCGATGCGTTGCTGGACGTGGCCACGCTACACCGCGACGAGGACGGCCGTTGGACCAACCCCTACAGCGAGCCCGAGCCCGGAGTGCGCCACCGGCTGACACCGCTCTCGGTTGGCTTCCAGGCCCTGGAGCCGATCGAGAACGCGAGCGGCCGGGAAGGCACGCGTGAGCCCGAAACCCCGCACGTCTTCGCCGAGGGCGTCGCAACGGTCGCGGAGTTCGTTTCCGCCCGTGCGCTCGCCCGGGCGCCAAGCATCAGCCACGCCGTCTTGTGGTCGTGGCACATCGACCGTCCGACCGGTCTTTTCGTTGTCCGCGGTCGCACGCCGGCCGCTGTTGAAGCCGAACTGGAGGAGCAACTGTGACCACCGTTCCCACGCTGCACGCAAACCTCTTGTCCTATGCGCGTTCGGTTCAGCCGGGCGAAGGGCTGTTCTTCGGCGTCACCGCGGGCGAACCGCTGCTGACCGAGGAAGAACAACTCAACCGCAGCGCCCTCATCCCCGCCGAGGTCGAAGAAGTCTCGGTGCGCGGACAGATCAGCAACTACGTCAGCGATCCCGACAACACCGAGTTCAACATCAGCGAGCCGAACCTGCAGACGATCGACCAAGCCAAGCTTCCGGCCAGTGCTGACCGATTGGTGGTCAAGACCAGCGTCCAGTTCCTGCCCAACAGCACTGCGCCCCACGCCTGCGACAACAAGACCGTCGCCGACAATCTGCAGGAGCTGGCGCGCAAATACCGCGATGTGGGCGGCTACACCTTCCTCGCCAAGCGCTACCTGTGGAACGTGCTGAACGCGCGGTGGCTGTGGCGCAACTTCCTGATTATGACCGACAAGAAGGTGCACGTTCTGGAAGACGGCGTCCGGGTGCTGACGGCCGATCCAGCGCAGCTGGAGCGTGACCACTATCCCGGCGACGATACGCTGGAAGAGGCGGCTCCGGGGGCCGGCGCCTTGGCCGAACGCATGGGCCGCGCCTTGTACGACCCAGAGGCCGTCCTTTCCCTGGAACTGGTGGGCGAGGGCGCGCTGCCCGAGGGCTCCGAGATCTTCCCGAGTCAGGAATACCTGGGCGGCGAAGCAGAAGAGCGGGTGCGCCGCCGGCGTGGCAACAAGAATGCTGGCAAGGTGCTGTCCGCCATCCCCGTCCAGCACGGCAACCGCACGGTTCGCCAAGCCACCTTCCACCCGCAAAAGATCGGCAACGCCATCCGCTGCGTAGACGAATGGCACGGCTCAACGGAGATTGAGTGTGCCATGCCGGCGGACCCCTACGCCGCGCTGACCACGCGCGCCGTCGCGCTGCGCCCGCCCAACGGCGGCTCGTTCTACGACTTCATCACCCGGCAGAACCGGCGCAAGGAACTTTACGCAGCGCTGGACAAGGAGGACCCGGCCGATCCCGATTGCGGCAACGTGCACTTCGTTTTCGCGTGCTTGTCGCGCGGCGGCGTGTTCGGCGGCAAGGAGTAGGGGCGCGATGGAGCATTATCTGGAGTTCCGCTACAGCCGCGACGCCACCACCCTCGTCGAGCCCAACAATCCTCTGTTGGCCCGCAACGTCGTGCATGCCGTGCACTGCCACAACCTCGGCGTGGCGTCGGGTGCGGAGCGGCTGGCCGTGGCGCTGCCGGGGCTGGCGCACGTCACGTGGCGCAAGGATGGCCGGCCGGCGGACCTCGCCGCGTGTCTCGGGCACGTTCGCGTCTTCGGCAGTCCGGACGCGCTTGCCGCGTTCACCGAGCGCGCGGAAGTCGATCGGCTGGTTCAGGCGGGCATGATCCGCACGCCACGCGTGCGCGAGGTCGAGCCGGAGGCCGTGCTCGGCTACGCTGTCTACCGGCGCGAACGCCGGCACGAGGCGACGACCGACGCGGCGATCCTGCGCACGGAAGCACGCTACCAGCGCCGGGCCGAAGCGCGTGGGGAGACGCGCGACAGCATCGCCATGATCCGCAAGCGCCGGCGCGACGCCGGGGCGTTGGCCCGCGGCAAACGCCGGGAAGCGCCCCCGGTCTATCTGGCGATGCAGTCCGGCTCCACGGGGCAGCGGTTTTCGCTGTCCATCGCGCGGCGGGAGGTCACGGCGCCGGACGACGCTTCGGCTGTGCCGGACGTCTATGGCCTTGCCCGCGTGGGCGATGGGACCAATGGCGCACGTTCGCCCGTCGTCGTGCCGGAGTTCGATCCGCGCGGCCCCGGGGTTCGGTGAACCTTCGTGGCTGCGGTGCTCTTGGAAAAGTGGGGCTGATCAGGAGGATGGGCTGGGTCGGCCGGGGACGAAGGGTAACCCCGGCCGTGCGGCCCATGTCCCCGGCATGCGGGCATGATTTTGCCGTGAGCCGCCGCGTAGGCGGCTGAGAAGCTTCCTGGCAGCGTCACTACCGCGGCTGAGCATGTGAGCCGCCGCGTAGGCGGCTGAGAAGCGAGACGCTTCACTTCGTCGACCCGCCGTACCGTGAGCCGCCGCGTAGGCGGCTGAGAAGTGCGGAACGCCGGTCTGCGCCGACACGGCGGCGTGAGCCGCCGCGTAGGCGGCTGAGAAGTATGCGCCGTGACGCATCAGCTCGGTCCTGGCGTGAGCCGCCGCGTAGGCGGCTGAGAAGAATCGCCGTACAGCTCGTCGTAGAGCGCGCACGTGAGCCGCCGCGTAGGCGGCTGAGAAGACCACGTCGAAGCGATCCGCGGCCGCCACCTCGTGAGCCGCCGCGTAGGCGGCTGAGAAGTCGCCCGCGCCGTGGACCGGCCGCTGCTGGCTGTGAGCCGCCGCGTAGGCGGCTGAGAAGTTCTCCGGTGGTGACGCTGTCAACGAGAACGTGTGAGCCGCCGCGTAGGCGGCTGAGAAGCTCTCTACACAAGCTCGCAGCGAAGCGGCCAAGTGAGCCGCCGCGTAGGCGGCTGAGAAGATTCCGCCGCCGCAAGCGGGATCACGTCGCCCGTGAGCCGCCGCGTAGGCGGCTGAGAAGTTCGGCCGCCTGATTGCGCACGCGTGCCAGCGTGTGAGCCGCCGCGTAGGCGGCTGAGAAGCACGGCGGGTCCGCGAGAACACAACGGAACCCGTGAGCCGCCGCGTAGGCGGCTGAGAAGTCCAGCGCGAGCATCGTGAACAGCCGCTCGGCGTGAGCCGCCGCGTAGGCGGCTGAGAAGTACGACAGTGCAAATAATGTCCTAGACTGTCCGTGAGCCGCCGCGTAGGCGGCTGAGAAGAGCACCCGCGCCACGTCGTCCGGGCGCATGCTGTGAGCCGCCGCGTAGGCGGCTGAGAAGCCTGGCGCGTACCCGCGATGGTTATATAGTGAGTGAGCCGCCGCGTAGGCGGCTGAGAAGTTGCTCTTGCCTGCCAGCCGGGCCGCCTCGTCGTGAGCCGCCGCGTAGGCGGCTGAGAAGTCGATCATCGCATCCACGTCGGGATTGGCCGCCTGAGCCGCCGCGTAGGCGGCTGAGAAGATCTCGCGATGCGTCGCTGAGCGGACGACGCGGTGAGCCGCCGCGTAGGCGGCTGAGAAGTGGGAAAGGCCTCGTGCTGCTGGCGGATGATCGTGAGCCGCCGCGTAGGCGGCTGAGAAGAGCGAGCGCGTGGTGCAGGCCGGGGCAGCGCCGTGAGCCGCCGCGTAGGCGGCTGAGAAGTTTTTGCCAAGGTCCAGATCGAACCGCGTTTTGTGAGCCGCCGCGTAGGCGGCTGAGAAGTACATCGAGCGCCTCGTCGTCGCGCTGACGGAGTGAGCCGCCGAGTAGGCGGCTGGGAAAACAGCGGGGCGTTTCAGACCATTCTTGGGATCAATGACGTGCGGTAACCCGCCGTGCAGGCGGAAGCGTTGGCGCATGTCCGGGTTGCATCGCCGCCCTGTCTCCGGTTGCCTCGACCGCATCATGGCGATGACCCGCTTGCTCCATACGGATCGGCAGAGCGCGCTCCTGCTGGAGCGGGCACACGTTCGCGTGGATGACGAGCGCGTCGTGTGCGACACAGTAGACGAAACGGTCGAGCGCACGTTCAACGTTCCCCACGCCAACCTGGCGTTCCTGCTGCTGGGGCAGGGCACCTCGCTCACCCAGCCAGCCGCGCGGCAACTCGCCGACGAGGGCGTGGTCGTGGGCTTCACGGGCACGGGCGGGGCGCCGTTGTTGATGGCGTCCTACGCGATCTACCGCCCGACCGACCGCCTGCACCGTTGGATCGCCGTTCAGCCCAGGGAAGACGCCCGCTTGGCTGCCGCGCGTGAAATCCAGGACCGGCGCGTTGCCAGCCTGGAAAACATCCCGGAACGCGTCTCCAGGGTCTTCGAAACCGAAGCAATCGCCGACGTGCTGGCGAAGTATCGCCGCAACGTGGGCAACGCGGGCGATGTCGACACGCTCATGGGGCAGGAGGGGCGCTTCTGCAAGGATCTCTATAAGCACGTCGCCGGCGAGATCTTCGGCATTCCCCGCTTCAAGCGCGATCCGGGCGGACGCGCCGGCGAGCGGCAGCCCGACGAACGCGCGCGCTTGCTGAACGAATTCATCGACCAGGGCAACTACCTCGCCTACGGGCTCGCCGCAGTGGGCCTCTGGGCCCACGGCATTCCGGCCGGCCTGTCGGCGCTACACGGGCAGTCGCGCGCAGGCGGGCTGGTCTTCGATGTGGCCGATACCTTCAAGGATGCGTTCGTCCTGCCCGTCGCGGGCGAGGTGGCGCGCAAAGGGCCGAAAGACGGACGGGAACAGGAGTTCCGCGCCCGCCTCATTGACGCCTTCGACGAGCAGCGCGCCATGAAGCACGTCTTCACCAACATCGACCGCATGATCGAGGCCGGCGAATGCGCGTGACCTTCGTGGACGAGTCCGTTCGCGACGCGCGCCGGCGCGTTGAACGCGTCCTCGACCGCTACCTCCCGCGCGTCGCCCAGGCGACCTGGACCGGCTTTCTCTCCAACGAGGCCCTGCGCACCGTGGCCGGCGCGTTGCGAGCCCGCGCCAGCCGGAACACGGCCGTGGCCTGCTTCGTGTCGGGCCGCAACAACGGCGCACCGGTCTTCCACATCGGCTCGCGCCATCGCTTCGGCCGGCGCGGGCAGTACGCCATCAACGTGCGCCAGCGCCGCAAGCCCAGCCGTACCGCCATGCCCGGATTCCGCCAGCTCAAGGCGTGCCTGGAGATGGCCGCGCTGCTGCACGACGTCGGCAAATCGGCGCATCAGTTTCAGCGCGCCTTGCGCAAAACTGGCGAAAACACCGGGGCCGTGCGTCACGAGCTGATCTCGACGCTCTTCCTGATCGAGATGAGCCGCGCGTTCGATGACGGCGACGCCCTCTGGCGCGGACTGGCCGGCGGGCCGGACGCGGCCACGCTGGAGGCGGCGTACGATCGCGCTGCCGCTCGGGCGGCGCGGCTTTCGCCCGGCGACCCCCTTCCCGAGCTGCATTGGGATGGCAGCCGGCCGGCGGTCTCGGCGGTGGTGCTGCTGATCGCCGTTCACCACCGCCTGCTCGAAGCCGAGCTGACAAGCAACGCTGTCTCTTTCCACACGCGAGCGCATGTTCGCAGCGATGCTTCCCCGGGGCCTCACCGCGCCCGTGAAGCCGCCCATGCCAATGCGTCCAGCGTTTTTCGCGACGACCGCTTCCAGCGTCGTCTCCAGCGCGCCGCGACCGAGCTGCGCGATGCCTTCGCAGCGCCGACAGCGCTCACGCCCGACACGGCCTACGCGTACGGCCGGCTGTGTCTGATGCTGGGCGACCAGGACGCCTCGGCGCGCGGCCAGCAGCGGGTGAGCGACGACGACGGCGGGCTCTTCGCCAACACCTCCTCGGCGCCCGAGCGGCCGGGCGCGCTCGCCGAGCCGTTGATCGACCACCTCAAGGCCGTTGCCCATCGCACGCGCGCCCATGCGCTCATGCTCCAGCGCTCGCAGCACGCCTTTCCCCGTGTGACGCCGGACGCGCTGCCAGAGGCGCTCACGGAACCGCCGTGCGCCGGCCGCTTCGCCTGGCAGGGAGATGCCGTGGAGCGCTTGCGCGGCCACGAGGCCCGTGGGGCCGGCTTTTTCGGCGTGGCGATCGTGCCGACCGGAGGCGGCAAGACCCGTGGCGCCCCCGCTGCCTTGCACGCGGCCACGGGGCGCTGCCGGTTCGTGCTCGGGTTGGGGCTGCGCTCCCTGACGCTTCAGTCCGGCACGGCCTATACGGGCGAAGTCGGCTTCGCGTCCGCCGACGTTGCCACCATCATCGGCGATGAAACGGCGCGTCGGCTGCATGACCTCGACCGGACGGGTGGCGGCGATCGCGCCGGCACCAACGCCGAGGCGCCAGCCGTTGACGATCTGGTCGTGGCCGGTGGGGCAGGGCGCGCGGCTGCGCTGGACGATGCCGACGACCGCGAGCTCGACGACGCCGAACTGGCCGAACTCGGCGGCGATCCGGGAGGTGATCCGGACCGCGCGCTGCCGCGCACCGTGGAAACGGCGCTCCAGGGTGCGTGGGGCCGGGAGCGCGCGGATCGCCTGCTGCGCACGCCGGTCGTGGCCGCCACCGTGGACCAGCTCATGGCCGCCGCCGATGCGCGCAGCAGCCGGTACCTCCACGCCATGCTGCGCCTCGCCACCAGCGACCTGATCCTGGATGAGATCGACGCTTACGATGCCGTCGACGATGCCGCGATCCTGCGGCTGGTGTATCTGGCCGGGGTGTTCGGCCGCGCGGTGGTGCTGGCCTCGGCGACCACGCCGCCGGAGATCGCCCGCGCCTTCCACCGCGCCTATGCCGCCGGCTACAGCGCGCATGCCGCGTTGACGGGCGGGGCCGATCATGTGCTGACGGCCTGGCTCACCGACGATCCGGCCCTCACGACCGTCGAGGCGGTGGAGCCGGAGCGGTTTGGCGAGCGCCACCGCGCGATTACCGAGCGCTTCGTGCAGCAGCATCAGCAAGCGCCGGCGAGGCGCTTCGCCGAGATCGTCACGCCGGACGAGCCCGGTGAAACTGCGGCGTTCGACGCCATGATCGCTGCCGCCCGGCGCATGCACCACCGGCACGCGCAGGTGATCGACGATGGGGTGCGCGTTTCCGTCGGCGTCGTGCGTGTGGCGAACGTGCGCACCTGCCGCGATCTGGCGCGTCACCTCGCGCGCTCAGGGGTGCCCGACACCATTGTGGGCGTGGCGTGCTATCACGCCCGGCTGCTCGGCCTCGTGCGCTTCCACACAGAGCGCATGCTTGACGAAATGCTGGTTCGGAAGGGCCCGAACGGCGCGACAGCCCCGGCCCGGCATCCCCGCGTGCAGGCGCTGATCGACACTGCGAAGGCGCGTGGCGTGGGCGAGGTGATGGTCCTGGTGGTCGCCACGCCGGTCGAGGAAACGGGCCGCGACCACGACTTCGATTATGCCGTGCTCGAACCCTCGTCCACGCGCTCGATCATCCAGCTCGCCGGGCGCGTGGGACGCCACCGCGACGTGGTGCCGGACGCGCCGAACATCGCGATCCTGCAGACGCCGATGTCGTACGCCCGTGGCGACCAGTCGCCTCATTACCAACGGCCGGGTGTCGAAACGCCGTTCCGCGAGGGCGTGAAGGGCGCGACGCCTGCGAAACTGAGCAGCGCGAAGATCGACGAGCTGATCGACGTCCAAGCGCTTCGCACGCGCATCGACGGGCGGTTCTGGCTGCTCGATCCCTGGGACGGCGTCGGCGAGCTTCCGCAAGCCGAACATCGGCTCCTGCGAAGCTTTCTGGAAACCGGTTCGTTCAGGGCGGCGCGCTTCGCCACCGACCCGGACCTGCCGTTCAGCGCCTGGATGCCGCGCCATCAGCCCTTCCGGCTTTCTGACGTCGAAACCGCCTTCTTCCTCGATCTGGAACCGGGCGCGGAGCGAGCGTGGCGCGTGGTGTCGGACGACGACGCCAAAGCGCCACCGCACACGAATGTGGTCGAGGACGCCGAAACGCCATTCGCCGAGGCCGTGTGGCCGCTCCTCGATCTGGACCTGGATCGTGCCTTCTCGGCCATGCAGCGCACCTTTCCGGGGGAGGCGCGCACCACCGTCTGCCGGAAGCTGCTCGCGTTCACGGCCCCAGGCGATCTGGTCGGTCAGCGCCCGGCTTCGGCGCGGATCGAACACGAGGTTCTTTTTGGCGCGGATCGCGTTCGAGGCGCGTAGAGGTTCGTTTCTGCCACCGCCGGTGGGCTTCGGGGTTGGGATCGTGTACCTTCGTCGCGCGAGCGCTCTTGGAAAATTCGGATCGATCAGGGGGATGGGCTAGCCCCGCCGGAATCGAAAGGTTGCCCTGGCTATGCGGCCCATGTCCCCGGCATACGGGCATGATTTTGCGTGAGCCGCCGCGTAGGCGGCTGAGAAGCTCACCGGACTGTCGCCACTTCCGCAGCGTGTGTGAGCCGCCGCGTAGGCGGCTGAGAAGACAACCCGACCATTTGAACCGGCCGCGCGAGCGTGAGCCGCCGCGTAGGCGGCTGAGAAGTTCGATGCGGCACACCGTGTCGGTCGGCACACGTGAGCCGCCGCGTAGGCGGCTGAGAAGAACGCGCCGGCCAAGACGGCCCGGCAGCGCAAGTGAGCCGCCGCGTAGGCGGCTGAGAAGCGGGCGTCCGCGCGGTCGGCGATGCGGGTGCGCGTGAGCCGCCGCGTAGGCGGCTGAGAAGATCCGCATCCTGCGCGAGCGCTACGGCACGGAGTGAGCCGCCGCGTAGGCGGCTGAGAAGAAGCTCGGGTGGTAACCACTATGGACGTTGGTGTGAGCCGCCGCGTAGGCGGCTGAGAAGTCCGCGCCGGATAAGCATGCCCGAGAGCCGCAGTGAGCCGCCGCGTAGGCGGCTGAGAAGTCGGCCACAAGAGCCTGAGCATGGTCCAGCGCGTGAGCCGCCGCGTAGGCGGCTGAGAAGCACGGAGAGCAGGGCGCACCGAACATCGTCCTTCGTGAGCCGCCGCGTAGGCGGCTGAGAAGCGTGTCGCTCGCCGTCGCCGGCTGGTGCGCGGGTGAGCCGCCGCGTAGGCGGCTGAGAAGGACGGAAGAGCGCTGGCACGAGCGACTATGGCGTGAGCCGCCGCGTAGGCGGCTGAGAAGCACTCCCACACGTCCCAAGATTTCCCATATCCGTGAGCCGCCGCGTAGGCGGCTGAGAAGTTCATCATCCCGATCGGCAGGTAACACACCGCGTGAGCCGCCGCGTAGGTGGCTGAGAAGTAGCTGGTGAGCGTCCAGGGAAACGCCACGGCGTGAGCCGCCGCGTAGGCGGCTCGGCCCTGCTTGCCGGCGGCTCGTCCCCGGGTCGGTGCGGGGCGAACTCTAGGAGGGCGTCGGGCGCCGTTTTGACGCCCCGCGCGCGCCCGCGATCAGGTCCGCGTCGATTCCGTCGTACGCGATCGCGTTGATGGCTGCCTGGAGCTGGGGAAGCGGGATGTCTTTGACGTAGCGCCCACGCTCACCGGAGATTTCATGGCCGTTGAGCCGATTGATGGTGTCCGGATAGACCTCCGCCCTGGCAAGCGCCGTGATCGCGGTATGGCGCAGGCCGTGGAACGTGGCGCCGGCAAGATCGAGTTGGTGCGCGTAGCGGCTGAAGTCCTTGCTGACTTTGTACCCATAGCGTTGTGCTGTGCCGCCCGGCTTCAACTCCGGAAACACCCGTCTCTCGCCCTTCAGGCGTTGTTGCTCGACGTGGTCGAGAAATCCGAGGGCGAGCACCGTTTCGTGGATGGGAATGCGTCGCCAGCCGGCTGCACTCTTCACCTTCCGCGCCGGGCCGGGATCTTCGTCCGGCGTTGCATGAATGTGCATGAACCAGATCCCCTCAGCCGACTGAACGTCCTCGACGCGAAGCTAGGCACCCTCTTCCAGCCGCAGCGCATGAAACACGGCCAGGATGGGCAGCCAATACAAGGCGTCGCGTCGCACCTCTTGTCCGCGTTTCAGCCGGTGTTGCGGCTGCGATCCCTGGTAGATGGGGCACGTGAACCATGTCTTCAGGTCAGCATTCGTCCAAGCCGCGCGCTCGTCCTGGCGGCGCTTGGTGCGCTTGAGTTGATATACGCCCTCCGCCGGGTTACTGGGAAGCTGGCCTTGGCGGACGCACCAGCCGAAGAAAGAGCTGATGTTGGAGAAATGCTTTTTGACCGTCTTCGATTGCATCGTCTTGATTGTCGGGTCAGCCTTGGTCATTTGCACCAAGTCCGCCGACGTCTTCCCCTTGAAGCGCGGATCTTTGCCGCGCATCGCCGGCAGGTGTTGTAGCACGTTGACGAAATCGGAGATTTGGCTGCGCTCGTACGCGTCGATGGGGCGGTCGCCGGCGATTTCGGTAAAGAGGGACTGGGACATCCGGTTTTCGCGCTGCATGTCGTGTCCCCAGTCGCCAGCCTTGATCTTCCCATCAACGTAGCGCTGCCACAGGTCCGAGAACTGTGCTGCAGCAGGTTTCGGCTGACGGCGGGCGCGGGGTTCAGACGAAAACGCACGAGCAAGCAGCGGATCTTGGGGCCGAACCGCGTAGTTGCCGCGATAACGCGCCGCATTGATGCGATGGGCTTCGGCGAACGCCCTAAGAACCGCATGCTGCAGCTCACGGAACGATTGGCTGTCGGCCGGCAGGTCGAGCCCGTTTTGTTCCAGCAGCCACTGAACTGTTTCCCGGGTGCATTCGATGTCATTCAAGACGATCATTTCCATTGCACCATCGGCAGATTTGTCTATTTTTTCTAATAATTTTTGGTGTTCCTCATAGTCATCTGGTTTATATGCACGCCGTCTCTTTTCAAGTTCACCAAGGTATTGATTGAACCAGTATTCTGCCAAATCTTGGATTTCATATTCGTCCAAATCAGTGCGACGCTGCAGCATGGCGAACAGATGATCACTCGCGACAGTGAGTTGGCGTGCCTGTTTGCGGGCATCAGCTTTGGGCACGCTGCCAATCGAACGAATTATCTCTGTTTTTCCGAGAACTGCAACGAGGTTTTTTGGAACCCGCCGGCGCCAAATCCACCGGCCCTGATCCAGGCGCAGGTAGCGGGCGCGCGCCATCAAGCACCGCCTTGGGCCGGACGGCCCGGAAGCGCGCGTGTGGACCGCCTGTGTGGACCGGAACTGCGATCCGGCGGCGTTCGATCAGTTGGGAAAGCGGAAAAAGCTAAGTGTCTGGGAAACTTGGACACAAAATGGCTGGGGGACCAGGATTCGAACCTGGGCTACCTGGTCCAGAGCCAGGCGTTCTACCGCTAAACTATCCCCCAGCAGGCGCGTCTTCGATTGTGCGCCGCGGCCCGTCGCCGCGTGGCCCCGGATGTAGGGCAGGTCGGGGGTGGGATGCAAGCCCTGTCTGCCGCATCGATGCCGATCGGCCCGCACACGGGCGCTGATCGTCCCGCGCAGAGGGGGTAGCGCGGCCCCGCGCGGGCGGGAATCGGCTTGAATCGCGGGCCGCGCGGTGGTGTTCATCGGTGCCGGACGGGGCGACGCGGGTGCGCCAAACCGACGAATCGCACCGCGGGTCGCCGCGCGAACGCCACACGAATCCGGGGCACGGCCACGATGAGCGGAAACGATCGCATCCGGCGCCAGCGCCGCCGCACCCGCCAGCCGCACGGCGGCGGAGAGCGCATCCGGGCCAAGGGCGGGCGCACCAGCGGTTCGCGCCAGTGGCTGGAGCGCCACCTGAACGACCCCTACGTGGCCGCCGCCCAGCGCGAGGGCTACCGCGCCCGCGCAGCGTTCAAGCTGCTGGAACTGGACGACAAGTTCGGCTTTCTGCGCCGGGGCGGGCGTGTGCTCGACCTGGGCGCGGCCCCCGGCAGCTGGTGCCAGGTCGCCCGCGAGCGCGTGGGCGGCAAGGGCGTCGTGATCGGCCTCGACCTCTTGGAGGTGGAGCCGCTGGCGGGCGCCACGCTGATTCAGGGCGACGTCTACGACCCCGAGATGCCCCAGCGGCTGCGCGAGGCGCTTGGCGGTGCCGCCGATGTCGTGCTCTCGGACATGGCGCCCAACACGACGGGCCACAAGCGCACCGACCGCCTGCGCGTCGAAGCCGTGGCGGAGGCGGCGCTGGACCTGGCGGAATCCGTGCTGGCGCCGGGCGGGGCGTTCGTCGCCAAGCTCTACCAGACGGGCGGCAGCGACGCGGTCACGGACCGCCTAAAGCACGGCTTCGACCGCGTGCGCCACATGAAGCCGCCGGCCTCGCGCGGCGAATCGCCGGAGGTCTACGTCGTCGCCACAGGCTTCCGGCCGGCGGCGAGCGAAGACGAAACGCCGGATCCCGACACTGTACGCTGAAATGCCGGAGCCATGCTCCTGGTCAATTCTGCCGTAAACTGGATGAACGTGTCAGCCTCAACCCCCTCTATAATCTCCCCCTTCTCCTGAAGGAGAAGGGGGAGATGGCTTTTGCGCGCACGTCAGAGGGGTGTGCGAGCGTCACCAAACCAGAGTCACCTCAATTGCTTGGCGGGATCAAACGGCCATCACCTCGCCTAGGTGCTGTTCCAGCTCGTCCGTGCGGATGTTGGTCAGATCCTTGTGCAGCTCGCCGTAGACGAGCTCACGGCTGTGCTTGTCCAGTTCTTCCCGCAAGTAGCCCAGCGTCTTGGGCGGGGCGACCAGCACCAACCGGTCGAACTGGTTCTGCGCCCGCGCCTTGTTGATGACGCGCGCGACCTGGTTGGAGAAACGCTCCTTCTCGAATTCGTGGTAGTCCACCGTCGGCTCGACGCGGCTGGACCCGCCCCCGGGGTCGGCGTTGCGCCCGCTGTCGTCGCTGACGATCTCGCGATTGGGCAGCAGTTCGTTCGCCATGTCGTGGTCCATCGCACGCCCAAGGCCCTTGCCGATGCCCTTGTGCAGCAGGAAGCGGGCGCGGGCGCCGTCGGCTACGACGATCCAGGTATGCACGGGCTTCATGAGCGTCCCTCCGGTTGTTGCGTTATCCAGGCCGCTGACTCACATATCGGTCCCAGCGAGGTCGTGGCCGGACTGGCGGGCCGAGCGCCCTTGGCTGGCCCACCTCGGGATGTATGATACCGCACCCGGTCTTGCGATGGGCCGGGGCTTCCTGATTGCGCCACGGGTGGTTCTTCCATGGATCTGCGCACCGCGCTGACCTTCGACGACGTCCTGATCGAGCCGGCGGAGTCCGCCGTCGCACCCAACGACGCCGACACGCGCACGCGTTTCACGCGCGAGATCGAACTCGGCATCCCGCTCGTCTCCGCGGCGATGGACACCGTCACCGAACGCGGGCTTGCCATCGCCATGGCCCAGGCCGGCGGCATCGGGGTGGTTCACAAGAACCTCGACCCGGCGGCGCAGGCCGACGAGGTGCGCGCGGTCAAGAAGTACGAGAGCGGGATGGTGGTGAACCCCGTCACCATCCAGCCCACCGATCCGCTGGCCCGCGCGCTGGAGCTGATGGACCGCCACGGCATCTCCGGCATTCCGGTGACGGAGAACGGCGGCCGCCTCGTGGGCATCCTCACCAACCGAGACGTGCGCTTCGCCAAGGACCGCCGCCAGCCCGTCAGCGAGCTGATGACCAGCGACGGCCTGGTAACGGTGAAGGACACCGTCTCGCGCGAGGACGCCAAGGCGCTGCTGCATCAGAACCGCATCGAGAAGCTGCTGGTGGTGGACGACGGCGGGCGCTGCACCGGCCTGATCACGGTGAAGGACATCGAAAAGGCCAGCGCGCACCCCAACGCCTGCAAGGACGAGAAGGGCCGCCTGCGCGTCGCCGCCGCCACCGGCGTCGGCACCGACGGGCTCAAGCGCGCCGAGGCGCTGGTGGACGCCGAGGCCGACGTGGTCGTGGTGGACACGGCGCACGGCCACTCCAGGGGCGTCATCGAGGCGGTGCGCGAGATCAAGCGCCTGTCCAACCGGGTGCAGGTCGTGGGCGGCAACGTCGCCACGGGCGACGGCGCCAGGGCCTTGATCGACGCGGGCGCGGACGCGGTGAAGGTCGGCATCGGGCCGGGCTCGATCTGCACCACGCGCATCGTCGCGGGCGTGGGCGTGCCCCAGCTCACCGCGCTGACCAACACCGTGCAGGTCTGCCACGACGCCGGCACGCCGGTGATCTCCGACGGCGGCATCCGCTATTCCGGCGACGCCGCGAAGGCCATCGCCATCGGCGCGGATTCCTGCATGATCGGCTCGCTGCTGGCGGGCACGGACGAGAGCCCGGGCGAGGTCTTCCTCTACCAGGGGCGCTCCTACAAGGCGTACCGCGGCATGGGCTCGGTGGGCGCGATGGCGCGCGGCTCCGCCGACCGCTACTTCCAGGCGGAGGTCGCGGACACGCTCAAGTACGTGCCCGAGGGGATCGAGGGGCAGGTGCCCTACAAGGGTCCGGCCGGCACGGTGATCCACCAGCTCACCGGCGGCATCCGCGCGGCAATGGGCTACACCGGCAACCCCACGATCCCGGAAATGCACGCGAACGTGCGCTTCCAGCAGATCACCAACGCCGGCATCCGCGAGAGCCACGCGCACGACGTCTCGATTACACGCGAGGCGCCGAACTATCGGGTGGGATGAAGGTTTTTGGCAAGATGAGTTCTGGCACGCGTCTTGACGCAGAAGAAAAAGAAGACGAAAAGGATTTTTTTAATGAAACTTTCCGAACGTCGTTGTTAGATATACTGAATTACTCTGAGAGGGAGTTTCGACCAAAACTATTTCATTACACCGATGCAAATGGGCTGAAAGGTATATTAAAATCGCAGTCGCTGTGGCTAACAGATAATTTGTTTTTAAATGATAGCAATGAAATATTTCATGGATTGGACATTGCGAAAGAAATTCTTTCAGAAAAAGAAAATGATAATACATTAGACAAAAGTGCACGAGAATTCGCTGCTTTTCTAAGAGATAATTTATCACGGCATATTCGCGTTTTCACACCAATGACAGTGTCGTTTTGCGAAGATCCTGATTTGTTGAGTCAATGGCATGGTTATGGAAAGGGTAAAATTGGATATTCAATTGGGTTTGATACAAACTTCCTGATAAATGAAGACAATGTGATGATATTTAAAGTTCTTTATAATGCAGAACAGCAAAAGAGTATATTGGAAAAGGTCATTCATCGAGCTATGCAAGAATTTCAGAGATCAAAAATATCTCTGGAGGATATAAATGAGAATCTTTTTATATACCGAAAATTATTTATGGCATTTTACTGTCTTGCGCTGGCATTTAAAGATCCAAACTTTGAAATTGAGCAAGAGTGGCGGGCCGCTAAACTTACGATACCTGGTTATGACAACATACAGACAAGAATATCAAATGATATATTAATTCCATTCTATGAGCATTACATGAGTGATGTTGAGAAAGCGATTCAACATATAATCGTTGGTCCGAGCAATAATGCCAATCTTGCATTTCTTGGCGTGGCATACTTACTTAATGAAATGAATTTAAAAAATGTAGGTGTATATTCATCTCGTATTCCATATCGGAGAGATTGAGCGCACCTAAATGACCCCCGCCGCCCGCATCGCCGCCGTCATCGAGCTGCTCGGCCAGATCGAGGCGCTTCAGCGGCCCGCCGACACGGTCGTTCAGGAGTACACGCGCGCCCGCCGCTTCATGGGCTCCAAGGACCGGCGGGCGGTGATGGACCGCGTGTTCGCCGCGCTGCGGGCGCGGGCGCGGCTGAACTGGTGGGTCGCCCGCGCGGGCGGTGAATCCCGCGACGAGGCCGAGCGCCGCGCCGAGACGGCGGCGGCCGGGCCGCGCCATCTGGTGCTGGCGGCGCTGGTGCTGATCGACGGCATGGCCCCCGAGGATGTCGCCGGGCTGTGCGACGGCGGGCAGTATCACCCCGGTTCCCTGGAACCCGACGAGCGCGCGCTCGTGGACGCGCTGGCGGGGCAGCCGCTCACCCACGCTGAGCAGCCGCTATGGGTGCGCGTGGAGGTGCCGGCGTGGCTGATTCCGTCGTTCGAGCGCGTCTTCGGCGACCACCTCGAACGCGAACTCGCCGCGCTCAACCAGGAAGCCCCGGTCGATCTGCGCGTGAACCCGCTGATCGAACCCAGCCGCGAGGCCGTCACGGCCGCGCTAGCCGAGCACGGCATGGACGCCGCGCCCACGCCCTACGCCCCGAACGGTGTGCGCCTTGCCGGCCGCCGCGCCGTGACCAACAGCGCGCCCTTCCGCGACGGCCAGGTGGAGGTCCAGGACGAGGCCTCGCAGATCGCCGCCGCGCTCGTCGGCGCCGCGCCCGACATGGCGGTGTGCGACATCTGCGCCGGGGCGGGCGGCAAGACGCTGGCGCTCGCCGGCGACATGGACGACCGTGGCCGCCTCGTCGCGCTCGACATCGACGCCGAGCGCCTGGGCCGCGCCGGGCCCCGGCTGGCCCGGGCCGGGGCCCACACCGTCGAGCGCCGCGTGCTCGCGGACGAGCGCGATCCCTGGTTGGACGCGAACGCCGAAGCCTTCGACCGCGTGCTGGTGGACGCGCCGTGTTCCGGCGTGGGCGCCTGGCGCCGCCAGCCCGATGCGCGCTGGAAGCTGACGCAGAAGGCGCTCGCCAACCACACCGACCTGCAGGATCTCATCCTCGATCAGGCGGCGCCGCTGGTGCGGCCGGGCGGGCGGCTGGTCTACGCCACCTGCTCCCTGCTGCCGGAGGAGAACGGCGACCGCGTCGCCGCCTTCCGCGAGCGCCATCCCGGCTTCGTGCCGCTTCCCGTCGAGCACGTTTGGGCTGAGACCATCGGTGGGGCTTGCCCCGGCAGCGGCCCCGACCTCACGCTGACTCCGGCGCGGACGGGGACCGACGGCTTCTACATCGCGGTGCTGGAACGCCGGGAGGCGGCATGAAGACGGCCGTGCGCGTGCGAACCGCGACGCCGGCGGACGCACGCGCCATCGCGGGCATTCACGTGGAGACGTGGCAGGCCGCCTACGCGGGCATCGTGCCCGACAGTTACCTGGTGAACATGACCGTGCCGCGCGTGCTTCAGCACTGGCGCGCGATTCTGGACGACCCCAACAACATCGAGACCGTGCTCGTCGCCGAGGCGCACCCGCGCGGCGAACGCCGCCGCATCGTCGCCTTCGGCTCCTGCGGGCCCGAGCGCACCTCGCGGCTGGGCTACGGCGGCGAGGTCTACACCCTCTACGTCAGCCCGGACTGGCAGGGGGAGGGGACCGGCGGGCAGCTGTTCGCCGACCTCCTGGCGCGGGTGCACAAGGAGGGCGGAAAGACCGCCGTGGTCTGGGTGCTGGCCGAGAACCCGGCGCGCTTCTTCTACGAGCACATGGGCGGGCAGGCCGTCGCCCACCGCCGCACCCCCTTCGCCGGCGAGCCCCTGCGCGAAACCGCCTACGCCTGGCCCGACCTCGCGGGCTGGCTGGCACAGATGCGCGGCTGACCCAACGCTCGGCACGCCGCCTTGTTCCCGGCGGCCCATGCCTCTAGCTTCCGCGCACCATCAGGCAGCGGAATCCCGGCATGGCGACGCACGACCGCATCCTCATTCTCGACTTCGGCTCCCAGGTGACGCAGCTGATCGCGCGCCGCGTGCGCGAGAGCGGCACCTACTGCGAAATCTGGCCCTACACCGCCGACCCCGAGGCCATCCGCGCCTGGGCACCGCGCGGCATCATCCTCTCCGGCGGCCCGGCGTCGGTCGCGGAAGCCGACGCGCCGCGTATTCCCGAGGTGGTGTTCGAGCTGGGCGTGCCGCTGCTCGGCATCTGCTACGGCCAGCAGGCGATGGTTCACCAGCTCGGCGGTCACGTCGAAGGCGCCGATCACCAGGAGTTCGGCCGCGCCGACCTGACGGTGACGGACGGCTGCCGCCTCTTCGACGGCGTCTGGTCGCCCGGCGACACCCCGCGCGTCTGGATGAGCCACGGCGACCGCGTGGTGGCGGCGCCGTCCGGCTTCCGCGTCGTGGCGCAGAGCGAGGGTGCGCCGTGCGCCGCCATCGCCGACGACGCGCGCGGCTACTACGGCTTCCAGTTCCACCCGGAGGTCGCCCACACCCCCGACGGCGCGGATCTGCTGCGCGCCTTCACCCGCTCGGTGGCCGGGTGCCACGGCGACTGGACGATGGCCGCCTTCCGCGAGGAGGCGATCGCGCGCATCCGCGAACAGGTGGGCGACCGCCGCGTGATCTGCGGCCTTTCGGGCGGCGTGGACTCGGCCGTGGCGGCGGTGCTCGTGCACGAGGCCGTGGGCGAGCAGCTCACCTGCATCTTCGTCGATCACGGGCTGCTGCGTGCCGGGGAACGCGAGCGCGTGACCGAGCTGTTCCGCCACCACTACAACATCCCGCTGGTCAACCGGGACGCCAGCGACCTCTTTCTGGATAAGCTCGACGGCGTCACGGACCCCGAGGAAAAGCGCCGCATCGTCGGCACCACCTTCATCGACGTCTTTGAGGAAGAGGCGCGCGCGCTCGGCGGCGCGGACTTCCTGGTGCAGGGCACGCTCTACCCGGACGTGGTGGAATCCGTCTCGCCCAAGGGCGGGCCGCAGGCGACGATCAAGTCGCACCACAACGTCGGCGGCCTGCCGGAGCGCATGGACCTGGACCTCGTCGAGCCGCTGCGCGAGCTGTTCAAGGACGAGGTGCGCGCGCTCGGCCGCGAGCTGGGCCTGCCCGAGGCCATGGTCGGCCGGCATCCCTTCCCCGGACCGGGCCTGGCGATCCGCATTCCCGGCAGCGTGAGCCGCGATCAGTGCGAGATCCTGCGCGCGGCGGACCGGATTTACCTCGACGAAATCGACCGCGCCGGGCTGTACGACGAGATCTGGCAGGCTTTCGCCGTGCTGCTGCCGGTGAAGAGCGTGGGCGTCATGGGCGACGCGCGCTCCTACGAGTTCGTCTGCGCGCTCCGCGCCGTGACCTCCACGGACGGCATGACGGCGGACACCTACGCGTTCTCCCACGACTTCCTCAGCCGCACCGCGACGCGCATCATCAACGAGGTGCGCGGGATCAACCGGGTGGTCTACGACGTGACGTCCAAGCCGCCGGGAACGATTGAATGGGAGTAAGTGTACCGCGACATTTCGTTTCACAGATTTCTCACAAAAATTTGGCCTACCTGTGATGGGATAACGCACTGCACGGTTGTTCTTCTGTGTTATATGCCGCGCCCGCAATGGTAATCGAACTTAAGCGGGCGGTAACGATGACCCAGGGCGCGAACAAACCCTTTACCCAGCGGATGCAGGTCCGATCGCAGCTCAGCGAGGAGGACGCGCGGGTTCTCGACAGCATTCAACAGGGCGCGGAAACGCGGCCGCCGAACGACCGCCTGGTGGATGCCCGGGAAAACGCCGCCGCCTTCCTGCTGATGGACGGCTGGGCCTACACCTTCAAGGTGATGCGCGACGGCCGGCGGCAGATCGTCCGTTTCCTCGTGCCGGGCGACATCGCCAACCCGCACGGCCTGTTCGAGGACGCCAGCGCCTTCGCGGTGCGCACGCTGACCCCGGTGTCGGTCGTCAGCCTGGGCCCGGAGATCTGGCCCCGGATCGCCGAGCCGAACCCGGCGCTCGCGCGCCGGCTGGCGTGGACGCTCGGCGACGAGACGACGGACGCCGAGCACGTCGTCAGCCTGGGCCGGCGCAACGCCTACGAGCGCATCGCCCACTTCCTGGTGCGGACCTGGGACCGGCTGGCGACCATCGGCATGGTCAACGGCACGCACTACCGCCTGCCCATCAAGCAGGAGCATCTGGCGGATTACCTTGGCCTCAGCGTGGTGCACGTCAGTCGCACGCTGACGCAGCTGCGCGAGGACGGGCTCGCCCGCGTGGAGCGGGGCACCGCCAAGCTCGACGATCCGTCAGGGTTGATGACCGCGGGCGACGTGCGCCCGGTGATGCCGTTTCCCGGGCTCGACCCGGTGAACTCCGGCCGCGCCGCGAACGTGGCCTGAAGGGGGCTCGACCGATGCCGACGGGGCCGTGCGGGGCGAGGGGCCTTACGTCACCGCGCGCACGGCCGAGCGCCGCTTGAGCGTGTGCACGGCCTCGTCCAGGGAACTGGTGCGCTTGACGCGGCGGACGCCGTCGAAGACCTCATAGATCCCGCGGTCAGCCTTCTTGCCGACGGTGTACAACGGTGTTTCGCCGCTGTGCCGGAAGACGCAGAAGAAGACGGCGCCTTTTTGCTGGTCGATGGCGTAGTCCCGCCAGACGCCTTCCGAGACACGCTGCGAATACAGCGCGAGCAGTTGCTGAAGCTCGCCCCGGCTGAAAAACGGCCGGTCGCGGCCCGGGTTGGCCCAGTTCTGGCGGTGCACGCTACCCTGCGCCTCCAACGTCGAAGCCAGACCATGTGGCGAATCAGTTTCGGCGATCAGCGGCGTCACGTCCAGACGCGGGCGCTGCGATGCCCGCTTGACCGTGGTCCGGCGGCGACGCACCTGTGAGAGTAGCACCGTACGGCCCGCGGCGGCCGGAATGCGGACAGGGGAGATGGCGCCATGGCGGCTCTGGAAACGCCGGTGTGCGACTTCGGCTGGCAGGCTGCGGATTTCGACCTGCCAGGCGTGGACGGCAAGCGTTACACGCTCGCCGACGTGCGTGGCGAGCGCGGCACGCTGATCATGTTCATCTGCAACCACTGCCCCTACGTGCGGGCGATCGTCGACCGGCTGGTCGCCGACGTGACGGCGCTCCAGGCGCTCGGCATCGGCGCCGCGGCCATCATGTCCAACGACACCGAATCCTATCCCGCCGATTCCTTCGAGAACATGCAGGCCTTCGCGCGCGAACACGGCTTTACCTTCCCCTATTTGCTGGACGAGACCCAGGCGGTGGCGAAGGCGTACGGCGCCGTGTGCACGCCCGACTTCTTCGGGTTCAATGCCGATCTGAGGCTGCAGTACCGGGGCCGCCTGGATGCCTCGAAGAAGGAGGCGGCGCCCAATGCCGAGCGTGAGCTCTTCAACGCCATGAAGCGGGTGGCCGAAACGGGGCAGGGTCCGGCCGAGCAGATCCCGTCGATGGGCTGTTCGATCAAGTGGAAGGCCGCCGCCTGACGCCGGGTCGCCGGGGCATCGCCCGCATGGGCGGTGGTATCTCATTGGCGTGCGAGCATCTTGGATCGCCCGGGCCGTTGCGGCCCGGGTCTCTTATGCCCTAGGATCGCGCTCCCGCCGGCGAACGGTTCAGCCACAAGGTGAGGCGCGAGTCATCGCTTTGTCCGACATCTTCCGCGAAATCGACGAGGAGATCCGCCAGGAGGACTACCTGGCGCTTTGGAAGCGGTACGGCCCGTGGGTGATCGCGGCGGCCGTTCTGCTGGTCGTCGCCGTGGCGGGCTACAAGGGCTGGGAAGCCTACCGCCACGACCAGGCCGTGGAGGCGGCGCAGACCTACGCGGCCGCCGTCGAACAGCTCAACGCCGACGAGACGCAAGCCGCGCGCGACGCCTTCAAGGACATGGCGGCGCCGGCCGAGGGCGGGTTCAGCCTGCTTGCCAGCTTCCGGCTGGCCGATGCCCAGGTGCAGCTCGGCAACAGCGGCGCGGCGCTGAAAACCTGGCAGCGCATCGCGGAAGCGGACGGCGTTGCCGCGTCCTATCAGCGGTTGGCCACCATCCAGGCCGTCATGCACGCCCTGGACGCCGGCGCGGATGTGCCGGAACTGCTGACCCAGCGCCTCAGTGCCATCGCCGGCGGCGACAGCGGCTTCCGCCCGACGGCGCTGGAAGCGCAGGGGCTGCTCGCGGCGAAGCGCGGCGAGCGGGAGCAGGCCGTCGAGCACTACACGCGCATCACCGAGGGCGCCAACGTGCCCCCGGCTCAGCGCCGGCGCGCCGAGCACATGCTCGCCCTTCTCAAGGAATGACGGGGCAACGATTGTGATGTGGAGCCGTTGGGGCGGCCTCGCGCTGGCCGCAGTCATGCTTGGCGGCTGCGGGATTACGGACGGCATTTTCGGCGGGGGCGAAGACGAATCGCGCCTGCCGGGTGAGCGCGTTCCGGTGCTTACCGAGGACGGCGCGGCGACCCCGGACCCGGCCATCGCCGACCGCGAGATCGAGGTTCCCGGTGCGCGCGCCAACAGCGCGTGGCCGCAGCCGGGCGGCCGGCCCGATCACCGCATGGGCCACTTGGAGCTATCAAGCGGCCTGGAGCCGGCCTGGACGGCGGATCTGGGCACGGGCAACGGTTACGACCGGCGCATCCTCGGCCAGCCCGTGGTTGCCGCCGGGCGGGTGTTCGCGCTCGACGCCCGGGCCACGGTTTCCGCCTATGCCGCCGGCTCCGGCGAGCGCGTCTGGCGGCGCAAGCTGACGCGGGATGACGGCGAAGCGAGCGGCAGCTACTTCGGCGGCGGTGTCGCCTACGCGCAGGGGCGGCTCTATGTCACGACGGGCGACGGGCGCGTGACGGCCCTGGACGCCGAAAACGGCGAAACCGTCTGGCAGCAGGGTGTGGGCGCCCCCATCCACGCCGCGCCCACGATTCACCGTGACGCGGTGCTGGTGAACACCGAAGCCAATCGCACGATCGCGCTCGCGGCGGGCGACGGCACGCAGCAGTGGTCGCACCAGGGCATTCAGGAACGCGCCGGGTTCGTGGGCTCCGCCAGCCCGGCCGCGCGGGATTCCACCAGCATCGTCGGCTATTCCTCGGGCCAGCTCTTCGCGCTGCTGACCAGCAACGGCCGGAGCCTGTGGAGCGACACCCTGGCGAGCCTCGCGGGAACCACTGACCCCGTGGCCGACATGGCGGACATCCGCGGCATGCCGGTGATCGGCGAGGACCGCGTGTATGCCAGCAGCAACGCCAACCGCACCGTGGCGATCAACCTGCGCCGCGGCGACCGTGCCTGGTCCCGCGACATCGGCAGCATCAACATGCCCTGGGTGGCGGGCAACGCCGTCTACGTGCTCTCGCCGCGCGCCCGCGTTGCCGCGCTG
This sequence comes from Limimonas halophila, assembly GCF_900100655.1. Taxonomy (NCBI): domain Bacteria; kingdom Pseudomonadati; phylum Pseudomonadota; class Alphaproteobacteria; order Rhodospirillales; family Rhodovibrionaceae; genus Limimonas; species Limimonas halophila. The sequence goes on from NZ_FNCE01000001.1 coordinate 601,402, forward strand.
TTCCGGGATTCGGGCAAGATGCGCTGGCTGACGAAGATCCCCCGCTACACCGACCCGGACGACCAGGAAGGCCGCATCATCTGGTACGGTCCGGTGCTCGCGCGCGGGCAGCTGCTCATGGCGGGCAGCAACGAGACGCTCCTGGCGCTCGATCCGGCGAGTGGCGACCTCGATGGCACGACCGAGTTGGCCGGGAAGCCCGCCGTCCCGCCGGTGGTGGCGCGGAACACGCTCTACATCATCACGCGCGACGCGCAGCTCATCGCCCTGCAATAACGCCGCGCGCAGGCCGAAGCAGACACCATGACGTTTACCGTGGCCGTCGTCGGGCGGCCGAATGTGGGCAAATCGACGCTGTTCAACCGCCTGGCCGGCAAGCGGCTGGCGCTCGTGGACGACACCCCCGGTGTGACCCGCGACCGGCGGGAGGCGGACGGCAAGCTCTTCGATCTCACCTTCCGTCTCGTCGATACCGCCGGCCTGGAGGAAGCCGACCACGCCAGCCTGGCCTCGCGCATGCGCGAGCAGAGCCAGCGCGCCGTCGAGGAAGCGGACGTCGTCCTCTTCATGCTCGACGCCAGGGCCGGCATCACGCCGTCGGACGAACTCTTCGCCGACGAGTTGCGCAAGAGCGACCGGCCGGTGATCGTGCTGACGAACAAGTGCGAGGGCTCGGCCGGGGAGGCCGGGTTCTACGAGGCTTACGAGCTGGGTCTCGGCGAGCCGGTCGCCTTTTCCGGCGAGCACGGCCACGGCATAGACGAGCTGTACGACCGCCTCCACGCGATCCATGAAGCCTGGCGCGAAGCGCACGACGCCGAAGATGTGGAGGCGGACTCCGAGGAAGCGGGGCAGGATGTCGTCCAGCTCGCGGTCGTCGGACGGCCCAACGTTGGCAAGTCCACGCTGATCAACCGGCTGCTCGGGGAGGACCGCCTGCTCACCGGGCCGGAAGCCGGGCTCACGCGCGATGCCATCCGCGTGGACTGGCACCACAAGGGCCAGCCCATGCGCCTGGTCGACACGGCCGGGCAGCGCCGGCGCGCGCGGGTGCAGGACAAGCTGGAACAGCTCGCCGTTCAGGACGCGCTCCACGCCATCAACTTCGCCCACGTCGTGGCGTTGGTCGCCGACGCCACAGAGGGGCTGGACCGCCAGGACCTGCACATCGCGCAGAGCGTGATCGAGGAGGGCCGGGCGCTCGTCGTCGTGGTCAACAAGATCGACGCGGTCGCCGATGCCGACGCCGCGCTCCGCGCCGTGCGCGATCGCCTCAAGACCTCGCTGCCGCAGGTGCGCGGGGTGCCCGTCGTCTCCCTCTCCGGTCTGACGGGGCGCAACGTCGAGACGCTGTTGGACGCGGTGCTGCGCGCCTACAAAATTTGGACGACGAAGGTCGCGACGCCGGACCTGAACCAGTGGCTGAGCGAGGTGACGGCGTCGCACCCGCCGCCGCGCGGGCGCTACGGCAAGCGCATCCGCTTCAAGTACATCACGCAGCCGAAGGCGCGCCCGCCGACCTTCACACTGTTCTGCTCGCAGCCCACAGAGGTGCCTGGGTCTTACACCCGCTACTTGGAAAACGAACTGCGCCACGACTTCGATCTGCCGGGCACACCCATCCGCTTCATCTACAAGCGGCCCAAGAACCCCTACGCCTGAGCGCGGGGTTACAGCGCGTGCACGATCTCGCCGTGGCGCTGGCACGCGGGGTCCGCCAGCTTCACAAAGGTTTCCGCCACGGCCATGGGCTCCGGGTGCTGCTCCGGGTCTTCCTCCGGGAAGGCGAAGGCGCGCATGCGCGTGCGGACCACACCGGGATCGAGCAGGTTGGCGCGAATGGGCGTCTTGCGCATCTCCTGCGCCCAGATCTGCACCACGCGCTCCAGCGCCGCCTTGGAGGCCGCGTAGGGGCCGAAGAAGGGAAAGGCCGAGCGGGCCGCGCCGCTGGTGACGAAGATGGCGCGCCCCGCGTCCGACTGGCGCAGCAGCGGCTCCAGGCTGCGGATCAGGCGGTAGTTGGCGGTCACGTTCACGTCCATGCACGCCTGCCAGACGTCCGGCGGCACGTGACTGAGCGGACCGAGCTGGCCCAGCGTGCCGGCGTTGCCCACCAGGATGTCCAGCTTGCCGTGGCGCTCGTAGAGGCTGGCGCCCAGCCGGTCCAGGGCGTCGAAGTCCGTCAGGTCGAGCGGCACGAGGGTCGCGGGCGGTGCGCCGGCGGCCTGGACGCGGTCGTCCATCTCCTCCAGCCCGCCCTGGGTGCGCGCGATCAGGACGAGGTGCGCGCCTTCCTGTGCGAAGCGCTCCGCCACGGCGGCGCCGATGCCGCGCGAGGCGCCGGTGATCACGGCCAGCCGGCCGGCGAGGCGTCCGTTCGCGTGCGTGTCCGTCATGCGTGATCCGTTCCGTGCGTGCTGGTGATCTTCGTGCGCGCGCGGCGGAGCCCCCGGGCCGCGCGGGTGCACAGCATGTGGCCGCCACGCGTCGCCAGCAACACCGCAACGGCGCCGACAGCCGCATACGCCGCCCCCGTGGCGGACAGCGGCAGAGCCGGGGAGAAATCCGCGAGCGCGGCCTCCGCGATGGTGGGGTCGAAATGCCGGACAAACACGACCGGCCGGACCAGCGGCCCGGCGTTCGTCAGGGCGGTGTACGCCGGCTCCAAGCGTTCGAGCGTGGTGTACGTCTCGTGCAGGTCCCTGTACGCCGCTTCCGCCACGCCGCCCTTGGCGCGGAGCCGGTTCAGGGCTTCGTGCACGGCGATCCCCTGACGCTCGGCGTAGCCCGTGATGGCGTCCAGTCCCTCACTGGCTTGCCGGATGCGCGCGCCGACCTCGTGCGTGTAGCGCGCGTACAGCGCCGGCACCTGCGCGCCGGCAGCGCCGCCCGCGAGGGCCGTCAGTGCATGGATCAGCCGGCTGAGCACGGTGCGTCACCGTCGGCATCGTGTGGACCGGGCGCGCGGTTCAGCCCGTGGCCGGAACGGGCACCTCGGCCGCCGTTTCGGCTTGAGGCGTGCAGTCGACGGGCAGCTCGACCGTTGCCGTGGTGCCGTGGCCGGGCGTGCTGTCCAGATGCAGCGCGCCTCCGTGAAGTTCCACCAGTTCGCGGCTGATGGCAAGTCCCAGGCCCGAGCCTTCCTCCTGATCGCGCGAGGTGCGGGCGTCGCTTTGGTGGAGCGGTTGGAGCACCCGCTCAATGTCCGCCGCTGCGATCCCGGCCCCGGTGTCCGTCACGGCCAGCCGCAGCCGGTCGTCGCCGTCCGCCCGGGCGGCAATCGTGACGCTCCCGCCGGCCGGGGTGAACTTCACCGCATTGGTCAGGAGATTGAGCAACACCTGCCGCACGGCGCGTTCGTCGCCGCGAATGGGCAGGCTGTCGGGCAATTCCGTGTGCAGCCGGACGTCCTTGGCGGCTGCGCGCGGCTCCAGCATGCCGAGACACGTCTGCGCGATCCCGGTGACATCGATCCATTCCGGGGAAAGCTCGTAGCGGCCGGCCTCAAGACGGGACAGGTCGAGCAGATCGTTGACCAGATCCAGCAAGTGCCGGCCGCTGTGGTAGATGTGGTCCGCATAGCCGGCGTAGGTATCGCCCACGTCCCCGAACATGCGGCTGCGGATGACGTCGGCGAAGCCGATGACGGCGTTCAGCGGCGTGCGCAACTCGTGGCTCATCGTGGAGAGGAAGCGCGTCTTCGCCTTGTTGGCGGCTTCCGCTTTCTCCTTGGCGTCGTGCAGGGCCGCCCGCATCTCGGCGGCTTCGCGGGTGCGCTCGCGAAAAACCGCGAGCGCACGGGCCATGTCCCCGATCTCGTCGTTGCTCGCCGACGGGATGGGGCGGTCGGTTCGCCCGTTCGCAAAGGCCAGCATGACGCCAACCATGCGTTTGAGCGGGCGCGCGAAGCCGTAGGTCGCGGCCACCGCCGCCAGGACCATCACGAGCCCGATGGCCACCGCCAACATTCCGGCGAGCACCGCGGTGGCGTGCTCGGTGCGCTCGCGCGCCGCCGTCTGCGCGACGTGGGTGCGCTTGGCCTGGATCGCGCGCAGCTGTTCGCCGAGCTTCACCGCCATGTCGGCGCTGCGGCTCAACCGATCGCGCACCGCCTTCAGGCGGGTGCGTTCCTCAAAGATGAAGTTGTTGGACGCCCGCTTCATGCGGTTGCGCTCCAACGCGGTGAGCGTGCGCGTGTTGGCCGCTTGGAACAGGGACAGCAGCTGCGCCAGCGTCGTCCGCGAGCGCTGCAGATAGCCCAGCCGCCGCGCCGCCTCGTCCTGCATGGCCGGGGGCGTGGCGGCCGCCTGCATGAGCCCGGCATCTTCGATCCGCCGCGCCAGCGTGGTCACGTTCGCGGTGTAGCGGTCGAGCGCGCGCGTGAGTTCCGCCCGGCGGGCGCGGGTTCGTTCCGTCAGGCTCGGGTCGCCCTGAAGGAGGCTGCGCTGGTGGACCGCAATGAGCGCGGCCAGCGTCTGCTGAAGCCCGATGATGTCGTCCTTCACGCGGGCAACCGCGGCGTCGAGCCGCGTGGTCACGCGCTGGCGCTCGGCCACGTCCGTCAGGGCCGCGTCCAGCCGGGTGGAGGCGGACCAGAGCGTGTAGGCGTTGAGCGCGGCCAGGATGACGATGGGCACGAGCACAAGGGCCAGGATCTTCGGGACGATGCCGAAGCGCCAGCGACGGCGGCCAGCCTGTTCGCGCGCGGAGAGGGGCATCGCGGCTCCCCCTGGGCGCCCCGTGGCTCAGGGCCGGCCGGAGCCGGTGACCGCGAGGCGCTGCCACACCCTCATACCGAGAGTGTAGAAGCGGCCGGGGCATTCAGCAAATCGCGTGTCCCACGTCGGTTGGATCACCCCGACCGCGAGTACGGGAATACGGAGCCGATTTGGTTGTGTATCAATCGCGTATTGGGCGGTTCTGTCGCACCCTGCAAGCCAGAGATGCCGAAAACTTCGCGTGTGTTGTGTGGTTGTCTTGGCTTCACGATGGGCCCGCAGGGATTCCGCGGCAAACGCCTTATCCGCTGCCCGCCGCTGGGTTCGTGCCGGACGCCGCGCCGCCGCCCTGGAACCAGCGCCGGCCGAGCCAAATCGCCACGTTCACCAGGGCGATGAGCACGGGCACCTCGATCAGCGGGCCGATGACGGTGGCGAAGGCGACGTCCGAGGCCAGCCCGAAGGCGGCGATGGCCACCGCGATGGCGAGCTCGAAGTTGTTGCTGGCGGCCGTGAAGGCGATCGAGGTCGTGCGCGGGTAGTCCGCCTCGATCAGCTTGCCCATGGCGAAGCTGATGACGAACATGACGACGAAGTAGATCGCCAGTGGGGCGGCGATGCGCAGCACGTCGAACGGCAGCTCGACCACGGCGTCGCCCTTGAGCGCGAACATCGCCACGATCGTGAACAGCAGCGCCGCTGGGGTCAGCCAGGAGATCTTCGGCGCGAAGCGCGTCGTGTACCAGTCCTCGCCCAGGCCGCGGCGGAGCACGCCCCACGACAGCACGCCGGCCAGGAAGGGGATGCCCAGATAGATGGCCACGGCCTGCGCCACGGTCCAGAAGCTGACGTCGACGATGCGGCCCTCCAGGCCCACCAGCGGCGGCAGCACGGCCAGGAAGAACCACGCGTAGGCGCTGAAGAAGGCGAGCTGGAACAGGCTGTTGAAGGCCACGAGCCCGGCCACGTACTCGCGCGAGCCGCCGGCCAGATGGTTCCACACCACCACCATGGCGATACAGCGCGCCAGGCCGATCACGATCAGGCCCGTCATGTAGCCGGGATGATCGGGCAGGAAGGTCACGGCCAGCGCGAACATCAGCACCGGGCCGATCACCCAGTTCTGCACCAGCGAGAGCGTGAGCACGCGCCAGTCGCGGAAGACGGTCGGCAGCTCCTCGTACTTCACCTTCGCCAGGGGCGGGTACATCATCAGGATCAGCCCGATGGCGATGGGAATGTTCGTGGAGCCGATGCTGAGGCTTTCCAGCAGCCCGGGCAGGCCGTCGACGCTGGCGCCGAGGCCGACGCCGAGCACCATCGCGGCCAGGATCCAGACGGTCAGGTAGCGGTCGAAAAACGCCATGCGGGGACGCCCGTTCGCCATCGGGGTCTTCCTTCGGTGTCGGGTGCGGTGGGGACGTGTGCGAGGGCGGTCAGGCCGTCTCGCCCGAGCCCTCGGCGCTGCCCAGCTCACGCACACGCCGCTGCAGGCTCATGCGGTCCAGCGAGACGAGGGGCAGGCTGGTGAAGAGGCTCAGCCGGGTGTGGATCTGGCGGTAGACGTCGCTGACGAAGGCGCGGATCTCCGCCTCGGTGCCATCGGCCTTCGAGGGATCGGGGAAAGGCCAGTGCGCCGTGAGCGGATGGCCCGGAAACACCGGACAGATCTCACCCGCGGCCTGGTCGCAGAGCGTGAAGACGAAATCCAGCGCCGGCGCATCCCTCCCCGTGAACGCGTCCCAGGATTTGCTGGCGAGCTTGCCGGTCGGATGCCCGCTGCGCTCCAGCAGATCGAGCACGTACCGGTTGATGCTGCCGCGCGGGTGGCTGCCGGCGCTGTACCCTTTGAAGCTCGGCGGCCCGATGGCGTTGAGGATCGCCTCGGCCATCACCGAGCGGGCCGAGTTGTGCGTGCACAGGAAGAGCACGCGGTAGGGGCGGTCCGTCATGAGCTCCCGTCTCCGTCATCGGCCGCGCATTCGGCCGCGTGGTTCGCCAGATCGCCGCAGATCTCGGGCCGCCCGCCGCAGCAGTCCTCGGTGAGGAAGGCGAGCAGGCGGCGCATGCCCTCGTAATCCGCCGCGTAGTAGATGTGCCGGCTCTGCCGGCGGCCGTGCACCAGCCCGGCCTGTTCCAGCTGCTGCAGGTGGAACGACAGCGTTGCCGGCTGCACGTCCAGGCACCGCGCCAGCTCGCCTTGCGCCATGCCGTCCGGCCCGGCCTGCACCAGGGCGCGGAAAGCGTTCAGCCGCGTGGATTGCGCCAGCGCGGCGAGGGCGGGGACGGCGTCCTGTGTTTCCATGGCTCCAACACCCAAGATATTTCGAGAGTTGGACAACTATCAAAATATGTCGCCGGAAACAAGCGCCCGACCGCGTGGGTCGGGCGCTTGCCGGAATGGGTGGGCGTGTGCCGCGGCGTCAGGCCTCTTCGGAGATGACGGAGAAGAGGTCCGTGTCCGGGGTGTCCTCTTCCTGGTCCACCAACGGGATGGGATAATCGCCCGTGAAGCAGGCGTCGCAGAACTGCGGCTGGTCGGGGTTGCGCCCGGCATGGCCCATGGCGCGGTACATGCCGTCGAAGGAGATGAAGGCCAGGCTGTCGCAGCCGATCACGCTCGCCATGTCCGGCACGGTGTAGCGCGAGGCCAGCAGCTCGCCGGCGTTGGGCGTGTCGATGCCGTAGTAGCAGGAATGCCGGGTTGGCGGCGCGGCGATGCGCATGTGCACCTCTTTCGCCCCGGCGTCGCGCACCATCTTCACGATCTTGGCCGAGGTGGTGCCGCGCACGATGGAATCGTCCACGAGCACGACGCGCTTGCCCTCAATCATGGCGCGGTTGGCGTTGTGCTTCAGCTTCACGCCCAGGTTGCGGATCGACTGCGTGGGCTCAATGAAGGTGCGGCCGACGTAGTGGTTGCGGATGATGCCGAACTCGAAGGGGATCTGCGCTTCGTCGGCGTAACCGATGGCGGCGGGCACGCCGGAGTCCGGCACCGGAATGACGACGTCCGAGGGCGAGTGGCTCTCCCGCGCCAGCTCCTGGCCGATTCGGCGGCGCGCTTCGTAAACGCTGGAGCCCTCGACCACGGAATCGGGGCGGGCGAAGTAGATGTACTCGAAGATGCAGAAGCGCTGGCGATTGCGCGGCGGGAAGGGCCGCAGCGAGCGGAGCCCCTCGGTGTCGATCACCACCATCTCGCCCGGCTCGATGTCGCGGATGACCTCGGCGTCGATGATGTCGAGCGCGCAGGTTTCCGAGGCGAGGACGTAGGAGTCGCCGACGCGGCCCAGCACCAGCGGCCGCACGCCGAAGGGATCGCGCACGCCGATGAGCTGACTGTCCGTCATGGCGACGAAGGCGTAGGCGCCCTCGATGTGCTGAAGCGCATACGTCATGCGGTCCACGGCGCCCTCGACCTCGGCGGGCGCGGCGGCCATGAGGTGGATGAGCACCTCGGTGTCCGTCGTGGACTGGAAGAGCGCCCCGCGCTGCACCAGCTCGCGCCGCAGCTTTTCGAAGTTGGTCAGGTTGCCGTTGTGGCTGAGCGCGAAGCCGCCGAACGCCAGCTCCGCGAACAAGGGTTGGATGTTGCGCATCGCCGTGGCGCCGCTGGTGGAATAGCGGTTGTGGCCGACGGCGATGTGGCCGGTCAGGCGTTCCATGAGGTCGGGCTTGTCGAAGATGTCGCCGACGTGGCCGGTGTCGCGATGGGCGCTGAACTGCCGGCCGTTGTAAGTGACCAGCCCGGCCGCTTCCTGGCCCCGGTGCTGAAGCGCGTGCAGGCCCAGCGCGGTGTGCTTGGCCGCGTCGGGGTGGCCGTAAATACCGAACACGCCGCACTTTTCGCGCAGCGTGTCGGCCGTGGTGTCCGCCGTCATTGCTGCTCACTCCCGCCGGTGCCGGTCTGTTGCTGGATGATGCTTTCGAGCTGCTCGCGCGTCTCGTCCTTATAGCCCTGGCCGCCCGTCTCGCCCGAGGTGTCGGGCTTGACGTCGGGCTGCGCCAGGGCGTCGTAGGCGTCCTTGGCCTGGCGCGCCCGGTCGGCAGTGTCGCGCGCGGAGTCCACCGCCGCGGCGCCGCTCGCGGTCCACGAAGGCGGCAGCAGGCCGGCCATGGTGTGCGCGCCAAATTCCACGAGCTTGCGGCTTTCGGCGTCCTGCACCCAGCTCGGCCGGTCGGCCGGGTCGGGCACCGCCCATTCCATCACCAGCCACGCGGCGGCCAGGATCACGGCGCCGCGCACCAGCCCGAACGCCAGCCCGAGCGAGCGGTCCAGCGCGCCCAGCGACGACTGCTGCACCCGCGCGCCCAGCATGCGCGAAATCACCGCCAGCACGATGAGCACGACCAGGAAGATCGCCACGCCGGCCACGATGTCGGCCACGAGGTCGATGGCGATCAGGTCGCGGGCGTAGGGCTGCGCGTGCGGGAAGCCGTACAGCGTCGCCAGCGCCGCGCCCACCCAGGCGCCGATGCCCAGCACTTCATGCACGAAGCCGCGCAGGAACGCCAGCACCGCGGACACCAGCAGCACCGCCAGCACGACGACGTCGACCGCGTTGATGGGAAGATCGCTCATGGCTCGTGTGCCGGGTGGTCCCCGTCTCCGTCGCTGTCGCGCCGGCGCCGGCGTGTGGGCAGGTCCGAGAAGCGGCCGACCAGATCGTCCAGGTGCCCCAGTTCGTCCGCCGCGATTCCCGCCGGTGGCGCGGGCGCGCGGCTGCCGCGGCGCGGCGGCATCCAGGCCGAAGCAAAGCCCAGCTTGGCGGCTTCCTTCAAGCGTTGTTCCGCCTGACCCACGGGGCGCACCTCGCCGGACAGCCCGATCTCGCCGAAGAGCACCGCGTCCTCGGCCACCGGCTCGTCGCTGGCCGCCGAGAGCAGGGCCGCCGCCACGGCCAGGTCGGCCGCCGGTTCCGCGACGCGCAGCCCGCCGGCAACATTGAGATAGACGTCCTGACCCGCGAGCAAAACCCCGCAGCGCGCTTCCAGCACCGCCAGGATCATGGACAAGCGGTTCGGGTCCCAGCCGACCACCGCGCGCCGCGGTGTCGCCAGGGCGGAGGACGCAACCAGCGCCTGAATCTCCACCAGCACCGGGCGGGTGCCCTCCATGCCGGCGAACACGGCCGAGCCGGCCACGCGCCCCCGGCGCTCGGCCAGGAAGAGGGCGGAGGGGTTGGCGACCTCGGCGAGGCCCGCCTCGGTCATCTCGAACACCCCGATCTCGTCGGTGGCGCCGTAGCGGTTCTTGATGGCGCGCAGGATGCGGAACTGGTGCCCGCGCTCGCCCTCGAAGGTGAGCACGGCGTCGACCATGTGCTCCAGCACCTTGGGGCCGGCGAGTGTGCCCTCCTTGGTGACGTGGCCCACCAGCACGACCGCGATGCCGTAGGCCTTGGCGGCCCGGATCAGGTACTGGGCGCTGGCGCGCACCTGGCTGACCGTGCCGGGGGCGGAATCCAGCTCAGCCGTGTGCATCGTCTGGATGGAGTCCACGACAAGCACCTCGGGTGCGTCCGGGGCCTCCAGTGCCGGCAGGATGTCCTCGACGTTGGTCGCCGCGGCCAGCGCCACGGGCGCGTCGGCCAGATCCAGGCGCTGCGCGCGCAGGCGCACCTGATCCGTGGCTTCCTCGCCGGAGACGTAGGCGCAGGAGATGCCCTCGCGCGCGGCCAGCCGCGCCGCCACCTGAAGCGCCAGGGTGGACTTGCCGATGCCGGGATCGCCGCCGATCAGCACCGAGGAGCCGGGCACGAGCCCGCCGCCGCAGGTGCGGTCGAACTCGGCGAGCCCGGAAACGCGGCGGGGCGGCTGCTCGCCCGTGCCCTTGAGGCCGGTGAAGGTGACGCCGCGTCCGCTCTTGCGCTTGCCGCCGCGCGCGGGCTCGCTCACGGCCTCCTCGACGAGGGTGTTCCACGCGCCGCAGCCCTCGCACCGGCCCAGCCACTTGGGGTGGACCGTGCCGCACTCCTGGCAGACGTATTGGCTCTTCGCCTTTGCCAAACGGTGCTCCCGGGGCGTTACAGCCGTCGCACCGGCATCTGGATGGGGCCTTCGGCGCGGCCGTGGATGAACTGCTGGACGTAGGGGTTGTCGGTGGCGTCCATCTCCGCCACGGAGCCGGTCCAGATGATCTCGCCCTGGTGCAGCATGGCGATGCGGTGCCCGATCTTGCGGGCGCTGGCGATGTCGTGGGTGATGGAGAGCGTGGTGACGTTCTGCTCGCGCACGCAGCCCAGGATCAGCTCGTTGATGACGTCGCCCATGATCGGGTCCAGGCCGGTCGTGGGCTCGTCGAAGAAGATGATCTCGGGCGCGGTGGCGATGGCGCGCGCCAGGCCCACGCGCTTCTTCATGCCGCCCGAGAGCTCCGCCGGGTAGAGGTCGGCCACTTCGTTGCGCAGGCCCACCGCGGCGAGCTTTTCCTCCGCCGCCTCGCGCGCGGCGTCGCGGTCCATGCGCTCGCTTTCGATCAGCGCGAAAGCAACATTTTTCCACACGGGCAGGGAGTCGAACAGCGCGGCGTTCTGGAACAGCATGCCGAAGCGCCGCAGCATGGCATCGCGCTCGCGCCCGCGCACCTTCGTCGCCTCCTGGCCGTCCAGCTGAATGCTGCCGCTGTCCGGGCGGATGATGTTGAGGATGCACTTCAGCAGCACGGACTTGCCGGTGCCCGAACCGCCGATGACCACCACGGACTCGCCGGGCATGACGTCCAGGTCGAGGCCGCGCAGCACCTGGTTTGCGCCGAACGCCTTGTGGAGATCGCGGCAGCGGATCTTGGGGGCGGCGCTCATCGTGCGAAGAACAGCTCCGTGATCAGGTAGTTGGACGACAGGATCAGGATGGAGGCGGAAACGACCGCGTTCGTCGTGGCCGCGCCCACGCCCTGCGCGCCGCCGCTGGAATGGTAGCCGTGGTAACAGCCCATCAGCGTGATGAGGAAGCCGAACACGGCCGCTTTCACCAGACCCGACACCACGTCCATCGGCTGCATGAAGGAAATGGTGTTGTTGAGGTAGGTCGCGGCCGTGAAGTCCAGCTTGTAGATCCCCACCAGGTAGCCGCCGAAGATCCCGATCGTGTCGGCCACCAGCACCAACACCGGCAGCGCGATGATGCCGGCCACGATGCGCGGCGCGATCAAGTACTTAAAGGGATCGGTCGCCAGCGTAATCAGCGCGTCGATCTGCTCGGTCACACGCATCGTGCCCACTTCCGCCGCGTTGGCCGAGCTGACGCGGCCCGCCACCATGAGCCCGGCGAGCACCGGCCCCAGTTCGCGCGTGATCGAGACCACCACCACCTGGGGAATGGTGCTTTCCGCGTTGAAGCGCGCGAAGCCGGTGTAGCTCTGCAGCGCCAGCACCATGCCGGTGAAGATCGCCGTCAGCCCCACCACGGGCAGGGAGTAGTACCCGATCTCCACGAGCTGCGCGCCCAGATTGCGAAAGTAGAACGGCGGTCGCACGCAGTGCGACAGCGCCGTCAGCGCGAACATCGCCAGCCGCCCGGTCGCCGCCAGGAAACTCAGGAGGGTGCGGCCGATCAGTTGCAGGAACGCCATGCGCGGTCAGCCGTCTCCGCCGTGGTAGCTGCGGTGCAGGCGCGCGCCGAGCCCGGTGAGGATCTCGTAGCCGATCGTGCCCGCTTCCGCGGCGAGCGCGTCGACGTCGTGCGTGTCGTCCAGCAGGTCCACGAAATCGCCCGGCGCGAGGCTGTCGTGCGGGATATCGGTGATGTCCAGGGTGAGCGAGTCCATCGAGACGCGTCCGGCCACCGGCACGCGCCGACCCGCGGCGACGGCCACGCCCCGGTTGGACACGGCGATGGGATAGCCGTCCCCGTAGCCGACGCCCACCGTCGCCACCCGGGTCGGGCGGCTGGCGCGGTAGGTCGAACCGTAGCCGACCCCCCGGTACCGGTCAATCTGGCGTACCTGAAGCACGCGGCCGCGCAGGCGCACCACCGGGCGGACCGGCGACGGCCGGCCCGGCGTTGGGTTGATCCCGTAGAGCGCCGCGCCCGGGCGCACCAGATCGAAGTGGTAGGCGCGGCCCAGGAAGACCCCCGAGGAATTGGCCAGCGAGCGCGGCCCGGCCGGCAGGCGCTGCGCGGCCGTGCGGAAGCGCGCCAGCTGAGCGCTGTTTTCCGCGTGGTCCGGTTCGTCGGCGCAGGCGAGGTGGCTCATCACCGCCGTCAGGCCGATACCCTTGAGCCGCTCCGGCTCGCGGATCAGGCGCGCCGTCTCGTCGTCGGGCAGGCCCAGGCGGCTCATGCCCGTGTCCACGTGCAGCGCGGCGGGCAGCTTTTCGTCCCGTTCGCGGGCGCGGGCGCGCCACGCGTCGATGTCCGCGAGGCTGTTGAGCACAGGTGTCAGCCCGTGCGCCAGCAGCGTCTCCCCAGTGTCCGGCGGCAGGCCGTTGAGCACCTGGATGCCGGCATGCGGGAAGCCGGCTTCGGTGAGCACGTGGCGCAGCGCCAGCCCCTCGTCGATCGTGGCGACGAAGAAGGGATCGGCGCCTTCCCGCGCCAGCACGGGCGCGACGCGGTCCATGCCGAGTCCGTAGGCGTCGGCCTTGATGGCGGCGCCACACGCCGCCGCGCCCGCTTCCCGCGCGAGACGCCGGTAGTTGGCCGCGATGGCGTCGAGATCGATGTGCAGGATGCCGCCGGCGCGCGCGGCCAGGGGACCGGCCTCAGCCCTCATCGGGGAACTGATCCTCGGCGGCAAGGTTGCCGAAGCGCGTCGTGCCGCCGTCGAAGGCCAGCTTCACCTGCCCTGTGGGGCCGTGGCGCTGCTTGGCGACGATGGCCTCGGCGACGCCGTAGGCGCGCTCCATCTTCTGTTTCCACTTGTCGATGCGTTCCTGCAGCTTCTCGTCCGACTCGTCGGCGCGTTGAGCGGGTTCCTGCTTGGCCAGGTAGTACTCCTCGCGGTAGACGAACATCACCACGTCGGCATCCTGTTCGATCGTTCCGGATTCGCGCAGATCGGCCAACTGCGGGCGCTTGTCCTCGCGTTGCTCCACCGCGCGGGAGAGCTGCGACAGCGCCAGCACGGGCACGTCAAGCTCCTTGGCGATCACCTTCAGCCCGCGCGTGATCTCCGAGATCTCCTGCACGCGGCTTTCGGGCTTGCTGCCCGCCGTGGGCTGCATGAGCTGGAGGTAGTCGACGACGATCATCCCCAGGTTGTGCTGGCGCTTCAGCCGCCGGGCGCGCTGGCGCACCTGGCCCACGGAGATCGCCGGGGTGTCGTCGATGTAGAAGGGCAGGGTGCTCAGCTCGTGGCTGGCCTGGACGACGGATTCGAAGTCCTCCGACGAGATCTTGCCGCGCCGGATGTTCTCGGAATCGATGCCGCTCTGCTCGGAGAGGATGCGCGTGGCGAGCTGTTCCGCCGCCATTTCCAGGGAGAAGAAGCCGACCACCGCGCCCTCGTTCTCGCCGCGGTCCACCCGCCGGCGCGCGGCGTTGAAGCTGATGTTCGTGGCCAGCGCCGTCTTGCCCATCCCGGGCCGGCCGGCGAGCACGATCAGGTCGGTGTTGTGCAGCCCGCCCAGAAGCTGATCGAGATCCTCCAGCCCGGTGGTGACGCCGGCGATCTGACCTTGCCGCCGGTGGGCCGACTCCGCCTGGGTCACGGCCTGGGTCAGGGCCGTGGAGAAGGCCTTGAAGTCGCCCTCGCTCTGCCCCGTCTCGGCGAGCTGGAAGAGCTTTTGCTCCGTCGCCTCGATTTGCTCGGTGGCGCGGCTGTCCAGGTTGTAGTCGAAGGCCTCGTTGACGATGTCCTCGCCGAGCGCGATCAGCTGCCGGCGCAGATGCAGGTCGTGGATCGTGCGGCCGTAGTGTTCCGCGTTGATCGCGGTGACGTGCGCGTTCTGCAGGTCGGTGAGGTACTGGCTGCCGCCCACGTCCTGCAGGGCGTTGTCGCGCTCGAAGACGTTCTTGAGCGTCACCGCGTTGGCGATCTGGCCGCGGTCGATCAGCTTGGCGCAGGCGGCGTAGATGCGCCCGTGCACGGCGTCGGCGAAGTGATCGGCGCGCAGGAAGTCGGCGACGCGCTCGTAGGCCTGGTTGTTGGCCAGGATGGCGGCGAGCAGGGCTTGCTCGGCCTCATAGTTAACGGGCGGGGTGCGCTCGGCCGTCTGCGATTGATCCAGCGCCGCGCTCGCCATGACACCTTCCTGCTTTCCGGACGGCCCCCGATCCTAGCAGACAGCGGCCGCCTACCCATCCTGTGGAAAATGTGGACAACGGGGACAACTCGACGCGTTCAAGGAGCCGCCCGCGGTCATTCCGCGGCCACGGCCTCCTGCGGGGCGGCCTGGGCGCGCTCCCAGTCGGTGATGTAGTCACGCGTCAGCGGCACGGCGTCCTGCCGCCGGGCAAGCTGCATCTGGAACACCATCTGGCCCATGTGGCGGAAGGACACCTCGCAGCCGGCGAGATAGAACTCCCACATGCGGCAGAACCGTTCGTCGTAGAGGTCCTTGACGCGGTCCCGGTTCGCCATGAAGCGCTCGCGCCAAGCGCGCAGCGTCTCCGCGTAGTGCAGGCGCAGGATCTCGATATCCGTCACCCACAGGCCGGTGCGCTCGACGACGGCCAGCACCTCCGACAGCGCCGGGGTGTAGCCGCCGGGGAAGATGTATTTGCGCAGCCACGGGTTGGTGCCGCCCGGCGGGTCCATGCGCCCGATGGAATGCAGCAGGGCCACCCCGTCGTCGGCCAAGCGGTCGCGCACCGTGCGGAAGAACTCGGGGTAGTGGGCCGTGCCCACGTGCTCGAACATCCCCACCGAGACGATGCGGTCGAAGCGCCCCGAGAGGTTGCGGTAGTCCTCCAGCTTGAAATCGACCCTGCCGTCCAGGCCCGCCTTGCGCGCGCGCTCGCGCGAGAGCTTGATCTGCTCATCCGACAGCGTGAGCCCCGTGACCTGCGCATCCGCCGTGTTTGCCAGGTAAAGGCCCAGACCGCCCCAGCCGGAGCCGATGTCGAGCACCGAGAGACCCGGCCGGTCGAGCCGCAGCTTCGCCGCGATGTGGCGCTTCTTGTCGTGCTGCGCCTGTTCCAGGGTGTTGTCGGGGTGCGTGAAATAGGCGCAGGAATACTGCCGGTCGCTGTCCAGGAAGAGATCGTAGAGCTCGCCCGAGAGGTCGTAGTGGTGGGCGACGTTGCGGCGCGCCCGGCTGACCGGGTTGAAGGTCTGGATCGGGCGCAGCGCCCGGCCCACGCGGTCGAACATGCCCCACAGCGGGTGCTGCTCCACGTTGACGACGTTGCGGCCGGCGAGTTCGAGAAAATCGTAAAGGCTGCCGTCCTCCACCGTCAGGCGGCCGTCCATGTAGGCCTCGCCGAGGTGGAGTTTCGGGTTCGTCAGCAGCTTGTATTCGGTGGCGCGATCGTGCAGCCGCACCGTGACGCGCGGTTCACCCCGGCCGAAGGTCTCCGATTTGCCCGCCGCATCCACGACCGTCAGCGTGCCTTCCCGCACGACTTGCCGGAACAGCAGCGCGGCCAGCATGGGTGCGTCTCTCCCGTCCGAAGCGGGCCAGGCCGGGGCGGCGACAGCAGCGCTCCGCCCCGTCGGGCCTGCCCGCACGATCCAACATGCGAGCATACGGAACGGCTCGGACCACCCGGGCCGAGCCGTCTCAACCTCACTTGGCTGAAGTTTAGCGAAGCCGGAAATACGGGTCCAGCCGCCGCCCGGCGGCGATGCGCGCCGAACGGCGACCGGACGTTTCGTGCGGAGACGTTAGCCCGTGGTCTCTTCGGGCTGGCCGCTTTCCTCTTCCAGCGCCTCGACCTCGGAGAGCACCTCGTCGACCGCCTGCTCGGCGATCTCGCGCTGCTCCTCGACGCTGACGGTGCGGCCGGCGGACGCCTGATGCTCGGCCTCCGCCTCGGAGCGGGCCACGTTGACGGTGACGCTGGCCTCGACCTCGGCGTGCAGGCGCACGGCGATCGGGTGCAGCCCCACCGACTTGATCTGGCGGTCCAGCAGCACCTGGCCGCGCTCCACCTGGGCGCCCTTCTCGCGCAGGGCGTCGGCGATGTCGCGCGCGGTGACGGACCCGTAGAGCTGGCCCGTCTCGCCGGCCTGACGGATCATGGTGAGCGACAGGCCGTTGATCTTTTCCGCGGCCTTCTCGGCCTCCCGGCGGCGCTCGAGGTTGCGCGCCTCGATCTCCGCCCGGCGGGCACGGAAGTACTCGCGGTTGCTTTCATTGGCGCGCAGCGCCTTGCCCTGGGGCAGGAGGTAGTTGCGCGCGAAGCCGTCGCGCACGCGCACCTCGTCGCCCATGTGGCCCAGGCTGCCCACGCGCTCCAAGAGAATCACGTTCATGACCGTTTCCTCCTTCGCGCCGGAACCGGCGTTACGAAATCACGTAGGGCAGCAGGGCCAGGTGACGCGCGCGCTTGATCGCCTGCGCCAGCTCGCGCTGCTTCTTGGCCGAGACGGCCGTGATGCGGCTGGGCACGATCTTGCCGCGCTCACTGATGAAGCGCTGCAGCAGCTTGGTGTCCTTGTAGTCGATCGTGGGCGCGTTCGGGCCCGAGAAGGGGCAGCTCTTGCGCCGACGATAGAAGGGGCGGCGAACGGCGCCGCCGCGGCTGACGATTTCGACTGCCATGCCGGTCTGTCCTCCGTTGCGTCCGGTTCACCCCGGCTGGCCGAACGGTCGATGGGCCGGGGCGTGTGGAATGCGGGCTGAGGCGCGCGTTACTCGTTCCGGCGCCGGCCGCCCCGGCCACCGCCGCGGCGCCCGTCTTTGCGCTCCTTGCGCTCCATCATCACCGAGGGATTGTCATCCAGCGTCTCGGTGCGAAGCGTGAGATAGCGGATGATGTCCTCGTTGAAGCGCATGTTGCGCTCGAGCTCGTGAACCGCTTCCGGCGGGCAATCGAGATTGAACATCACGTAATGCCCCTTGCGGTTCTTCTTGATCCGGTACGCGAGGTTGCGCAGGCCCCAGTGCTCGGTCTTGGTCACGCGACCGCCGTACTCCTCGACGATCTGCTGAAACTGACCGGCCAACTCTTCCACGTTGGAGGACGACACGTCCTGGCGTGCGATGAACACGCTCTCGTAATACGGCATCTGTTGTCCGCTCCTCTTGGCTGTTTCGCGGGCCGTAGCTCCACGGACTTGGACCGGGAAGCCGGGCGGCCCTAGCCGGCCCGTCTCCAAGCCCGCCGGCGATCCGGCAGGCCCCCGCCGCGGGCCGGCGAGGAGGCTTTGCGAGGAGGCCGGAGCATACAAACCAGCGTGCGCAACGCAACAGGGTGCGGCCCGCTTTCCGTCGTTCGCGCGGGCTCGATTCACCCGGACACCCGCGTGGGATACGATGCAATCCCGCAATGATGTGCGGTGAACCTTGACAGGAGCCGGGCAGACGCTATGCCTGCGCCGCGCTCGCCAGCACCGTGCGCCATTTCGATTTGAGGAGCGTTCGCCATGGCGCGGGCTTTCGTGTTTCCCGGGCAGGGCTCGCAGGCAGTCGGCATGGGCCGTGAATTGGCGGCCACCTACGCCAGCGCGCGCGAGACCTTCGAGGAAATCGACGACGCGCTGAGCCAGCACCTGTCGCGCCTGATGGCGGAGGGGCCGGAGGATGAGTTGACGCTCACCGCCAACGCGCAGCCGGCGCTGATGGCCGTCAGCCTGGCCGTCGTGCGCGTGGTGGAGGAGCAGGGCCGCCTGCGCCTGGCCGATCACGGGGCCTTCATGGCGGGTCACTCCCTGGGCGAGTACTCGGCGCTGGCCGCCGCGGGCTCGCTGGACGTGGCGACGACGGCCCGGCTATTGCGCACGCGCGGGCAGGCGATGCAGGACGCGGTGCCGGTGGGCCAGGGCGCGATGGCGGCGCTCATGGGTCTCAACCTGGACACCGTTCGCGATATCGCCGAGCAGGCCGCGGATCAGGGCGTCTGCGAGCCGGCGAACGACAACGCGCCGGGACAGGTCGTCGTCAGCGGCGACACGGCCGCAGTGGAGCGCGCGGTGACGCTCGCCAAGGAGCGCGGCGCCAAGCGGGCGGTCATGCTGCCGGTCTCCGCACCCTTCCACTGTCGCCTGATGACGCCGGCGGCTGAGACGATGGAGCGGGCGCTGGCCGACACGCCGATCGCCGCGCCCAGCCTGCCGGTCGTCAGCAACGTGACCGCGCAGCCGGAAACCGAGCCCGAAGCCATCCGCGAGCGCCTCGTGGAGCAGGTGACGCGCACAGTGCGCTGGCGCGAGAGCGTGCAGACAATGCAGGCGCGGGACGTGGACACGCTCGTCGAGGTGGGCCACGGCACGACGCTCAGCGGCCTCGCGCGGCGCATCGACCGCTCGCTGGCGAGCCAGGCCGTGGGCGGGCCGGAGCAGATCGACGCGTTGCTGGAGCGCCTGAGCTGAATCGCAGCGCGCAGGGCGCGCGGACTGTATCGCGGACGTGAGGAGGCGGGATGTTCGACCTGACCGGCAAGGCGGCGCTGGTGACCGGCGCCTCCGGCGGAATCGGCGGCGCGATCGCGCGCACGCTTCACGCCCAGGGCGCCTCGGTGGCCCTGTCCGGCACGCGGCGCGAGAAGCTGGACACCCTGGCCGACGAGTTGGGCGAGCGCGTGGCCGTAACGCCCTGCGACCTGCGCGACGGCGACGCCGTGAGCAAGCTGCCGGGCGAGGCCGAGAAGGCGCTGGGTTCGCTGGACATCCTGGTGAACAACGCCGGGCTGACGCGCGACACCCTCGTCATGCGCATGAAGGACGAGGACTGGCAGGACGTGCTGGACGTCAACCTGACGGCCGCCTTCCGCCTGTCGCGCGGCGCGCTCAAGGGCATGATGAAGCGCCGTTGGGGCCGCATCATCAACGTCGCCTCGGTCGTGGGCGCGATCGGCAATCCGGGGCAGGGCAACTACGTCGCCTCGAAGGCCGGGCTGATGGGCTTCAGCAAGTCGCTGGCAGCGGAAACGGCCGCGCGCGGCATCACGGTCAACTGCATCGCGCCCGGATTCATCGAGTCCGCCATGACAGACGAGTTGAGCGAGGATCAGCGCGAGCAGATCCTGGCGCGCATTCCCGCCGGCCGCATGGGCCAGGCGGACGAGGTGGCGTCCGCCGCCGCCTATCTCGCAAGTCCGGCAGCAAGCTACGTCACGGGCCATACCTTGCACGTCAACGGGGGAATGGCCATGCTGTGACCCCTGTTTCGGGGGTTATGGCTGGCCAGTGCATGGCCGCCTGTGCTAGCAGCCGACGCCGTTTCACTGTGTGCGGATGCATCCCGGATGGATGCATCCGGGATGCTCACACCGAGGGGAAGGGTCACGACAAGCCATGAGTGAGAACGACACCGGCGAGCGCGTGAAGAAGATCGTCGTCGAGCACCTGGGCGTCGACGAGTCCAAGGTCACCGACAACGCCAGCTTCATCGACGATCTGGGCGCCGACAGCCTCGACACCGTCGAGCTGGTCATGGCGTTCGAGGAGGAGTTCGGCTGCGAGATTCCGGACGACGCGGCCGAAAAGATCGTGACCGTCAAGGACGCGGTGAACTTCATCCAGGAGCACGCCGGCTGAAGCCCATCCGGACACGCTGAGCGAGCCGAACCGCGCCCATGAGACGCGTAGTGATCACCGGCCTGGGCTTGCTGACGCCGCTTGGATGCGGCGTCGAAGCCTCGTGGCAGCGCCTTCTCGACGGCCAGTCCGGCGTTCGGGAGATCGATTCCTTCGACGTTTCGGACATTGCCTCCCGCATCGCGGGGCAGGTGCCCAGGGGCACCAAGGCCGACGGGGGCTTCGACCCCGACGAGTGGGTGGCCCGCAAGGACCAGCGCAAGCTGGACGAGTTCATCGTCTACGGCTTGTGCGCGGCGCAGCAGGCCGTCGAGGATTCGGGCTGGATGCCCGAGGACGAGGAGAGCCGCGACCGGACCGGCGTGATGATCGGCTCCGGCATCGGCGGTCTCCAGACGATCTGCGAGGGGGCCGTGACCGTGCGCGAGCGCGGGCCCCGGCGCCTGTCGCCGTTCTTCATCCCGGCGGCGCTGATCAACCTCGTCTCGGGGCAGGTGTCCATCCGCTACGGCTTCCGCGGCCCCAACCACGCCGTGGTCACGGCGTGCTCGACCGGGGCGCACGCCATCGGCGACGCGGCGCGGCTGATCGCGCTGGACGACGCCGACGTCATGGTGGCCGGGGGTGCGGAAGCCGCGGTGTGCCGCGTGGGCATGGCCGGCTTCTCCTCCGCCAAGGCGCTGTCCACCGGCTACAACGACCAGCCCGAGCGGGCGTCGCGCCCGTGGGACCAGGGCCGCGACGGCTTTGTCATGGGCGAAGGTGCCGGCACGGTCGTGCTGGAAGAACTGGAGCACGCCAAGGCCCGCGGCGCGCCGATCTACGGTGAGGTCCTGGGCTACGGCATGTCCGGCGACGCCTACCACATCACCGCCCCGGCGGAGGACGGCAACGGCGCCTACCGCTCGATGAAGGGCGCCCTGCGCTCGGCGAAGCTGGATGCGACGGACATCGACTACGTCAACGCGCACGGCACCTCGACGCCGCGCGGGGACGAGATCGAGCTGAACGCCGTGAAGCGGCTGTTCGGCGATCACGCCTACACCATGTCGATGTCGTCCACGAAATCCGCCATCGGCCACCTGCTGGGCGCGGCCGGTGCCGTGGAGGCCATCTTCTCCATCCTGGCGACCCAGCGCGGGGTGGTGCCGCCGACGCTTAACCTGGACGACCCGTCGCCGGAGTGCGACGATGTCGACCTCGTGCCGCACCAGGCGAAGGAACGGCCGGTCCGCCGGGCGCTGTCCAATTCCTTCGGGTTCGGGGGCACGAATGCGAGCGTCATCTTCGGGACGTACGAGGGCTGACGGCGGGAGCGCGTGAGGCGGCTGCTCGTTCTTCTCTCCTTCTTCGCCACCGGCATCGTCGTTGCCGGGGCGACCGGGCTGATCTGGGGCACGAAGCAGTTCGAATCGCCCGGCCCGCTGGAAGCGCGCACGACGGTCGAGATTCCGCACGGCGCAGGGCTGTCGACCGTCGCGCGCAAGCTGAAGGCTGCGGGCGTTATCGAACACGAACTCGTCTTCAGCCTCGGTGCGCGTCTGACGGACCGGGCCGGCGCCCTCAAGGCCGGCGAGTACGCCTTCCCGCCGGCCGTCAGTCCCGACAAGGCGCTGGCGCGGATCGTCGCCGGCCGCACCGTGACCTACAGCCTGACGATTCCCGAGGGCCTGACCAGCGCCCAGGTGGTCGAGCGCGTGCGCGAGGCCGAGGCGCTGTCCGGCGCGATCCGCGAGATCCCGGCAGAGGGCACGCTGCTGCCGGAAACCTACACCTACAGCCGCGGTCACACGCGGGCGCGCATGATCAACCGCATGCAGGCGTCGATGGACCGCCTGCTGGCGAAGCTCTGGCCCGAGCGCGCCACGGATTTGCCCATCCATTCCAAGCGCGAGGCCGTGACGCTGGCCTCGATCGTGGAAAAGGAAACGGCCGTTCCGGACGAGCGCGCCGTGATCGCCGGCGTCTTCATCAACCGGCTGCGCAAGGGCATGCGCCTTCAGTCCGACCCCACGGTGCGCTATGCCGTCACCGAGGGCGAAAAGACGCTCGACCGGCCGTTGACGCAAGCCGATCTGGACCGCGACGACCCCTACAACACCTACACCCGCAAGGGGCTGCCGCCGGGGCCCATCGCAAACCCCGGCCGCGCGGCGATCAAGGCGGCGCTGAACCCGGCGGACACCGAGTACCTCTATTTCGTCGCCAGCGGCAACGGCGGCCACGCCTTCGCCAAGACGCTGGAAGCCCACAACGAGAACGTCGCCGAGTACCGCGAGCGGCAGCGCAGCAATTAATCCTTGGCGGGCAGGCGGCTGAGCAGCGCGTCCGTGACACCCGGCGGTAGCGCGGCCAGCAGCCACACGGCCGCCGCCAGCGGGCGCGGAAAGCTGATACGCGGTTTGTCTTTCGCCAACCTTCGTTTGATGCGCCAGGCGGCACGGTCGGCGTCCATCAGGAAGGGCATGGGGAAGGCGTTCACCGACGTCATTGGCGTTTCCACGAAGCCAGGACAGACCACGCTGACGCCGATCCCCGCGTCCGCCAGATGGCCGCGCAGGGCTTCGCCCCAAACGCGCACGGCCGCCTTGCTGGCGCAGTAGGCGGGCGCCCCCGGGAAGCCGCGAAAGGCCGCCAGCGAGCTGACGATGGCGATCTGGCCGCGTCCGCGTTCGCGCATGCGCTCGATCCCCGGGTCCAGGGTGTTGAGCACGCCGCCCAGGTTGGTGGCGAAGATGGCGCGCGCCTGCTCGGCGCTTTCGGCGCCGCTTCCCGTGCCGGCGGAAATGCCGGCGTTGGCGATCGCCAGCTCCAGCGGGGCGGTCGCGTCCGCCTCGGCCACCCACGCGGCCGTTGCTTCGCGGTCGTCCACGTCCAGCGTGCGGGTGTTCACCTGGGCACCCGACTGCCGCGCGGCCGCCGCGACCTGCTCGAGCCGCTCGGCGTTGCGCCCGCTGAGGAAGAGGGTCACGCCCGGCGCCGCGTACGCGCGCGCCAGTGCCGCGCCGATGCCGCTGGACGCGCCGGTGATAAGCACGGATCGGGGGTCGCGGACGGCGTTCGCCACGCACGCCTCCATCGCAGAGGGTGAATCACCGGCTGAACGTTAGCGGCACGGACCGTGCCACCCAAGCGTGCGCCCGCACGGATTGCGGCATCTTGTGCCCGGGCGCGGCGCGTGGCACCTCTCGCGCACCCGCAGACCTTTAGCACGGGGAAGCGCCGTGACCGTCGCCAGCATGACCGGATTTGCCCGCCGCGACGGCGGGGACGACCAGGTCGCCTGGACCTGGGAGCTGAAGAGCGTCAACGCGCGCGGGCTCGACGTGCGCCTGCGCCTGCCGAACGGCATGGAAGCGCTGGAGCAGCGCGTGCGCAGCGCGGTGCAGGGCGTGTGCACGCGCGGCACTGTCAACGTCACGCTCTCGCTGGACCGTGGGCAGACGCAGCCGAGCTTCCAGGTCAACCGCGAGATGCTGAACCAGCTGCTTGCGCTGTCGCGGGAGATCGCGGGCGAAACCGAGGTCGCGCCGCCGCGCGTCGACGGCCTGCTCAACATCAAGGGCGTGCTTCAAACCGCCGACACGCCCGAGGAAGACCCGGACGTCGTCGGCGCGCGCCAGGAGAAGATGCTGGCCGACCTGGACGGCGCGCTGGCGGAGCTGGGCGAGGCGCGCCGCGCCGAGGGCGAGCGCCTGAAGACCGCGGCCATGGCGCACCTGGACGAAATCGCCGGCCTGATCGACACCGCCCGTGCCAGCGCCGCGGCGCAGCCCGACGCCCTGCGCGAGCGCCTGCGCCGTCAGGTCGCCGAGCTGCTGGACACGGACGTGGGGCTGTCCGAGGACCGGCTGGCGCAGGAGGCCGCCGTGCTGGCCAGCAAGGCCGACGTGCGCGAGGAGCTAGACCGGCTCGCCGCCCACGACGCCGCCGTGCGCGAGCTTCTGACGCAGGGCGGGGCGATCGGCCGGCGCCTGGACTTCTTCTGTCAGGAACTCAACCGCGAAGCCAACACGGTGTGCTCGAAGTCGAGCGACACGGCGTTGACCCGCACGGGTGTGGCGCTCAAGAACGCCGTCGAGCAGCTTCGCGAGCAGGTCCAGAACATCGAGTGAGCCGAAACCGTGCAGGATGCCTTCGTTCAACGCCGCGGCCTGATGCTGGTGCTGTCCTCGCCGTCGGGTGCGGGCAAGACGACGATCTCGCGCGAGCTGCTGGGCCGGGACGGCAACCTCGCGCTCTCCGTCTCCGCCACCACGCGCGCGCCGCGGCCGGGCGAAGAGGACGGCGTGCACTATCACTTCCTGGATGAGGGCGAATTCCGCCGCATGGTCGCGGACGGGGATTTCCTCGAACACGCGGAAGTCTTCGGCAAGCTCTACGGCACGCCGCGCCGGCCCGTGGAGCGCACCCTGGACGCCGGCGGCGACGTGCTCTTCGACATCGACTGGCAGGGCACGCGCCAGCTTCGCGACACCGCGCGCGCCGATCTCGTCTCCGTCTTCGTGCTGCCGCCGTCGATGGACGCGCTCGCCGAGCGCCTGCGCCAGCGCGGGCAGGACTCCGAGGCCGTGGTGCGCGAGCGCATGGCCAAGGCCGCCGACGAGATGAGCCACTGGCGCGAGTACGACTACATCGTCGTCAACGAAAGCATTCCGGAAAGCGTCCGCCGCGTGGAAGCGATCCTCCAGGCCGAACGCCTGCGCCGCGAGCGGCAGACGGGCCTGCCGGATTTCGTGGGGCGGCTGACCGACGTTTGATCTCGGCGCCGCGGCCGAAAACGCGGCACAAAAGAAGCCCGGCCGCTTTTGGCGGCCGGGCCGTTTTCTCGTCAGCCGTGACGGGCGGGATCAGTGCCGCGTGACCGGTTTGGCCTCGCCGGCCTCGGGATGCGGAAGCTGCTCCACCTCCTCGGGCGCCACGTCGCTGATGGGCGTGGGCTCCTGGGTGAGGGCGTTGTGCAGCACCTCGTCCAGGCGCTCGACCGGGATGATGGTCAGGCTGCGCTTCACGTTGTTCGGGATGTCGGCGAGGTCCTTCTCGTTCTCCTTAGGGATCAGGACCGTCGACAGCCCGCCGCGCAGCGCGGCCAGCAGCTTCTCCTTGAGGCCGCCGATCGCCAGCACGCGCCCGCGCAGCGTCGCCTCGCCGGTCATGGCCACGTCGTGGCGCACCGGAATGCCCGTCAGCGCGGAGACGATCGCCGTGACCATGGCGATGCCGGCGGACGGGCCGTCCTTGGGCGTCGCGCCCTCCGGCACGTGGACGTGGATCGACTTGCGCTCCAGCAGGCTCGGGTGGATGCCGTATTCCGCCGACCGGCTCTTGATGAAGAACTCGGCCGCCTGGATCGACTCCTTCATCACGTCACCGAGCTTGCCGGTGGAGGTCACCTTGCCCTTGCCGGGCACCGTGACCGCCTCGATCGACAGCAGTTCGCCGCCGACCTCGGTCCACGCCAGCCCCGTGGCCACGCCGACCAGATCCTCCTGCTCGGCCACGCCGTACTTGTAGCGCGGCACGCCGGCGTACTTCTGGAGGTTCTGGCGCGTCACCTGGATCTGCTTGGCCGCACCCGTGGTGATGTCCTTCACCGCCTTGCGGGCCAGCGAGCCCACCTCGCGCTCCAGGTTGCGCACGCCGGCCTCGCGGGTGTAGCGCCGGATCAGGTCGCGCAGCGCGCCGTCCGACAGCGACCACTCGCTCTCGTCCAGGCCATTTTCCGTGCGCTGCTTGGTGATGAGGTGGCGCTTGGCGATCTCCACCTTCTCATCCTCGGTGTAGCCGGGGATGCGGATGATCTCCATGCGGTCCAGCAGCGCCGGCGGCATGTCGAGCGTGTTGGCGGTGGTGATGAACATCACCTCCGACAGGTCGTACTCGACGTCCAGGTAGTGGTCGACGAAGTGCGAGTTCTGCTCGGGGTCCAGGATCTCCAGCAGGGCGGAGGAGGGATCGCCGCGCCAGTCGGCGCCGAGCTTGTCCACCTCGTCCAGCAGGAAGAGCGGGTTCTTCGTCCCGGCCTTCTTCATGCCCTGGATAACCTTGCCCGGCATCGAGCCGATGTAGGTGCGCCGGTGGCCGCGCATTTCCGCCTCGTCGCGCACGCCGCCCAGCGACTGGCGGACGAACTCGCGGTTCGTGGCGCGGGCGATGGACTTGCCCAGGGAGGTCTTGCCCACGCCCGGCGGCCCCACGAGGCACAGGATCGGCCCCTTCACGCGCCCCATGCGCTTCTGGACCGCCAGATACTCGATGATGCGCTCCTTCACGCGCGTCAGGCCGTAGTGGTCCGCGTCCAGCACTTCGCGGGCGACGTCGATGTCGTTCTTGACGCGGCTGCGCTTCTTCCACGGCACGGCCAGCATCCAGTCGAGGTAGTTGCGCACCACCGTCGACTCGGCCGACATCGGCGACATGTTCTTGAGCTTTTTCAGCTCGTTCTGGGCCTTTTCGCGCGCCTCCTTCGTCATCTTCGTCTTCTTGAGGCGCTCCTCCAGCTCCTGGAGTTCGTCCTGGCCCTCGTCGCCCTCGCCGAGCTCCTTGCGGATCGCCTTGAGCTGCTCGTTCAGGTAGTACTCGCGCTGCGTCTTCTCCATCTGCTTCTTGACGCGGTTCCGGACGCGCTTTTCGGCCTCCAGACCGCCGATCTCGCCCTCGATGTAGGCGTAGACCTTCTCAAGCCGCTCGCTGACGGAGTCGCTTTCCAGCAGCTCCTGCTTGTCGGCGATGTTCAGCGACAGATGCGAGGCGATGGTGTCCGCCAGCTTGCTGGGGTCCTCGATCTGCGAGACGGTGTTGAGGACTTCCGGCGGGATCTTCTTGTTGAGCTTGATGTACTGCTCGAACTGCGAGACGACGCTGCGGCGCAACGCATCCAGCTCGCGGTCCTCCGCCGCTTCCTCGCCGATGACCTCGGCCTCGGCCTCGAGGAAGTCCTCGTTCTCGGTGAACCCGCCGATGCGCGCACGCTGACCGCCCTCGACCAGCACCTTGATCGTGCCGTCCGGCAGCTTGAGCAGCTGAAGGATGCTGGCGAGCGTGCCGACCTCGTACAGGTCCTTGGCGCCGGGGTCCTCGTGCTGCGCGTCCTTCTGCGCGACCAGCAGAATCTGCTTGTCGTCCTTGCGCACGTCCTCGAGCGCATTCACCGACTTCTCGCGCCCGACGAAGAGGGGCACGATCATGTGCGGGAAGACGACGATGTCGCGCAACGGAAGGACGGGATACTGTGTTCCGGCCTTGGACAGTTCCAACATGGTTCCTCGACTTTGCGGCCTTCGGCGATCCCGGGGGACAACCCCAGCGAAGCGCCTCGCGCAATGGATGATGTGCCGTCTGGTGTTTGGCGTTGACCCGTATGTTGCGTTCGCGCGCCGTTCCTTCAAGAGCCGTGCCGACCATGGCAACGATGGCACAGCAGGCCCGTGGCGGGAATATGGCGTCAGGCGTCCGGGCGGGCGAGGGGGCGCCAGCCCGTCAAGCGCCGGGATCGCCCGCCGGTGGCGGGGCGAGCGGGGCCGGCGCTGCGTCCAATCGCCGGGTCAATTCGCCGTTGCGGGTGTTGGCGCGCTCGCGGTGCGCCCCGTCCACCTGGAGCGAATTGCCGCCGACAAGCTGGACATCGTGCACGCCGCTGGCAACCGGAGCGTGCAAGCCGCGCGCTGCCGGGGCCGGCCCATGCCGTGCGGGCGCGCGCCGGCCAAGGAACCGTAGCAGGTCGGATGTCGTGTGCTCGCGCATGGCCGACATGGTTTTCGCATGCTACATGGCTCGGCGGTCGTGCGGCCAGCGCGCGGCTGACGGATGGTTCCAGACGGGAGAGACAACGCAATGACCGACGAGCAGAACGTCACTTGGCACGCCGTGATCACAGCGAGCGAGCTGGAAGAGGATGAGCCCGAGCACGTGAAGATCGGGGACACCCCCGTCTGCATCGTCCGCCTGGAAGATGGCATCTACGCCATCAACGACATCTGCACCCATGAGTTCGCCCTGCTGTCCGAGGGTTTCGTCGAGGACGAAGAGGTCGAGTGCCCGCTTCATCAGGCGCGCTTCAACGTCAAGACCGGCGCGTGCACGGCGCTGCCGGCGAAGGAGGACGTGCCCACCTATCGCGTGAAGGTCGAGGGCGATCAGGTCTACGTCGGCATGCCCGCGAGCTGAGGCGCGCATGGCGGACGATCGCACCATCGTCGTCGTGGGCGGCGGCCAGGCCGGAGGCCGGGCCGCGGAAGCCGCCTGCGCGGCCGGCTGGTCCGGCCGCGTTCTCGTGCTCGCCGGCGAGCCGCGCCGCCCCTACGAACGCCCGCCGCTGTCCAAGGCGGTGCTGACCGGCAAGGCGGGCCTGGAGGTCACGGATCTCGATCTCGGCGAAGCCGCCGAGCGCGTGGAGGTCCGCACCGGCGTGCGCGTGACCGGCATCGACCGCACCGCGCGCACGCTGACCACGGCCCACGGCGAAACGATCGGGTACGACGGCCTCGTGCTGGCGACGGGCTCGCGCCCGCGCACGCTCAGCCTTCCGGGTGCCGATCTGCCCGGCATCCAGACCTTCCGCGACGCGGACGACGCGCTGGCGCTGCGGGAGTCCGTCGTGGCCGGCGAGCGCATCGTCGTGATCGGCGGCGGCTACATCGGCATGGAGATCGCCGCCTCGGCGCGCGCCTGCGAATGCCCGGTGACCGTGCTGGAGGCCGCGCCCACCGTCATGGCGCGCCAGGTGGTGCGCGGTGTGGGCGACTGGTTCGTCGAGCTGCACCGCCGCCACGGCGCGGACGTCGTGCTGGGCGCCAAGGTCGCCGGGTTTGAGGGCGAGCAGCGGGTGACGGGTGTGCGCTTGGACGACGGCACCGTCTATCCGGCGGACCGTGTCGTCGTCGGCGTCGGCATCGCGCCCAACGTGGAGCTGGCCGACGCCGCCGGGCTGACGGTGGACGACGGCATCGTCGTCGACGAACACGCCATGACCGAGGACCCGGCCATCGCGGCGGCGGGGGACTGCACCAGCCACCCCAATCCGCTGCTCGGCCGCCGCATCCGCCTGGAATCCTGGCAGAACGCGGAGTACCAGGGGCGCGCGGCGGGCGCCACGCTGGCGGGCGAACTGACGCGCCACGCGCAGCTGCCGTGGTTCTGGAGCGACCAGCACGGCGTCAACCTGCAAATGGTGGGCCTGCCGGAGCACTGGGACCGCGAGATCTGGCGCGGTACGCCCGACGACGGGCCGTGCATCGTCTTCCTCATGCAGGACGGTTACGTCGTCGGCGCCCAGGCCATCGACAACGGCAAGGACATCGCCGTGGCCCGCCGCATGATCGAGCGCGACGCGAAGCCCGACCCGGACGCGCTGGCCGACCCCGCGGCCTCGCTCAAGAAGGTGCTCAAGGCCGCGAGTTGACGCGCCGCGCGCTGCCGGTCGTTACGCCTTGTTCAGCGGCAGGCGCACACGCGTGATCTGCGGGTCGTCCGGCGTGCGGTGCTTCTCGAAGCCGAGGTCTTCGCAGATCTGGAGCATGCGGCGGTTCTCGGTGAGCACATCGCCCACGATCTCGCCCGTGCCGCGCTCCCTGGCGTAGGCGATGATCCGGTCCATGAGCATGCGGCCCAGGCCGCGGCCCTTGATGTCCGAGCGCACCTCGACGGCGTACTCGCCCACGCGGTTGTCCGGGTCGCAGTCGATGCGCACGACCCCCCAGATCTCTTCGGTGTTGCGGCCGGGGGCGTTGCGACCGGGGGCGTTGCGGCCGGGCAGGGCGACGAAGGCCATCGCCCGGTCGTAGTCGATCTGGGTCAGCCGGGCGGCGAAGTGGTGGCGCAGTTCGCGCATCTGCGTGAAGTAGCGCATGCGCACGTCTTCGCCCGACAGCTTGTGGAAGAAGTCCTGAAGCGCCGGTTCGTCCTCCGGGCGGATGGGGCGCAGGAAGATCTCGCTTCCGTCCGGCGCGGTGACGGTCTGCTCCAGCTCGCGCGGGTAGGGGCGGATCGCCAAGCGTGGCGTTTCGGTTTGGGGTGGTTGCTGGACCTTGATGCGCGCGTCCAGCGCCACGACGCCGTCCGGCCCGGCCAGCAGCGGGTTGATGTCCACCTCGGCGATCTCCGGGCGGTCGGCGACCAGCTGCGACAGCTCGATCAGTGCCAGCGCCACGGCGTCCACGTCGGCGGCGGGCTGGCCGCGATAGCCGGCGAGCAGGCGGCTGACCCGCGTGTCCGCGATGGTGCGCCGGGCCAGCGGCATGTTCAGCGGCGGCAGCGCCAGGCTCTGGTCGCGCAGCACCTCCACCGCCGTGCCGCCCTGGCCGAAGAGAATGACGGGGCCGAAGATGTTGTCCGTGGTCGCGCCCAGAATGAGTTCGTGGGCGTCGGCCCGCCGCGCCATGCGCTGAACCGTCATGCCGTCGACGGTGGCGTCGGGTCGCCGCTTGGCGACACGCCCCAGCATGCGCTCCGCCGCATCGCGCACGGCCTGCTCGGAGTCCAGCTCCAGCTCGACCCCGCCGACCTCGCTCTTGTGCGTGATGTCGGGGGACTGGATCTTCAGCGCCACGGGGAAGCCCAGCTCATTGGCGGAGGTGGCCGCTTCTTCGGCATCGCGGGCCAGCCGCGTGTCGACAATGGGGATGCCGTAGGCCTGGAGGGCGCGCTTGGAATCGCCCTCCGACATCCAGGTGAGGCCGGCCTCCAGGGCGCTGTCGATGAGCTGTTTGGCGCGTTCGGTGTCGGGCTCGAAGTCGTGCGGCGTGGACGCCGGCGTCTCCATCAACTCGTCCTGGCTGCGCCGGTAGTTCACCAGGTGCATGAAGCCGCGCACGGCGTTTTCGGGCGTCGTGTAGCTGGGGATGCGGTGCTCGGCGAAGATCTTGCGCGCCGTCCGCGCCGCGCCTTCGCCCAGCCAGGAGGTGAACACCGGCTTGCGCGGATTGTCGCCCACGGTGTCGGCCGTGGCGCGCGCGGCGTCGGTCGGGTCCGCCACGGCGACGGGCGTGTTCAGCACCAGCACGGCATCGGTGTTGGCGTCCACCATCAGGGTTTCCAGCGCCGTGGCGTAGCGGCTGCCGGGCGCGTCGCCGATGATGTCCACGGGATTGCCGTGCGACCAGACGGGCGGCAGCACCTCGTTCAGGGCCGCGATGGTGTCGTCCGAAAGTTCGGCCAGGTGCCCGCCGCTGCCGGCGACGGCGTCGGTCGCCAGCACGCCCAGGCCGCCGCCGTTGGTGAGGATCGCCATGCGGTCGCCGCGCACGCGCGGCGCGTTGGACAGTGTCTCCGCCGCGTCGAACAGCTCGTCCATGTCGCCCACGCGCAGCATGCCGGCGCGGCGGAAGGCGGCCTCGTAGACCGCATCCGAACCCGCCAGCGCGCCGGTGTGCGAGCTGGCGGCCTTCGCCCCGGCGGCGTAGCGCCCGGCCTTGATGACGATGATGGGCTTGGTGCGCGCCGTCGCGCGGGCGGCCGACATGAACTTGCGCGCTTCGGTGATGCTCTCGACGTAGAGCAGAATGGCGCGCGTGTTGGGGTCGCTGCCCAGGTAGTCGAGGACGTCGCCAAAGTCGACGTCGATCATGTTGCCGAGCGCGGTGATGTGGGAGAAGCCGATGTCGCGCGGCGTCGCCCAGTCCAGCACGGCCGTCGCCATCGCCCCGGACTGCGCCACGAAGGCCAGATCGCCCGTCATCGGCGAGAGGTGCGCGAAGCTGGCGTTGAGGCCCCGGTCGGGGCGCAGGACGCCGATGCAGTTCGGCCCCACCACGCGCAGGGTGTAGGGGCGCGCCGCGTCCAGCACGGCCTGGCGGCGGGCCTGACCCGTTTCGTCGCCGCCCTCGCCGAAGCCGGCGGTGATGACCACGGCCGCCCGCGTGCCGTTGGCGCCCAGTTCCGCGACGATGTCCGCGACGGTGTCCGGCGGCGTCGCGATCACGGCCAGGTCGGGCGCGAAGGGCAGCTCGCTGACCGAGCCGTAGGTCAGCACGCCCTCGATCGACTGGTGCTTGGGGTGCACCGGCAGGATCGGGCCGTCGAAGCCGGTGTGGAAGAGGTTGCGCGCCAGCACCTTGCCCACGGTGTTGGCCTTGCGCGAGGCGCCGATCACGGCGATCGACTGCGGTGCGAAGAGGGCGTCGAGGTTGCGGACGCTCATCGCGTCCTCCCGGAATTGTGCCACGAAACGGGGCGAGCGTGCCGCACCGCGAAGGCCGGCACCTTGACCGCGATCAAGCGGTTTGCTCGCCCATTTGTGCACCGCAACACGTCACGCCGCAACCGCCTTGCCGACCTCGACCAGCCCCGCGAGCACGCCGACGAAGACGCCCACCGCCGCCATGCCGACCAGCACGCCCGCGATGACCACCAGTCCGTCGCGTTCCAGCAGCCCCGCTGCGATCAGGATAAGCGAGATCGCCGGCAGCCAGCCGCTGAAGGGCAGGGGAAACACCGAGATCAGCGAAATGGCGAAGGCGAAAACGCCGACGAAGCGCACCCCCGCCGACGACCAGACCGCGGCCAGGCGCGGCTGCACCAGGATCTCGATGGCGCGCAGGATGGGGATGAGCTTGCGACAGGTGGCGAGCACGCGCTCGCGCGGGAACACGCGGTTGAGCAGCCAGCGCGGCAGCCACAGCGTGCCGCGCCCGAAGGCCATCTGCACCGTCACCAGCACGGCCGGCACGGCGACGATGTTGGACAGCCCCAGCGGCGTCGGCAGCAGTTGCGGCGCGGCCAGCACCAGCAGCGCCGAGGCCAGGCCCCGCTCCCCCAGGGCCGCGAGCACGTCCACCAGCCGCACACGCGAGTCCGTGAAGATGTCCGGAAACGCGGCGACGAGGTCGGCCGTCGTGGGCGTGAGCGGGTAGAGCCAGTGATGGGCCACGTCCAACCTCCGGCGCGGGCGCTGCCACCGTGCGGCGCACGGGCGCGACCAGCATGTGGCGCCGGGGGTGGTGGTGGCGTCAAGCCCGATCGGCCAGCGGGCCGCGGCTCAGCCGCCGGTGAGGCCCGTGACGGCCTGGAACTGCCGCCGCGTCGCTTGGTCGCTGCGGAAGCTGCCGAGCATGCGGCTGGTGACCACGTCGCTGGTGTCCTGCGCGGCCGGGCGGACGCCGGTGCCGTGGTGCCGCGCGCGCAGGACCACGGCGACGCCGTGGGGCTGGAGCACCGCCTGGATGGTGTCGGCGATCTCGACGGTCAGGCGCTCCTGGTGCTGGAGGCGGCGGGCCAGGATGTCCACCACGCGCGCCAGCTTGCTCACGCCCACGACGCGGCGCTGCGGGATGTAGCCGATGTGCGCCGTGCCCACGATGGGCAGCATGTCGTCGGCGCTGTGGCTGACGAAGGTCACGCCGTTGAGGACGATCATCTCGTCGTAGCCGTCGGTTTCGGCGAAGGTGCGTTCCAGAAACGCCGTCGGGTCCTCGCCGTAGCCGCCGAAGAGCGTGCGGAAGGCGTCCAGCACGCGCGGGGCCGTGCGCGCATCGGGCGCGCCGCCCAGATGGCTCAGCAGGGTGTGCACCGCCGCCTCGGCCTCGCCTTCGTCCGGTTGCCCGCCGTTCGCGGACCCTGCGTCCCGCGGAGCCATCGCCGCCCCCATGCCCGTTTCGTCGCGTGCCCCGTACCACATACGTCAAGGACTCCGGCCTGGATGCCGTGGGCGTGTCCATCCCCGTTTCAGCGAATGCGTGGCGTGCGCGCGGGCGCGCTCCCACATTCAGGGAAACATTCTCTTCCGGTGAGACGCGGAGGTGAGCCCATGACCGCAGACCCGCACCGCGACCTGACCCAGGGCGACGCCGTCGTCGCCGTCGACGTGCAGAACGATTTCTGCCCCGGCGGCGCGCTTGAGGTGCCCGAGGGCGACCGGGTCGTGGACACGCTCAACACCTGGATGGCGGCGGCGCGCGACGCCGGCGCGCACGTCTACGCCTCGCGCGACTGGCACCCGCGCGACCACATCAGCTTTCAGCCCCAGGGCGGGCCGTGGCCGGTGCACTGCGTGCAGGACACCACGGGCGCCGCCTTTCATCCCTATCTGCGCCTGCCCGAGGACACCATCGTCGTCACCAAGGGCACGCGCTTCGACAAGGATCAGTACAGCGCCTTCGACGAAACCGGCTTCGCCGAGGAGCTGAAGCGCCACGGCATCGAGCGCCTGTGGATCGGCGGCCTGGCCGAGGATGTCTGCGTGCGCGCCACCGCGCTCGACGCCGCGAAGCACGGCTTCACCGTCCACGTCCTCACCGAAGCCACGCGTGCCATCAGCGCCGAGAGCCGCGAGAAGACCGAGGCCGAGCTGAAGGACGCGGGCGTGCTGGTGTTGTAACGCGGTCTACCCGCGCTCGCCCGGCAACAGCGCCGCCACGCGCTCCCGCAGGGCCGTGGCCAGGGCGTCCGGGTCGCGGCTGCCGGCCTCGGCGGCGAGCGTGGCGGCTGATACCGGCTCGCCGAAGCGCACGGTGACGGCCGTGGGCTTGGGCAACCGCGCGCCGCGCGGCATGGCGGCGAAGGTGCCCAAAATCGCGCACGGGACGACCGGGATGTCGCGGTCCTGAAGCAGCCGGCCCACGCCGGGCCGGAAGGGCTGGAGCCGGCCGTCGGGCGAGCGCCATTCCTCCGGGAACCAGACCAGGATGCGGTTTTGGTTCAGCGCCGCCTCCGCGGCGGCGAGGCTGGCGCCGGGCGCGCGGTCGTCCACCGGGAAGAGGCCGGCCAGCCGCGCCGCCGTGCGGCGCAGGCGCGTGCCGAAGAGGCGGTCGCGATCCGCGCCCCAGGCCAGGTGCCCGCGAAGCCGCCCCGGCAGCGCGGCGGTGAAGACGAAGGCGTCCAGATCGCTGACATGGTTGGGCGCCAGGATCGCCGGCCCCGATGCCGGCAGCCGCTCCGGGCCCTCGACGCGCAGCCGGAACAGCCCGCCGCACAGTGCTTTCAACGTGCCGTGCGCCAGGGCCGCGGCGATGCGTTCCCCGCGCGATTGCGGGTGTAGCCAGCGCTCGGCCTCCCGCGCGGCCTCGCGGCGCCGGCCGCCCTCCCGCGCGGGCGCGGCGTCGCGCACGGTTTGCAACAGCTCGCGCACGGTCACGGCCTGGGCCACGGCTTCCTCGGACAGTGCGACGCCGAACTTTTCCTCCAGCTCGAAGCCCATTTCGACCCAGGCGAGGGAGTCCACGCCCAGGTCGAGTTGCGGGCTGGTGTTCAGGCCCACGCTGTGGTTGGGAAAGCGCGCGTCCAGCCAGTCGAACACCCGCTTCACCGTCGGCTCGGCGAGCAGCGCCCGGTCGGCGTCGCTGGTGGGCTCGGTGGCGGCCGTGCGCTCGCCGCGCTGGGCGCGCGCCAGGATGGGCGGCAGCAGGTGGCGGCGGTACTTGCCCAGGTGCGTGCGCGGCAGTTCCTCGCGCGTGATCGCCCAGTCGCTCAGCCGCTCGTGCGGCGGCAGCTTGGCGCCCAGTTCCTGCAGGGACACACGGATGACGTCGCCGATGTTGGCGCCCGCGCCCGGCACGGCGGTCAGGTCCGGCACGATCAGGCCCACGAGCCGCCCGTCGTCCTCCAGCACGGCGATTTCGTGGATGTAGGGGCTCTGCGCGTAGACCCGCTCGACCGTTTCGGGCGCGATGTTCTTGCCGTCGGGCAGGACGATCATCTCCTTCGCCCGCCCGACGATGTGCAGGTAGCCGTCGGCGTCGAAGCGGCCCAGATCGCCGGTGCGGAAGGCGCCTTCCGCGTCGAAGGCCTCGGCGTTGGCGTCGGGGCGGTTCAAATAGCCCGGAAAGACGTTGGGCCCCTGGATGCGGACCTCGCCCGTGCCCTCGGCGTCCGGCCCGGCGATGGTGACGCGCACGCCGGGCGCGGGCAGGCCGGCGCTGCCAAGGCGCGCGCGGCCGGGCGGGTTGAAGGTGGAGATCGAGGCCGTCTCCACCAGCCCGTAGCCGGAGAGCACCATCCAGCCGAAGCCTTCCAGCGTCCACGCCGTGTCGGCGTCGAGTTTGGCCC
This sequence comes from Limimonas halophila, assembly GCF_900100655.1. NCBI lineage: Bacteria > Pseudomonadati > Pseudomonadota > Alphaproteobacteria > Rhodospirillales > Rhodovibrionaceae > Limimonas > Limimonas halophila. The sequence continues at coordinate 637,687 of NZ_FNCE01000001.1, forward strand.
CGCCCGAGGCCATGAGCCGCAGCTTTGGCGCCAGGCGCTTGTGCAGCGGCCACAGCAGCGTCCGCCCCCAGCGCACCCCGAACCGCCGCCGCAGCGAGGCCGACAGGCGCAGCACGCGGTAGAGCACGCGCTCGCTTGCGCCGCCCTCGCGCAGGCGCTGCGTCAGGCCGTTCGCCAGCGCCTGATACAGCCGCGGCACACCCACGACGATCGCCACCTCGCCCTCGCTGAGCGCGCGCCGGATCTCCGGGCCGCTGACGTCGCGGGGCAGCACGATCGTCGCGCCCGTGACCAGCGGCATCAGCATGCCGACGATGAAGGGGTAGGAGTGGTGGAGCGGGAGCGGCAGCAGCACGCGGTCGCCCGCCCCCAAGAGGTTCTGGGCGAGCAGGGCGTCCAGGTTGCTGGTGATGTTGCGGTGGGTCAGCGGCACGCCCTTGGGCCGCCCGGTGGTGCCCGAGGTGTAGAAGAGCGTCGCGGTGTCGTCGCCGCTCGGGTCGGGCAGGGGCGGCGGCTCGCCGTCCAGGTTCGAGATGGCCCGCGGGTCGTCCGGCGCGGCGTCGAACAGCCAGACCGGCGTGTCCGCGGCGCCGGCCGCGGCCAGCATGTCCAGGTGCCCGCGCACCGTCAGGATGGCGCGCGCTTGCGCGTCCGCGAGCTGGTGGCCGAGCTGCTCGGCTGTCAGGTCGTTGTCCAGGGAGACGGCGACCGCCCCCGCCAGCAGAACCGCGATGCGGGCCGCGATCCAGTCCGGGCTGTTGGGCGCGTGGATGCCCACGTAGTGCCCCGGCGCGATGCCGTGCGCCCGCAGGCCGCCGGCGATGCGCCCGGCCCTGTGCGCTAGCTCCGCGTAAGTAACGGTGGCCGCGCCCTCGGCCCCGAACGCCAGGATCGCGGGGCGGTCGCCGCCCGCCGCCAGATGGCCGAGGCGCGCTTGCAGCGTGGCCGTGTCGCTCATGCCCTACCGCGCGGAGGAGCCGCCGAAGCCGCTGGTCAGGCCCTTGATGAACTCCATGGGGAAGGGGAAGACGATCGTGGAGGTCTTGTCGCCCGCGATGTCCTGCAGCGAGGAGAGGTAGCGCAGCTGCATGGCGTTGGGCTGCTCGCCCAGCTTTTCCGCGGCCTCCACCAGCTTTTGCGCGGCCTGCTGTTCGCCCTCGGCGTTGATGACGCGGGCGCGGCGCTCGCGCTCGGCCTCGGCCTGCTTGGCGATGGCGCGGATCATGGAGTCGTCCAGGTCGACGTGCTTGATCTCCACGTTGGCGACCTTGATGCCCCACTTGTCCGTCTGTGCGTCCAGGATTTCCTGAATGTCGCGGTTGAGCTTGTCGCGCTCGGACAGCATCTCGTCCAGTTCGTGCTTGCCGAGCACGGAGCGCAGGGTGGTCTGCGCCAGCTCGCTGGTGGCGCGCTGGAAGTTCTCCACCTCGATGATGGCGTTGCGCGGCTCGATGACGCGGAAGTAAATGACCGCGTTCACCTTCACCGAGACGTTGTCCTGGCTGATGACGTCCTGGCTGGGCACGTCCTGGGTGATCGTGCGCAGATCCACGCGCACCATCTGCTGGATGACGGGGATGATGATCAGAAAGCCCGGTCCCTTCACCCCGGTGAACCGGCCGAGCGTGAAGACCACGCCGCGCTCGTACTCGCGCAGGATGTTGATGGCGGAGGCGAGGAAGGCGATCACCAGCGCGGCGATCACCGCAAAGATCACGACGTTGGTTGCCATGGCGCTTCTCCGGGCTGTTGCGTGGGCGGGGCCGGTTCGACCGTGAGGGTGAGGCCCTCGGCCGCCGTGACGCGGACCTGTTGGCCCGCTTCGAGGTCGGCGGGGCCGCGCGCGTTCCAGTACTCCCCCGAGATCACGACACGCCCGTGCCCGGCGGACCATTCGTCCACCCGGGCGAGCGTGCCCACGATCGTTTCGCGGCCCGTCGCCAAGGGGCGCGTCTGGGCGCGGGCGAGGTAGCCGATCAGCAGCACGAGGATGAGGCCGGTCGTCGCGGTGACCCCCGCGACCGTCCAGTAGGACAGCTCGAAGTAGGGCGAGTCCGTCTCGAACAGCATCGTGGCGCCGAGCGCGAACGCGGCGATCCCGCCCAGGCCGAGCGCGCCGAACGAGGGCGCGAAGGCTTCGCCCACCATGAAGGCGATGCCGACCAGGATGAGCGCCAGCCCCGCGTAGCTCACCGGCAGGACGTTGAGCGCGTAGAGCCCGATCAGCAGGCAGATCACGCCCAGCACGCCGGGCACGATGGCGCCGGGGTTCGACAGCTCGAAGATCAGGCCGTAGACGCCCACCATCATGAAGATGAAGGCCACGTTCGGGTCCGTGATCGTGGCGAGCAGCTTGTCCCGCCAGTCCATCGGCTTTTCCGTGACCTGCGCGTCCTTTGTGGCCAGCGTCACGTCCTGCTTGCCCACCTCGATCGTTCGGCCGTCGATCTTGGCGAGCAGGTCCGCGACGTCCGTGGCGAGCAGGTCCGCGACGTTCTGCTCCACGGCCTTGTCGGAGGTCAGCGTCGCCGCCTCGCGCACGGCCTTTTCGCCCCAGTCCGCGTTTCGCCCACGCAGGTCCGCCAGGGCGCGGATGTAGGCCACGGCGTCGTTGACCGCCTTGGCGCGCTTGGCGTCGCCGTCGCTCGGGGCGGTCTCGTCCGTCTGCTCGCCCTCCTCGCCCTGCTGGCCGTCCTCCTTCGCGGGGTCTTCCCCGTTCCCGCCGCCGGGGTTCTCGCCGCCACCGCCGCCGGGCATGGGCGAGGAACCGCCGCCCATCTGGACGGGCGTGGCCGCGCCGAGCGTGGTTCCCGGCGCCATCGCCGCGACGTGGCTGGCGTAGAGGATGTAGGTTCCGGCGCTAGCCGCGCGTGCCCCGCGCGGTGCCACGTAGGTCGCAACCGGAATGGGGGCGGCCAGGATCTTGTCGATGATGGACCGCATGCTGGTGCTGAGCCCGCCCGGCGTGTTCAGCCGCAGCACCACGATGCTGGCCCCGTTTTCGGCGGCCTCGTCGATGCCGTCGCGGATGTAGCCGGCGGAGGCCGGGCCGATCGGGCCGTCGACGGTGAGGACCGTGGCGCGCGGCGGCGGGTCGGCGCCGGACGCGGAGTCCTCGGCCGCAGGCACCGCCTGCAGCGCCAGACCGGCCAGAAGAGCGACGACCCAGAGCGCGCGAAACCACATACGGGAATCGTATAGAGCGCGGCGACGGCGGGTAAACCGCACCTGTCCGAAGGACCCGCCGGATTCCCCGGCATTCCGGGCTTGCGCGGTGGTGGCTCACCCGTTCGGGGTACTCGCGGCCCGCGCGCGGGCGTGGCATCTTGTCGGAAGGTCCCGTTCCCGGGACAAGGGAGGTGCGCCGATGCGGGTTCACGACATCCTGGAGCGAAAGGGCCGCCACGTAACCACCGTGGCGCCGGAGACGTCCGTGCTGGAGGTGGCGGGTATCCTGCGCCGCCAAGGCATCGGGGCGGTGGTGGTCGCCGCGCCGGATGGGCGCATCGCCGGCATCCTGTCCGAGCGCGACCTCGTGCACGCGCTGGGCGACGACGGCGCGGCGCTGAGCGGCCGGACCGCGCGCGAGCTGATGACCGAGCGCGTCACCACCTGCTCGCCGCGCGACGACGTGAACGACGTCCTGCGCACGATGACCGAGGGGCGCTTCCGCCACGTCCCCGTCGTCGAGGACGGGGCGCTCAGCGCCATCGTCTCCATCGGCGACATCGTGAAGGCGCGCATCGAGGATCTGGAGCACGAAAAGAACGCGCTGCACAGCTACGTTCTGGGCGGGTGATCCGCAGTCATTCGCGCCGTTGGGCGCGGACGGCCTCGGCCAGATCGTCCAGAAAACGCCCGGTGATCCGGGTGAGAGCCTTTTGTGCGGCCTCGACCGCGGCGCCGACGTCCGTCGAGCCGACCGCCTCGCGTGCGCTGTAGGTTCCCACGTGCAGCGTGGTCCGGTCGCGGGCGCGCACGACTGCCAGGTCCACCCCCACGGTCACGGCCGAGTCCGCCCCGGCGCGGTGGTGGCGCAATTCCAGCAGCCGGCCGGTGATGCGGTAGCGGGCGTCGCTGCGCGTCTCCGGCGTGATGACGCGTTCGGCGGCGCCCGACTGCCGCAGGGCGGTGACGACGGCGTCACGCACCTGGACTGTCGGGGGCTCCAGCCAGTAGTGATAGCTGTACTGCTGTAGCGCCGGCCCGCCGCCGTCGGCGTAGAGGATGGCCTGATCCCCCGTCAGCCCGGCGGCGGCGAGGTTCGTAACTTCCACCGTTCCTGCCAGAAGCGGCTGGCCGTAGCGCCGGCCCGCGTCCCCGATCGTGAGCGGATAGTAGCGGTCGTAGGGGGCCGGGTCCGCCACGCAGCCGCCCAGCCCCAGGACCGCGGCCAGCGCGAGAAGGGTGAACCGCGCGCGCATCGTCATCGCTCGGCCCCCGGCCCCTCGCGGCCCCGCAACAGCAGGGAGGGGTCGCGGCGGATCTGGCGGGTGAACTCGTTCATGTTCCGGCTGGTGCCTTCCAGGTTGTTGGTGATCGCGTCGATGTGGCGGGCGATCGTGTCCAGGGTGTGCTGGAGATCGCGCACACTCGACCGCACGGCATCGCCGTTCGCCTCCACCTGGTCGTTGAGGTTGGTCGCCAGGGTGTTGAGCTCGGCCTGCGTCGCGCGAAGCTCGCTGGCCAAGGTGGTAAAGCGCGCCGAGAAGGTCCGAAGGTTGGCCAGGCTCCGGCGGATGCGCTCGCGGTTTTCGCCGCTGAGCACGTCGGCGTTCAGCTTCTCGCTGGCGGCGGCGAGGTCGTCCAGCCCGCGCGTGACGTCGCCGGACGTCTCCGCGTCCAGCATCTCGCGGTTCATGCGCCGGGAGAGCGCGCGCAGCTCGCGGGCGATCGCGGGCCCGTCCTCGGCCAGCGCCCGTGTCGCGGTTTTCAGGTTTTCCGCGATCCGGGGCGCGTTGCCCTCGGTGGCGGTGCTCAGCGCCCTGGCGGCCCCCCGCACCCGGCTCAGCAGCGGTTCCAGCCCGCCCGCGCTGAGCTGGTTGATCTGCGAGGCGACGTTGGAGACGGCCGTGAAGAGGTCGGCGGACGCGCCGGGCTCGATGCGCGCCCCCGGCGGCAGGGTCTCCCCGGCGTCGCCGCCCCGGATCTGGATGTTCACCCCGCCGAGCAGGCTGGATGTGGCGATCGTCGCCGTGCTGTCGCGGGGGATGGGAAAGTCCCTCTCCAGCGCCATCTCCACGCGGAAGCGGATCCGGCCCGCCCGCTTGCGCGGCTCGATCGCCGTAACCTCGCCGATGCGGTAGCCCTGGAACTGCACGGCCGTCCCGGCGCGCACACCGCCCACGTTGTCGTATTCCGTGAAGTAGGTTTCCCGGGGCGTCGTGCTGCCGCTGAGCACGGCGAAGAAGGCCACGAACGCCGCGACCACGATCACGACGAACAGCCCGACGGCGATGTAATTGATGCGGTTGCTGCGCATGCGGGGCGGGTATCCTGGGGCTGGCCGCGTCGCGCCGGCTTACAGGAGGTCGCCGGTGAGCCGTTCCAGATAGGCGTCCGGGTCGATCTCGGGCACCTGGACGCGGCGGTTCAGCAGATCCTGCACGCGCCGGTCCGGGCATGCCCGGACGTTGTCGACGGTGTCCACGATCAGCACCTCCCCACGGTCGATGACGCAGATACGGTCCGCAATCGCGAAGGCTGACTCCAGTTCGTGGGTGACGACAACGACCGTCATGCCGAACGCCGCGCGCAGATCCAGGATGAGCCGGTCGATCGCCGAGGCGACGATCGGGTCCAGCCCTGCGGAGGGCTCGTCGCAGAAGAGGATCGAGGGGTCCATCGCGATCGCCCGCGCGAGCGCGGCGCGTTTGGTCATGCCGCCCGAAAGCTGGGCGGGCATGCGCTCTTCCGCGCCGGCGAGGTTCACCACCTCCATCTTCATGCGGACCATGATCCGCATCGTGGCTTCGTCTAGGTCGGTGTGTTCCTGTAAGGGCAGCATGATGTTCTCGCCCACCGTCATGGACGAAAACAGCGCGCCGCCCTGGAAGGCGACGCCCATGCGGCAGCGCAGCTTGGTCAAGTCCGGCTGCGAAAGCTCCGCGATGTCGTTGTCGAGGATCCGAACCGTGCCCGAGGTGGGCGGCAGCAGGCCGAGCAGGTGGTAGAGCAGCGTCGACTTGCCGCTGCCCGAAGCGCCCATGATCACCATGACCTCGCCGGGGCGCACGCTCAGGCTCACGTCGTTGAGCACGCGCATCTCGCCGTAGTGCGTGGTCAGGTGCTCCACCGAGATGACGGGGGCGTCCGCAACGGGGAGCGGGGTGGTATGCGGGGCACGGTCCGTCATGGCGTCACCGCGTCAGGATGAAGGCGAACACCATGTCGGTGAAGACGATCACACTGATCGCCTGCACCACCGAGCGCGTGGTTGCGCGGCCGACGCCCTCAGCGCCGCCGGTGACCGAGGCACCGTTCACGACGCCCACGAGCGTGATGAGCACGGCGAAGATCACGCTCTTGCCCAGCCCGTGAAACACGTCGTCCACGCGTGTCGCCAGCAACACCCGGTCGAGGTAGGTCGGCATCGTCATGTCCAGCTCGGCCACGACGAAAAGGCCTGCGCCGGCCACCGCCATCATCTCCGACCAGAAGGTGAGCAGCGGCACCATCACCAGCATTGCCACCAGCGCCGGGCTTACCAGGTAGCGCACGGGGGCGATGCCCATGACCCGTAGCGCGTCGATTTCCTGGCTGATGCGCATCGTGCCGATGCGCGCCGTCAGCGCCGACCCCGAGCGCCCCGCGACCAGCACGGCCGTGATCAGCGGCCCGAACTCGCGGAAGACCGAGAGCGCGATGCCCGTGGTGACGCGCGCCTCCGCCCCGAACGCGCGCAGGGAGTGAATGCCCTGGATCGCGAGCATGATGCCGATCGCCACCGACAGGATGGTGACGATCGGCAGGGCCAGCACGCCGATCTCCATGCCCTGGCGCACGATCTGGCTGACATGGACGGGCTGGCGGCGGAAGGCACCCATCACCAGCCACATCACGCTTTCCGCCAGGAGCGTTGCGGCGTAGCCGATCTCCGCCAGCCGCGCGGCCGTGCCGCGGCCGATGCGTTCCAGCGGACCGGCCGGCGTATCGCTGCTCGGCGTGCTCACGCGTCCTCCCCCGCGGCGGCGGCCACGGTGTCGTAGATCCAGAACACCCGGTCGAGCTGGGCGATGCGCATCACGCGCATCGCGGAGTCCGGAACCGCGGCCAGGCGGAAGCGCTGATCTCGCGTGCGGGCGCGTTGAAAGGCTTCGATCAGGCTGGCGATGCCGGAGGAATCGATGTAGTTCACGCCCGCCATGTCCACGATCACGTGGGCGCCCGCGTTCACGGCCTTGAGCAGCGCGTGCCGCAGGTCGTTGGAGACGTGGAGGTCGATCTCCCCGCGCGGCCGGATCACGGTGTAACCGTGCCGCTGCTCCGTCTGCACGTCGATCTGGCGCCGCATGGCCGGCATCACCCGATCCGTTTCGTCAACCGCAGACAGTTGCCGCCGCCCTCCGCGCGGTCCAGGGATACCTCGTCGACACAGGCGCGGATCACGTGCACACCCAGGCCGCCGGGTTGCATCGTGTCCAGCGGCCGTGGCTCCAGGGCCGCCGGGTCGATCGGCGGCGCGGTGTCGATGATGCAGGCGATCACGTGGTTGTCCCGTTTCCCGAGCGTGACCGTAATCGTCCGCCCGCAGTTGCCGCCGTAGGCGTAGCGGATCACGTTCTGGCACGCCTCGTCGACGGCGCGGATCAGGTCCTCGGCCACGGGCGCCGGGCACCCCAGGCACATGGCGGACTCGTGGACGAAGCCACGCACAAGGTGCAGGTGTGCGGTGTTCGCCGTGATGTGCAGTTCGAACGCGGCATCCCCGGGCTCTGTGGGACCAATCCTGGTCACGTGGAAGCTCCCTCGACCCGCAGCAGGGTCATGTCGTCGCGCGGGCTGGTACCGTCCGGCCGCGCCGCTGTCATGATGCGGTCGACGCAGGCACCCGGTGCAAGGGCGTCGGCTTCGGCGGTGAGCGCGAGATCGAGCACGCGGCCGGCCCCGTGGGGGTCGCTGGATGTCGCCATGGCTTCCGCCACCCCGTCGGAAAACAGGTACAGCCGCCGGCCGGCGAGCGGCACCCCGTCCGCCGCGAGGTCCCTGGTCAGCCTGGGCGCGATGCCGAGCGGCGGGCACTGCGCGGCCAGCGTGCCGATGTGCGTGGGGTCGGGACCGGCGGTGACGAGCAGCCCGCCCTCGTGCCCGGCGTTCGCGACCCGGACCGTGCGCCGGTCCGGCGCCAGGACGCCGCAAATCATCGTGACGAACAACCCGCGCGTGCCGGTTTCGCACACCTCGCCGTTCAGGTCGTGCAGCAGCGCCGCCGGATCGGCCGCCGTCTTGGCGAGGTAGCGAAAGAGGCTGGCGGTCTTGGCCATCAACAGGGCCGCATTCACCCCCTTGCCCGCGACGTCGGCAACCATGAACCAGACGCTGCCATCCTCGCGGCTCACGATGTCGTAACAATCGCCGGAGATTTCGCGCGCGGGGTGGGTGGTGCCGTGGACGGGGAAATCGGCCGTCCGGTCCCCCGGCAGGAAGGCGCGCTGGATGGCGCCGGCCAGCTCGACCTCCCGCTGCAGCCGCTCGCGTTCCACCACCTGGGCCGTCATGCGCGCGTTGATCACGGCAAGCGTGGCGGAGGCGGCGAGCGCTTCCAGCAGCCGGGCGTCCGCGTCGCTGAACTGCCCCGTTTCCGTGGCGGCGTTGACCAGCTCGATCGCGCCCAGGCATTCGTCGCGCACGCTGAGCGGCGCGCACAGAACGGAGCGGGTGGTGAGGCCCGTCGCCTGGTCCACGCGGTCGGAGAAATCGGGGTCCGCGTCGGCGTCGCGCACCAGCTGAGTCGTGCGGTCGCGGACCGTGCGCCCGACGATGCCGCGGTCGGCGGGCAGGGAGGCACCCGTCAGATCCACCGGTCCCACGCACGCGCGGCAGACGAGCGCGGTGCGGGACTCGTCGAAAAGGAAGACGGAGGCCGCCTGCGCGCGCATGGTCGCGGCAATGCGGTCCAGCCCGCGCGCCAGCGTCGTGTCGATGTCGCGCGATTCCGCGAAATCCCGCGACATCGCCGCGATCAGGCCCATGTGATCCAGCGGCGCCTTGGAGATGGGCGGCTCTGCGGTCATGGCGTCCCCGCGCGGTGGCGCGACATGAGCGCGCCCGGTCCTTTTCGTGGCGGGCGCGCTCGGTTACATGACGATTGGGGCGGTGCGTGCACCGCGACGGCGCATCCGGGTGCGGAAAGGTGTGAACGCGGCGTATGACGGTCGAACTCGGGCATTTCGCCCTTATTCTCGCGCTCTGCGTGGCCGCGGTCCAGGCCGTGGTCCCGCTGTGGGGCGCGCAGCGCGGCGTGCCCGCGTTCATGGCGCTCGCCACGCCGGCGGCGTTCGCGCTGCTGGCGCTCGTTGCCGCCGCGTTCGGCGTGCTCATGCACGCCTACGTCGTGAGCGACTTCAGCGTGCAGAACGTCGCGGCGAACTCCCACTCGCTGAAGCCGATGCTCTACAAGGTCACCGGCGTGTGGGGAAACCACGAGGGCTCGATGGTTCTCTGGGTCCTCGTGCTGGCGCTGTTTGGGGCCATCGTCGCCGGCTTCGGGCGCAACCTGCCGCCGGCGCTGAAGGCGCGCACGCTCGCCGTGCAGGCGATGATCGCCTTTGGCTTCCTGCTGTTCACGCTGCTGACCTCCAACCCCTTCGCGCGCCTCACCGACCCGCCCGCCGACGGGAAAGGGCTGAACCCGCTGCTTCAGGACCCCGGGCTCGCCTTCCATCCGCCCATGCTCTACGCGGGCTACGTGGGCTTCTCGATCGTCTTCGCGTTCGCCGTGGCGGCGCTGATCGAGGGGCGCGTGGACGCCGCCTGGGCGCGCTGGGTGCGCCCCTGGACGCTGCTGGCGTGGATTTTTCTCACGGCCGGAATCGCGCTCGGGAGCTGGTGGGCCTATTACGAACTCGGCTGGGGCGGCTGGTGGTTCTGGGACCCGGTGGAGAATGCCTCGCTGCTGCCGTGGCTGACGGGGACGGCGCTGCTGCATTCCGCCATCGTGGTCGAGCGCCGGGACGCCCTGAAGACCTGGACGATCCTGCTGGCGATCCTGACCTTCTCGATGAGCCTGATCGGCACCTTCCTGGTGCGCTCGGGCGTGCTGACCTCGGTACACGCCTTCGCCACCGACCCGGATCGCGGCGTCTTCATCCTGGCGCTGCTGGTGATGGCGATCGGCGGCAGCCTGACGCTCTACGCCTGGCGCGCGCCCACGCTGAAGGGCGGCGGGCTGTTCGCGCCCATCAGCCGCGAGGGCGCGCTCGTTCTCAACAACCTGCTGCTGACGGCCGCCGCCGCGACGGTGTTCCTGGGCACCCTCTATCCGCTGGTGATCCAGGCCGTGGGCGCGGAGAAGGTCTCCGTGGGGCCGCCGTACTTCAACGCCACCTTCATCCCGCTGATGCTGCCGCTGGTGGCGGCGCTCGGCGTGGGGCCGATGCTCGGCTGGAAGCGCGGCGACTTGCCGGGGGTGCTGCAGCGGCTCAAGGTGGCCTTTGCCGTGACCGCCGCCGCGGCCGTGGCCGTCGGCTTCGTGCTGTGGCAACGCGACATCCTGGGCGTGCTCGCGATCGCGCTGGCGGTGTGGCTGGCCGCGGCCGTGGTGACGGAACTCGCCGAACGCTGCGGCGTCACCAAGGGCGGCGGCCCGGCGACGTGGTGGCGGCGCGCCAAGGGCCTGCCGCGCGCCGGCTGGGGCATGAGCCTGGCCCACCTGGGCGTCGCGGTCGCCATCGTGGGCATGGCGGCCTCGACGCTGTGGGAAGCGGAGTACATCGGCCGCGTCGAGCCCGGCCAGACCATCGAGGTCGGCGCCTACAGCTTCACCTTCCACGGCGTGGAGCGGGTGCAGGGCCCCAACTGGACCGAGCAGCGCGGGCGCTTCACCGTCCGCGCCGACGGCGAACGGATCGCGACCCTGACGCCCGGCCGGCGCGAATACGTCGTCAGCGGGCGCACCACCAGCCAAACCGGCATCGCGCCCCGGCCGCTGGGCGACCTCTTCGCCGCCATCCGCGAGCGGCGCGAGGGGACGGGCTACACCGGGCGGCTCTTCTTCAAGCCCATGGTGACCTGGATCTGGATCGGCGCGGGGCTGATGGCCCTCGGCGGGATCGTGTCGCTGAGCGACCGGCGCTTGCGCGTGGGCGCGCCGAAACGCCGCAAGGCCCTTGCGGGGAGCGCCGCGCAGCCCGACCCCAAGGTCACCGAGCCCGCCCTTCGTACGGCGCGGCCGGAGGCCTGAGACGATGCGGCGCGCGCTCGCGACCCTCGTGATGCTCCTGGCGCTGTCGATGAGCCCGGCTGTGCCGGCCACCACGCAGCTCGACACGGCCGCGGAGCGCGAGCGGGCGCGAGAGCTCTTCCAGCAGCTCCGCTGCATGGTGTGCCAGAACGAGCCCATCGCCACCTCCAATGCCGAGCTTGCCAGGGACATGCGGGACCTGGTGCGCGAGCGCGTCGCGGCGGGGGAGAGCAATGCCGAGATCAAGGCCTACCTGACCAAGCGTTACGGCGATTACGTGCTGCTCGATCCCCCGGTGAAGCCGTCCACCTACGCGCTGTGGTACGGGCCGGCGGTGCTACTGCTGATCGGCGCGGCCGGGGTGGTCGTCTACTTCCTGCGCGCCCGGCGGATGCCGGCGGAAACCGGCGGGCTGACGGACGCCGAGCGGGCGCGGCTGGACGCGCTGCTGGCCGATGACACGCCCGACCGGGGCGAAACCGGCCGCGACGATCGGGAGAGCTGATGTTCTGGATCGCCGCCGCCCTGATGACGGCCACGGTTGTCGCGGTGCTGGTGACGCCGCTGGTGCGCGGCGGCCTGCGCCAGCGCCGGGCGGCGGATTACGACCTCGCCGTCTACCGCGACCAGCTCGCCGAGGTGGAGCGCAGCCACGCCGCCGGCCTGCTGGACGACCAGGAAGCCGAGTCCGCGCGCACGGAAATCGGCCGCCGCATTCTGGACGCCGACCGGCGGCGCCAGGGTGGGAACGCGTCCCGGTCCGCGCCGGCGTGGCGGCGCATGGCGGCCGTGGCACTTGCGGTGCTCGTCCCGGCGGCGGCGCTCGGACTCTACCTGGACCTCGGCGCCCCCGGCACGCCGGACCGGCCGCTCGCCGCGCGCGAGGACGTCGGCGGGCAGCGGGGCCTCGCGACGGCGGGCAGCGGAAGCGGCCAGCTCATCGAGACGGCGCGCAAGCTCCAGGCGCGGCTGCGCGAGCGCCCCGAGGACGCCGACGCCTGGCGGCGGCTGGGCGAGGTGCGCATGCGCCGCGAGCGCTACGGCGAGGCGGCGCGGGCGCTCAAACAGGCGCTGGAGGTCGGCGCCGGACCGGCGACGCGTGCGCTCTACGGCGAGGCGCTCGTCATGGCCGAGGGCGGAACCGTGACGGAAGCCGCCCGCGAAGCCTTCGAACGCGCACGGGCCGAGGGCGGCGGCATGCCGCGCGCCGCGTTCTACCTGGGGCTGCACAGCTTCCAGCAGGGCGAACCGCGTGCGGCCCTGGACATCTGGGCGAAGCTCGCCCGCCGCGCCGGGTCGGACGCGCCGTGGCTGGGAAGCGTGAAGGAACAGATGCGCAAGGCGGAAAAGCGCCTCGGCATCGAGCCCGGCAGCACCTTCGCGCGTGTGGCGAACGGAGCGGGGCAGCAACCCGCCGGCCCGACCCGCGAGGAGCTGCAGGCGGCCCGGGAGATGTCGCCGGATCAGCGCCGCGAGATGATCCGCGGCATGGTCGAGCGCCTCGCCACCCGGCTGGACCACAATCCCGATGATCTGGCTGGTTGGAAGCGGCTTGCGCGCTCGTACACCGTACTGGACAAGCCCGCCAAGGCGCGCGACGCCCTGGCGAAGGCGGTCGAACTGGCGCCCGAGGACGTTGATCTCCTGGCGCGCTACGCGCGGGCGTTGCAACGCTCGGGCAAGACCGCCAAGGCCATCGCCGTGTCTCGCCGCATGCTGGAGATCGCCCCCAAGCACCCGCAGGCGCTGTGGTTCGTTGCAATGGAAGCAGCCGCCAGGGGTGAGCGCGAAAAGGCGCGGCGGCTCTTCGACAAAGCGCTGCAACAGCTCCCCGAGGATGCGCCGCAGCTTGCCGATTTGCGCAAGCGGGTGGAACAACTGTTGAAGCCGCACTCCACGCCGAAAAACACGCAGTAAGCGGTGTCCTCATTCAGAGTTCGTGGTGGGACGAGGTGTCAAAACCTTGCGGGGAATTGCGTGCCTTTTCCAGGTGCGCAGCGGGTGGGCGCGATTTCAGACCAGTGCTGATTTTCCGATTTGAAAATATCTTTGTTGCGACTACCTCTTATGGTGATCCTTAATTTTATGTTAATAAATCCATGAACAGCCTGAAACAAGAAACGCGCGATTTGAGCGAGCACAAGCACAAGAAGCGCGCGCAGCGGGGAGATCACGTCAGGGAGGCCCCATCCATGACACCCACCGATCGCGAGGAGCACGCGGATCCGGTAAGCACCGAAAGCAGCGCGGACGCGGATCCGGGCACTCAGGAGTCGACCGCGGCGCCCGCGGCTCGCGCCCGCCGCCGGTTCGGGGTGAAAGCGCGCCTGTTCACGGCCTTCGGCGGCGTGGCCGCCCTGACGCTGGTGGCCAGCGGCGTTGGCTGGGTGGCGTTCAACACCGTCACCGGCGCGGTCGACGAGGTCGCGCAGGAGCACATGCCCCGCATGGCCAGCGCCCTTACGCTGTCGCGGGAAAGCACGGCGCTGACGGCGGCGGCGCCGCGGCTGGCCGGCGCGCAGAGCGGTGAGCAGCGTGAGCAGGCCATGAGCGCGCTGAACACCCGGGTGAAACGCGTGCGCGGCCACCTGGACGAGCTTTCACAGGGTACCGGGGCCGACGGGGCGGTCGAGACGGTGCGCGGCCAGATCGACGCGATGACCACCGCCGTCAGCAACCTGAACGACGCCGTCGCCGAGCGCCTGACGGCGAAGCGGCAGTTGGCCGCCGCGGAATCGAAGGTGGGCGAGCGTCACGAAGCGCTGCTCGAAACGCTCGATCCCAAGATGAAGGCGGCGGAGAAGGCGTTGGTCCAGGGCTCGGCGGACGTCAGCGCCAAGAGCGTGCGCACGATGAACAGCCTCATGAATGAGGACGTTTCGACGCTGCGCTCGGTCCTCGTTGTGCGCGCCGGGGTCAACCGCGTGCTGGAGCAGTTCGCGCGCGTGCCGATGGTCGAAATCCCGGCGAAACTCAATTTCATTCGCAACAACATCAAGGATTCGTTCGATCGCTTCGGCCCCCACATCGAGCGGATTCCGGAGACCGAGTGGACTGCTGGCGCGAAGACGAGGCTGGACCAGATCCGCACTTTCGCGCTCGGCGACCAGGACATCCTGACGCTGCAGCGGAAGGCGCTGGAAGAAGACAGCAAGAGCGCCGCGAGCAAGCTCGACCGCCGCTTGCGCACGGCCCGCAGTGCCCAGGAGTCCATTCAGGAAAAGCTCATCAAGATCGCCGATGCGACCAAGAAGAAGATGACGCAGCGGGCGCAGAGCTATGCGGCCAGCAACGCCGAGCGCATCTCCACCCTGGTCAACGAGGAGATGCAGTACCTGACGACGTATCTGCGCATCCGGGCGTCGGCGAACCGCATCGCTGGACTCCTGGCCACGGGCGGCAATGCGGCCGATCCCAAGGCCATCGACGCCCTGCAAACGCAGTTCCAGGAGGCGCGGAACACGCTGAAGCACAACATCGGCAAGCTCGGCGACCGCGAGAAGGGGAGCACGATCAAGAAGCAGGCCGGTCAGCTTCTGACACTCGGCCAGGGCGACGACAGCGTATTCGCGCTGCGGCGCCAGCAGCTCACGGCTGCCGATGCGGCCACGCAGGCTCTGGACCAGGCCCGATCCGCCGCTTCGGCCATCGAGACACAGGTGAAGCAGGTCGTCGCCGATGCCCGCTCGGCCGTGGATGAAGGCCGGTCCACCGTGAACGCGTCCGTCACCCAGGGCCGCATGTGGCTGGCCGGGATCGCGGTGGCGAGCCTGGTGATCGCGGGGCTGGTGGCGTGGCTCTACGTGGGCCGCAGCTTCGGGCGCCGGCTGGACCGCCTGACGGCGCAGACGCAGCAGGTCGCGGGCGGCGATCTGGAGGCGGAGATCGACACGCGCGGCCACGACGAGATCTCGGAGATGGCGAGCGCGCTGGTGGTCTTCCGCGACGGCATGGCGGAGGCGCAGGAAGCCAACCGCCGTGCCGACGAGGAGCGCGAGCGCGCGGCCGAAGAGCGCCGCCGGGCGATGCACGAGCTGGCCGACCGCTTCGAGAACGAGGTCGGCAGCATCATCGAGCGCGTGGGCGCGGCGGGCGCCCAGCTCGACGGCACCGCCAACACGATGAGCTCGGTCGCCCAGGACGCCAAGAGCAAGGCCGGCAACGTCGCGGAGGCGGCGGAGCGCGCCTCGGGCAACGTGCAGACCGTGGCCTCGGCCTCGCAGGAGCTGACGCAGTCGATCCGCGAGGTCTCGGACCGCATCAGCCAGTCCTCGGAAACGGCGCGCGAGGCCAGCGGCGAGGCCGACAAGGCCACCCAGCAGGTGCAATCATTGGCGCAGGCGGCGGACCAGATCGGCGACGTCATCCAGCAGATTCAGGACATCGCGGAGAAGACCAACCTGCTCGCCCTCAACGCCACGATCGAGGCGGCGCGCGCCGGCGAGGCGGGCAAGGGCTTCGCC